>DATFWZ010000528.1:0-4514 GCA_035258765.1 Gemmataceae bacterium
AGCGAGGCCGCCGGCCCACCACCTTGGCGTGGACGCTCTACCACAAAACTCGCGCCAGGCGACGGGAGGACATACCATGTCGCGAATGGCAATGGCGCTCGGCATCGCCGTATTCCTCGTTCACGCCGCGACCCGGGCCGATGAGAAGTCCGTAAAGATGCCCCCCATGCTCAAGGCGGCCAAGACCCACCTTGTCAACGATAAGAACGAGCGCGTCCGCCTCCGCGGGGTCAACGCCGCGTCCCTCGAGTGGACCAGTGACGGCGAGGGGCACATCCTCGAGACCGTCAACGTCGCCATCCGCGAATGGCGCGTGAACATTATCCGCCTGCCGTTGTCGCAGGACCGCTGGTTCGGCAAGGCCCCGGAGCAGAAGGACAGCGGCCAGGCGTACCGCGAGCTGGTGAATAAGGTCGTGGGCGTGTGCGCCAGCCAGGGCTGCTACGTCATGCTCGACCTGCACTGGTCGGACGCGGGCGAGTGGGGCAAGAACATCGCCCAGCACGTCATGCCCGACCACAATAGCCTCGCGTTCTGGAAAGACGTCGCGGCCGCGTACAAGGACCATCCGGCCGTCCTCTTCGACCTTTACAACGAGCCGCACGACGTGAGCTGGGACGTCTGGTTGAAGGGCGGGATCGTCACCGAGCGGAACCGCCGGGCCGGCACGGAGATGAAGTTCGAGGCCGTCGGCATGCAGGAGCTGCTTGACGCGGTCCGCGAGACGGGGGCCAAAAACGTCGTCGTTGCCGGCGGCATCAACTGGGCGTACGACCTGTCCGGGATCGTGGACGGCAAGCGCCTCGCTGACCCGAAGGGGAATGGGGTCGTCTACGCGTGCCACTACTACCCGAACAAGGACCCGATCGACAAATGGGTCGAGAAAATCAAAGTTGCACAGAAGCAATTCCCCGTCATCATCGGCGAGTTCGGGACAGAGCCGCTCGGCCCGCAGGCGCTCGGCCCGCGGGCCGAGGCGTGGGTCCGCGACGTGTTGGCGGCCCTGGATGAACACGACTGGGACTGGATCGCCTGGGACATGCACCCGCACGCCGGCCCGCGGCTGGTCTCGGACTGGAAGTACACCCCGACGCCCACGTTCGGCGTCCACGTCAAGGCCGCGCTCGCAGGCAAGTACCCGACGCACGAGAAGTCATCCCCGCCCAAGCCCGCCGCCAACAAGCTCGGCATCTTCGAGGACCACGCCGACGTCGGCACGGTGCTACATCCCGGGTCGGCGAAGTATGACGAGGCGACCAGGTGCTACACCGTTACCGGCAGCGGCGAGAACATGTGGGCCGCGAAGGATGCGTTCCATTTTGCGTGGAGGAAGGCGGAAGGCGACCTCGCCATCGTGGCCGACATCGCCTTCGTGGGGGCCGGCAAGAATCCGCACCGCAAGGCATGCCTGCTCTTTCGGCAGGGGCTGGACGCGGACGCGGCCTACGTCGATGTCGCGGTCCACGGTGACGGGCTCACGTCGCTGCAGTTCCGCGAAGCCAGGGGGGCGGCCACGCACGAGGTGCAATCTAACGTCGCGGCCCCGACCCGCGTGCAGCTCGTCAAGCGTGGCAAGTACGTGCTGCTGTACCTGGCCGGGAAGGGGGAGCGGTTGCAATTCTCCGGGGCGTCCGTGCGGATCGACCTCGGCGAGTCGTTCCACATCGGCCTCGGCGTCTGCTCGCACGACAAGGACGTCTCGGAAACGGCCGTCTTCGCGAACGTCGAGCTTGCGCCCGTCATGCCGCCCCCGCCGAAGACTCCGCTCACGGTCTACAGCACGCTCGAAACGCAATCGATGGCCTCGACCGACCGCCGTGTCGTATATGTGACGCCGACGCGGATCGAGGCGCCCAACTGGCTCGCGGACGGCAAGACCCTGATCTACAACGCCGGCGGCCGCATCTACCGCATCCCGGTCGCGGGGGGAAAGTCGGAGGTGATCGACACCGGGTTCGCGGTCCGCTGCAACAACGACCACGGCGTCTCCCCGGACGGGACGCAGCTTGTCATTAGCGACCAGTCGCAACCCGACCGGAAGTCTCGCATTTACACGCTCCCAGTCGGCGGCGGGGAGCCGAAGCTAGTGACCCCGCTCGCGCCGTCGTACTGGCACGGCTGGTCGCCGGACGGCAGGACGCTCGTGTATTGCGCCGAGCGCAACGGCGAGTTCGATGTTTACTCGATCCCGGCCACGGGCGGGGCGGAGACTCGGCTGACCAACGCGAAGGGCCTGGACGACGGCCCGGAGTTCTCGCCGGACGGCAAGCACATCTACTTCAACTCCGACCGCACCGGCCGGATGCAGATCTGGCGAATGAAGTCGGACGGCAGTGACCAGGAGCGGATCACCGACGACGACTTCAACAACTGGTTCCCGCACCCCTCGCCGGACGGCAAGCGCTTGGTCTTCCTCTCGTACGAAAAGGACGTGACCGGCCACCCGGCGGACAAGGACGTGTCGTTGCGGATGATGAACCTGGAGACGAAGAAGATCGGCGTGCTGGCGCGATTCCTGGGCGGCCAGGGGACGGTCAATGTCCCGTGCTGGTCGCCGGACGGGAAGCGGATCGCGTTTGTGACGTACCAGGTGATACCCTAGCCAGTCCCATCAGCGGGGCGAAACGGTCAACGGCCGCCAGGATGGGGGCTTGTCGCGGAGGCCTCATGACACCAGCTCAGAAGGCTGCGGCCGCGCGAAAGCGCCGCGCCGCGGCCGCGAAGGCGGCAAGGACGCGAAAGCAGCGGGCTGCCGGCGCGAAGGCGGCAAAGACGCGCAAACGTCGCGCGGCCGGTCGAAAGGCAGCGGAGACGCGCAAGAAGGCCGCGACGGCAGACCTGGTCCAGGTCGAGCGAGTAGCCCGTTCGGCGGACGAACTCGCGTTGCTTTACTGAGTCGTGGACCACCTCACCGACGACGCCCCGCGGCTCGTCTACGCAGACTGGCTCGAAGAGCGGGACGACCCGCGCGGGCCGGTCCTCCGGAAGTTTGTTCTGGCGTGTCGGGCGGGGAAAAAGTTGCCGTCGCTTGACGGCGTACCGCCGGCATGGGCCGATCTGACCGGACTGACGATTACTCAAAAGGTTGTCGCATGCGGACTCCGGGATCGGCGGAACGAGCTGCTGGCCTTCGCCCGCCCAGCCCTGCGCCTGGAGGTCGGTGAGGCGAACTTTGACAATCCGCCACCGACGCCGCCGGCAATCGGGGCTACCCGCCTGGGCGGCGATCCGGACCTGCCCGTCGGCGCGAGTTACCCGACAGCGGCAAACGGGGTCCCACTCCACTTTATCGGCCAGTTCGACCTGTCTGATCTCCAAGGCACCGTCGCCGGTCGGGCGTTCCCGGCGTCCGGCCTCCTGTCGATCTTCCGCACCCAGTCCGACGGTAAGAACTGCTACCCCACACCCGACGATTGTCCGCGGCTCGTGCAATTCGCCCCACGCGGTACACGGCTCGCGCGTGCGGCAAGACCCACAGGTCTAATGGACCCTCCGGCGCCGTACCGCCCCGGGTTGCGCCTCGTCGAGACCTTGCGCCTCCCGGGCGAGTTCCGGAAGTGGCCCGGAGTCACGCTCAGCGACGATCAGGCGTCCGAGTTTGACGGCGTGTTTCCGACCAATCTTGGGGGCACCGCCTACGTCCTGCTCGGGCAGGTCACGCATGGCAACACCGGCGAAGAGCCGCTCAAGGACCGGCCCGATTGGGTCCAGCTCGTGTTGATCCCTTACTTCGAGGGACCGGACTATGGTGTGTCCGACATGAGCCTGTCCCTTCACCTACCCGCCAGCGACCTGAAGGCCGGACGATTTGATCGGTTAGAGGCGACCTTCGGATAGAGGTCGCGCCGGGCGGGGACCGAGATCGCAAAACATACGGACGGCTCATGAACCTCTACGTCGGCACCAGCGGTTACTCGTACAAGGAGTGGCGAGGCTCCTTCTATCCGAAGAAGTTCCCGCAGGACCAGATGCTCGGCTACTACGCCGAGCAGTTTCACACCGTTGAAATCAATAGTACGTTCAAGGGTACACCGACCGCGTCGGTCGTGAACGGTTGGGCGGGCGACGTGCCCGCGAGTTTCCGGTTCGGGATCAAGGCGCCGCAGTTGATCACGCATCGAAAGCGGCTGAAGGACACGGCTGATCTGGTGTCGGAGCTGTTCGAAGTCGTCGGGGCGCTGAAGAGTCGCCTCGGGCCGGTCCTGTTCCAGTTGCCGCCGAATTTCAAGAAGGACGCGCCGCGACTGCGCGAATTCCTTACGCGGCTGCCGGCGCGGCGCCGCATCGCGTTCGAGTTCCGGCATCCGTCGTGGTTCGACGAAGAGGTCTTCGGGCTCCTCCGCAAGCGCCGGACGGCCCTTTGCATCGCGGATGCGGGGGACGATCTGGAGGTCCCTCTCGTCGCGACCACGAACTGGGGCTACTTGCGGCTGCGGCGGCCCGCGTACGGCGAAGCGGCGCTCAAGACATGGATCAAGCGCATGCGGGCACAAGATTGGCGGGAAGCGTACGTG
>DATFWZ010000529.1:0-9339 GCA_035258765.1 Gemmataceae bacterium
CGAGGTCATCAAGGAGGCGACGGCCCATTACATGGGCATGCTCGCGACCCTGATGAACGGCCTCGCCCTCCAGGAGGCGCTGGAGAGCCTCGGGATACAGACGCGGCTCCAGACCGCCCTGCGGGTGGATAGCGTGGCCGAGTTCTTCATCCGCCGCCGGGCCGAGCGCCACCTGGAAAAGGGCCGTGTCGTGATCCTCGCCGGGGGGACGGGCAACCCGTTTGTGACGACTGACACGGCCGCGGCCCTTCGCGGCATCGAGCTGGGCGTGAACCTGCTCCTCAAGGCCACGCGGGTGGAGGGGGTGTTCTCGGACGACCCGGAGAAGAACCCGCACGCGGTCCGCTACGACCGCCTGACTTACGACCGGGTGTTCAAGGAGAAGCTGCGCGTCATGGACCTGTCGGCGATCGAGATGTGCGAGAAGCACCGGCTGCCGATCCTGGTCTTCAATTACAAGAAGGAAGGGAACATCGAGCGGGCGGTCGCGGGCCACCCGATCGGCACGCTGGTTACGGAATAATCGGTAGTCCGCGGTCCTCAATCCCCCGTTCGGTCGGCGGACGACCCGACGCGGGTTCCTGATTGCGGGCCGGGGACGACGGAATGGGGACCCATCACATGACTTCCGACCAAATCATCAAGGACTGCAAGGACCGGATGGAAAAGGCCCTGGAGGTCCTGCGTAACGAGCTGAAGGGACTGCGGACCGGCCGGGCCTCCCCGGCCCTGCTCGACGCCCTGCGGGTCGAGTACTACGGCTCGCCGACGCCGATCAAGCAGCTCGCCTCGGTCAGCGCGCCGGAACCACAGCAGCTCCTGATCAAGCCATTTGACGCGACCGCCCTCAAGGACATCGAGAAGGCGATCCGGAACAGCGATCTGGGCCTGTCCCCGGACAACGACGGCAAGGTAATCCGCCTCAAAATCCCGGCCATGTCCGGCGAGCAGCGGACCAAGCTGGCGAAGAAGGTCAAGGAACTGGCCGAGAATGCCAAGGTGTCGTGCCGCAACGTCCGCCGCGACGCCAACAAGCATGTCGAGACCGAGGAGAAGGCCAAGACCATGACCGAGGACGACGCCAAGAAGGCCAAGGACAAGGTGCAGGACGTCCTCAAGCAGTACGAGGCCAAGGCGGACGAGCTGGCGACGGCCAAGAGCAAAGAGATTACGGAGCAGTAACGCTCCCCGAATGACCAATAGCCAATGACCCGTGACGAATGACCACCCACCGGGTTTGGTCATTGGTCATCGGTCATTGGTCGTTTAAGGACTGTTGATGCGCACCCTCCGCGAAATCCACGAACAGTTTCCGGCCGCTCGCGACCGGGGACTGGACCACGACGAGGTCGGTCAGAGCCTCAGTCGGTTCGGGGCGAACCGCCTGACCCCGCTCCCGCGGGAGCCGCTCTGGCGGAAGTTTCTCGAAAAGTTCGACGAGCCGATCGTCAAGATCCTGCTCGCGGCCACGCTCCTGAAGACCGTGGTGGATCTGTTCGCCCCGGAGGGGCCGTGGGGCCTGTTCGGGCTCGGCCTCAGTGTGGCCGTGTTCGTCGTCGCGTTAGCGCTCAAGCTCCGCGAATGGCTGCCGTCGATGATGTTTGGCACAGCTATCGTCCTCGTGCTCCTGAGCATCGTCTCCGGCCACCCGTCGTACGAAGGGCTGGCCGTCATGGTCGCCGTCATGCTCGCGACCGGGGTGGCGTTCGCCAGCGAGTACAAGAGCGACCGGGCATTCGAGGTACTTAACGCCGAGAAGGAATCACTGCGCGCCAAGGTGATGCGGCACGGGGAGGTGCACACCGTCCCACTCGAGGACGTGGTCGTCGGGGACCTGGTCGTGCTCGAGATGGGTGACGAGATCCCGGCGGACGGCCGAATCCGGCGGGCCAACGAGCTCTACATCGACCAGTCGCTCATGACCGGAGAGTCGGAACCGGTCCGCAAGTTGACCCGTCCGGACGACGACCCGGCCGACGGGCCGGATCACCCCGGGTGCGTGTACCGCGGGACGCAGGTCGTGGACGGGGCCGGGCAGATGGTGGTCGCCGAGGTCGGCGACCTGACCATGATCGGCCAGATCGCTCGGCGGCTGTCGGCCGAAACGGACGGGGAGGCGGACCGGCCGGCCGCGCACACTGGTGAGGCTCGGATCAAAAGGAAGCTGACCGTTTCCAAGCAGGAGACGCCCCTGCAGGTCAAGCTGACAGCACTGGCCGGTCAGATCAGCAAGGTGGGGTACGCGGCGGCGTTGGCCATCTTTCTCGCGCTACTCATCCGCGGGGTAGTGTTCACCCGCGAGGTCCGTTTTTCCCCGACGTTCGTCGTCGATCCCGCGAGTGGCGAATACCTGACCGACGCGACCGGCAACCGGATCACCAACCCGGCGGCCGGGCCCCTCGAGACGACTGGCAAGGCACTGAACGATTCGGTCGGAGCGCTGCTCGGGTACTTCGTGTACATGGTGATCATCATCGTCGTGGCCGTCCCCGAGGGGCTGCCGATGAGCGTGACAGTGTCCCTGGCATTGGCCATGCGGAAGATGACCCGGGCCAACAGCCTGGTCCGCGAACTCGTCGCGTGTGAGACGATCGGGTCAGCGACCGTGATTTGCTCAGACAAGACGGGAACGCTGACGCAAAACCAAATGCAAGTGGAGCGCGTCGGCCTGGCGGGGGCAGTCCACAATCGCGGGGGCGATTGGCCGAAGCTGACGACCGATTTGCGCACCCCGGCCGACTGGACGGTTTTGAATGGGACGGTGAATTCGACCGCGAATCTGGAAGTGAAGGACGGCAAGACCGTCGTCATCGGCAACACGACTGAAGGGGCCCTGTTGCGCTGGGCGCGGGAGGCGGGGATCGATTACTGCGACCGGCGCGAGGTGTTCCCGCTGCGGTACCAGATGCACTTCTCGTCAGACCGCAAGCGGATGACCAGCGTGGTCGAACGCGAGGGCCGACTCGTCGTGTTCATGAAGGGGGCGCCGGAGATCGTCCTGGAGCGCTGTACCCACGGGTTGGATGGGGCCGGTGAAACCGTCCCGCTGACGGACGCTGATCTGCAAGTGCTCGCGGGGCAACTCCGGGAAGCGGCCGGGCGGGCGATGCGGACGCTGGCCTTCGCCCACCGCGACCTTCCCGCGGACACCCCCCGCGATGAGGATTCGCTCCACGACCGCCGCGACGAGATCGAGCGCGGGTTGGTGTTCGACGGGTGGGTGGCCATCCGCGACCCCCTCCGTCCGGATGTCCCGGACGCGATCGCCGAGTGCCGCCAGGCCGGGATCGAGGTGAAGATGATCACCGGGGACAACATCGAGACGGCTCGGGCCATCGGCGCCGAGATTGGCCTGCTCGACTCCCCGGCGGCCATCGCCTTGACGTCCGACGAATTCAACAAGATGTCGGACGAGGAACTCAAGTCCCGGCTTCCGCGGCTGCGGATCCTGGCTCGGGCCCGGCCGCTGGACAAGTTCCGCATGGTCCGCCTGCTTCAGGACCAGGGGCACGTGGTCGCGGTGACGGGGGACGGGACCAACGACGCCCCCGCCTTGAAGCGGGCGGACGTCGGGCTGGCGATGGGGGTCGCGGGGACGGAGGTGGCCAAGGAGGCGAGCAAGATCGTCCTGCTCGACGACGCGTTTTCCACGATCGTGCAAGCCGTTCATTGGGGTCGGTCGCTGTACGAGAATATCCAGCGGTTCATTCAGTTTCAGCTGACCATCAACGTCTCGGCCCTGGTGATCGCGTTCCTGGGGCCGTTCTTCGGGGTCAAACCGCCGTTCACCGTCCTTCAGCTCCTGTGGATCAACGTCATCATGGACACGTTCGCGGCCATCGCCCTGTGTAGCGAACCGCCGCGGCCGGGAATCATGCGGCAGCGGCCGAAGCGGAAGGACGAGAGCATCGTTACCCCGGCCATGTGGCGGACGATCCTGGGCACGGCGGGGTTCTTCGTGGTGGTGATGATCGCGTTGCTACTCGGCATGGAGGCCGGGTGGTTCGCGTCCGGGAGTGGGCACAACCCGGACCGGTGGGAGTTCGCCCCGCTGAACGTCCGCCAGGTCACCATATTCTTCACCGCGTACGTCTTGTTCCAGGTGTGGAACGCATTCAATTGCCGGTCGCTGACGCCGGACACGAGCGGGCTGGTTGGCGCGTTGCGGAACCCGGCGTTCCTGGGAATCATGGCGGCAATCGTGGTTGGGCAGGTGTTGATCGTCACGGCCGGCGGGCGCACCTTCTCGGTTGAGCCGCTCGGCGTCCTGGACTGGATCGTAATCGCGGTCGCCACGTCGTCGGTTCTGGTGTTCGAGGAGCTCGCCCGGCGGGTACGGCGAGCTGGAGCAATGCCGCAAGCGGCTTGAGGGGGACATGGACAAGCTCGACAAGTCCGGATCCTTGCCCGAGGTCGCGGCCAAGTTGGCGATCGGCTCGTACCATCGGCACGTGTTCTTGTGCGTCGGGGACAACTGTTGCACGACCGAGGTCGGACTGGCGGCCTGGGAGGCGCTCAAGAAGGAGCTGAAGGAACGCAACCTGTCACTATCGACCGGCCCAAACGCCTGCTACCGGACCAAGGTCAACTGCCTGCGCGTCTGCCAGGGCGGGCCGATCGCGGTCGTCTACCCCGAGGGGACGTGGTATGCCGGCCTGACCGCGGACCGCATCCCGCTGTTTGTGCAACAACACTTGGTTGAGGGCAAGCCGGTCGCGGAGTGGGTCTTTGCCGAGAACCCGCTGCCGAACGACGAGGGCTGACTTGAATATGTGGGCAGCGACATGTCCGGACATCGAATCGTTCCGACTAGGCCTTATTGGCGGCTAGAGCGAGCTTCACGGGAGTGTCGCGGGTGAGGAGGAGCCCGAAGCGGAGCGAGGGCGAAGCCGACCCGGCGGCGCCCGAGGACAAGCCGGCGTCGCCCTCGCTCCGCTTCGGGCTCCGCCTCGCGCGGCCGCTCCAGCCACCTGAAATGCGCGCTAGCGGGCAAACTCATCGCGTAGGAACTGCTGAGCCTCGTCCCAAAGGTCCGCGGCCTTCTCCCAGTCCACGGCCATCACCTTGACCTGCTCCGGACGCACCAGGGCTGGGTGTAGAGTGGCTCGAGCCTCCGGGTTGAGCGGCACCTGATATCCCCCGCCTTCCGCCAAACGTCGCTCAACGTCCGCGCTCAAGAGGTAATCAACCAGCTTTCGCGCTCCGTCCGGGTTCGGTGCGCCCTTAATGACCATCACCGTGTTCGGAAGGAACAGCGTCCCGAGCCGCGGGCGGGCCGGGTGACCGTCCCGGTCCGGGATGACGATCGCGACCGCCTTCCCGGCGTTCAATTCCCCGATCGCGTCGTCTGAGTCGGTCAGGCCGACCAGGAGTTGGCCGTCGGCGACCGCCTGGGCGACTTGTTTGTTCCCCGGGACCACCGTGATGTCATTCGCCTTCAGGCCGCGGTAGAGCGCCTTAGCCGATTCGACCCCGAGTACGTCGAACAGGCACGCGGCCTGCGTCGCCGTCGTCCCGAACTGCGGCTTGGCGATCGCCAACTTTCCTTTCCACTTCGCGTCCGTCAGATCGAGGATGCTCCGCGGCCGCTCGGCCTCGGGGACGCTCGTGTGGACAATCAGCACTCGCGGCCGGGCCGCGAAAGCCTGCCACGTTCGATCCTTGGCCTTGGTCCAATCGGGGTACGACGCCGATGACGGGCTCTCGTACGGCTCGAGAAGTCCCTGGCGTTGGAGTCGGATCGTGTTCAGGATTTCGTTGTTCCAGAACACCCCGCACCGCGGGCGATCCTTCTCGCCGACCAACTCCTGATAGAGCCCGACGGACTTTTGCGCCTCGGTGTCGTATTTCGCGGCGACGGTGACTTTCGTGATCGCGGAAAACTCGGCGAGGATGGACTCTGCGTACTCCCGGTCCTGGGCACAGTACAGGACCACGCGGGAGTCCGACGACGAACAACCGGCGATGACGGGCAAGAGTGCCAGGGCCATGACCAGCAGCGATGCGTCAGGCCGGTGTGAGGAATCGGAACAGGAAGAACCGGACCGCATCTTCACTCAGGGTGCGCAGGGTTCCGAGGCGGACGATGGGCGATTCTATCGTGCCGGTCACCTCCAGGTAGACCACGTAGTTACCGAGCAGTCCGAGTCCATCGGCCACGGTGCTCTGGCCGAGCGGCTGCGTCGGCCCGGCGACCAGGGCCGCCGACGGGATTATCCGCCGGACGACCGCCTGTCCGGGCCGCTCGCGCGACGTGGCCGTCACCGCGAGGTTGAGTCGCCCGGCCGTCGTCACCGTCCCGTTCGCATAAAGATCGATCGAGGAACCGCTCAGGGTCAAGCGCTCGATCTTCCACACCCCTTTGCCGAGGACGGCCCGGACCGCACCTTCCCGGATCGTCGTGGAGGAGTCGCGGCCGAGCCCAAGATATGGAATGAGGGCAGAAAAGACCGGCAGGGCGAACGGTTGTGACTCGCCGAGGGTCGCTCGCAACGTCCCGCTCAGATCGTCGGGTCCGCGGAACTGCTCGGCCGCGAACTCGAACCTGCCGCTCGCGATCAGGTTGCCGACGACGCGACCGGTCTCCCGGAATGCCTGCGACAGATTGACGTTGCTAAACTGAACGTCCCCGGAAAGACGGGGCGGCAGGTCGCTGAACGTGTTCACGTCCAACCGGGCCGTGGCCCGTCCCCTGGCCGCGGTCGCGGTTGCCTCGCGCACGCGGACCTCGCTCCGGCCTCGCCCCGGGACGGCCACCCAGTCAATAGGGAGTCGGACTTCCGTCACCGGAATCCCGTAAATGGTGCCCCGCGCGCCGGTCAGAACGCCGGCGCCGCGCCATTCTCGCCCCATGGTCGTCGTCAACCGCCCGTCCACGTTTAGGTCCACGTGGGCGGCGATCTCGGGAAACAAGAAAAGCAGTCGCCGGGCGGGCACGTTGGTCAGTGTCAACCGGGCCCAGCTCCGGTCCGGGTCGGTTCGGTGGAACACTGCTCTGGCCCGCGCGTTCCCCTCACCGACCCAGAACGTCACTTCGTCGAAAGTCATCTCCGTCGATGTCAATCGGATACCGGCCTGGGCGGTCGCGGCCAGTTCGCTTCCCCGCCACCGCAACCGGTCCGCCCGCAGCCGACCGGACCCGACCAGGCGGCCGTCGTCGTCTGTGGTCAGTGGGAAGTCGCCGCTCACGTCCGCGTCGAGCGGGCCCAGGGTGTTCTTCAGGCCGATGACTTCCCAGAGTTGGGAGAGCTGCAGGCTGCGGAACTTGATCTGGCCGAGGTTCAGGCCACCATCTTTCTTCGGAGGAGGCTTCGGGTCCTTTTTCGCGGGTGCCTTCTTGCCATCCGGCGGATATTGGCCGCTGATTTCGACCTCTCCGCCGAGTGCCTCCGCGACGAGTCGATACTGCGCCACGCCGTCGGCATATTCCAGCGTTCCCTTAAGCCGCTTGGCCGGGATGCCCCTGACCTTCAGGGCCGGCGACCGAAGCTCGATCTCTGCCTTCATCCCGCGCGATTCGCCCTCCCCGGCGGCCGGGGAGCGCAGGTTCATCGCCCCTCCCGCCTTCCCCTCCAAGCGGAGGTCAACACCGGATACGAGGGCTTTGGACAGGTCCGCGAGGTCGAGATTTTGAAGCTTGAGCGTGCCGGTCCCGGCGACCGACTCCCGAAACGGGATTTCGAGGTCACCCGACACTTCACCCCCGAACAGGATGGCGGACGTGTCGCGGAACCGGATCTTGTCGGAGTCGCTCTCCCAGCGGAATTTCAGGTTGTCCACCCGGATCGGCCCGGCCCGCAGCTTGATCACACGCGACTCGCCGCTCGTGCGAAGAGTCAACGGGTTGAGGGTTCCTTCAAGCTTCGCATTTGCGGTGGCCTGCCCCGCGAGGCGGAACGATACGGGCATCAAGTTCTTCAACTGCTCGACGTGGTCGAGCGAAATGGTGTCGAGCTTGACGGAGGCCCGGAACGGGTAGGAACCACCGACGTCAACCTCCGCCCGGGCCTGGAACGAGCCACCGCCGCGGTCCCCGGGCGGACCCGGGAGCCGGCCGGCGAAGTCGTTCACCTCCAGCATACCGTTGCGCAGATTGAGTTTCGCCGATATCGCCTCGACGGTCAACTCGTCGATCGTGACTTGCTTGGACGCGACCGTCCCCGTCATGCGGTACGCTTTCAGGTCGTTCGGAGTCTCGGTGGGCACGTCCACCTGCACCTGGACGGTCACCTTGCCCGCCAGCCGCACCGGGACCGTGACGCCCGCCGCCTTGAGGAGTTCATGCAGATCCACGTCGCGGAACGCCAGGTTGAGATGCAGATAGGCCCGTTCTTCCGGCGGCGCGTTCGGCGGCTTGACCACGCGGGCCGCGAATTTCAATACGGACGAGACGATACCACCCCTCCTGGCGCTCGGGTTCGGGCCGCGTCCGGCCGGGTCGTCCGGTTTGCGGACCTCGTGCGGTCCTGTCGGTGAACGGCGCTCCGTGAACTGGAATCGACCGCCCGCGCCGTAACTGAAGTCGAACGGCACCGGCTCGGTCCGGACACCGTTGTACTTCGCGTCCGTCAGTACGGCCCGACCGGACGCCTCGTATCGCGCCCGACCGCGGGCCGGGATCACGATCCGGAACTCGAGGTGACCAGAGAGCCGGCCCTCGACCTGCGATGGGAACTGCCAGGTTGGCGGCAACTTCCGCACGTCCACGTTGGTAAGGTCGGCCCTGAACCGCAGGTCGTTATCTGGTCCCGAGAAGTCCATCCGCGAATCGAGCCGCACGTCCCCATCGGCCGACTTCCCGCGGACGTTGCTAAGCGTCACGACCCCTTGTTCGGCGACCAGATTCCCGGCCGCGTCGCCGGCGTGAAGCCCGATGCTCGCGATGTCTACTTCGGTCTGGGTCGGCACCAGCGCCACCCGGTAATGAACGCGCCCAGTCCCCGGGTCGTACGTGAGATCCAGTTTTGCCGGCGTGATGCCGGACAGGCCGACGTGCGTCCATGCACTCGGGTTGACGAACGGCACCTGACGAAGGAGCTCGGGGCCCACCTTTTGCGCGGCGACCGTCCGGAGCGTGAGCCAAGCGGACCCCGTGCCAGAGACCGGGATCAATCCCTCGGCCGTCCACTTCCCCCAGGCCTCGTCCTCGACTGTGCCTGTCACGGTCATCGTTCCGTCCGTCGCTGCCATGGTCAGGTCGATGCCGTGGAATACGGAATCGGGCCGGCCATCCTGCCGTAACGTCAGTGTCCCGGACTCGATTCGTATCGTCGGGATCGGCCCGCCGTCTGCCCCGGCGGCGGGCAGCCGAGACACCAGGTTCCCCTTCCAGTCAAATCG
>DATFWZ010000530.1:0-8136 GCA_035258765.1 Gemmataceae bacterium
CCTGCACGCCGACGCGCCCAACCCGCTTGCGCCCAGGAAGCCGCACTTCCCCGGTAAGGCCAAGCATGTCGTTCACCTGTTCATGAACGGCGGGCCGAGCCAGGTCGATACGTTCGACCCCAAGCCGCTCCTGGACAAGTACCACGGCAAGCCGCTACCGACGTCCAACCTCCGCACGGAGCGGAAAACTGGTGCGGCGATGAAGTCGCCCTACACGTTCCTGAAGTATGGCGACTCCGGGATCGAAGTGAGCGACCTGTTCAAGGAGACGGCCCGGCACATCGACTCAATGTGCGTGATCCGGTCGATGCACGCGGAGGTGCCGAACCACGAGCCATCGCTCATGCTGATGAACTGCGGCGACGGCCGGCTGCCGCGACCGAGTATGGGCGCCTGGGTCACGTACGGACTCGGCAGCGAGAACCAGAATCTGCCCGGGTTCGTCGCCATGTGTCCCGGGGGTTACCCGATCGTCGCGACGCAAAACTGGCGGTCCGCGTTCCTGCCGGGGGCCTACCAGGGCACGTACATCGACACTCAACACACCGACGTCCAGAAGCTCATCGAGAACATCCGCAACAACGGCCTCACCCCGGCCGAACAGCGGAAGCAGCTCGACGTCGTGAAAAAGCTGAACGAATGGCACAAGGACTCGCGACCGGCGGACCCGGCCCTCGAGGCCCGGATCCAGTCGTTCGAGCTGGCGTACCGGATGCAGTCGGAAGCGACCGAAGCGTTCGACTTCATGCGCGAGCCGCTCCGCGTCCGCGAGCGCTACGGGCCCGGCACGCAAGCTCGGCAGCTGCTAATTACGCGGCGGCTGATCGAGCGCGGCGTGCGGTTCGTCCAAGTGTGGAGCGGGGCCGGCCAGCCGTGGGACAACCACGATGGCCTCTGGGCGCAACACAAGAAGCTCGCTGCCGATTGGGATCGGCCGATCGCCGCCTTCCTCGACGACTTGAAGGCCCGGGGACTCTTTGAAGAGACGCTGGTGATGTGGGGCGGCGAATTCGGCCGCACGCCCGTGGCCGAGCTGCCCCAGCTCAGCGGCCGCGACCACAATCACTACGGCTTCACGATGTGGCTTGCCGGCGGCGGGGTGAAAGGCGGCCAGGTGATCGGCGCGACCGACGAGTTCGGCTTCGCGGCGGTGGAGGATAAGGTCCACGTCCACGACTTGCACGCGACCATACTGCACTTGCTCGGCTTCGACCACGAGAAGTTGACCTACCGACTTGCGGGAAGGGACTTCCGGCTGACGGACGTGCACGGGCACGTGGTCAAGAAAGTGGTGAGCTGAGCCAGCCGCGTCGGCGCATTTCGCGAGGTACCGCGATGCAGTATGAAATTGCTTGCGAGTGCGGTCGCGGCGTCCTGGTCACGGCCGGGCAGGCCGGCTCGACACTCTCTTGCGGTTGCGGGCGAACGATTATGGTGCCCTCCCTCCGCGAACTCAAGGAGCGAGCGCTCGCCCGGCCGGAACCGGTTTCCGCCAATCGCAGCACGACCGATCGCGTGGCCATTTGGATCATGGTCTCCATTGTGTTCGTTGGGCTCCTTCTGTTGGGCATCCTGTCCCTTCGCAGCTTCGGCGACATGGCCGCGTTCGGGTATTTGCTCGTCCTGGTCAGCCATTTCTGGCTGCTGCTGGTGATGATCAAACAGAGTGGCTTCAAGGCCGTGCTCCTGGCGCTGTTCATCCCCTTCTTTAGCTGGGCATTTGCTGTCATTCGCTGGGACGCGTCGAAGTGGCCGGTAGTGCTGTACGTTGTGGGCTGGGTGATATTCATTGGGTGTTTGGCGTGGTCCACGTGACCACGAAGGCGCGAGGTGCCCCATGTCTCCGCAAGGATCGGTCAACCTGGAATCCGACCCACGGTTCCCCAGCGGGGCGTGGACCGGATTCTTCCTGCAGTACTGGCTCCCGGGACGTCACCCGACGGACCTGTCCCTCACGTGTAGCGGCGGCGAGTTGACAGGCACGGGCCACGACTGGGTCGGCCCGTACACCGTGGACGGCCGCTACGACATCGCGACCGGGCGCTGCGAATGGACCAAGCAATACCTGGGCAAGCATTCCGTCGCCTATCGCGGCACTAACGATGGCAATGGGATCTGGGGCGTGTGGGAAATCCGGCAGCTCGGCAGCCTCTTCGTCGATCGCGGCGGGTTCCACATCTGGCCCGAGGGGACCGACGTCTCCGAGGCCTCGGATCGGACCGAGCAGGCCGTGCTGGCAGTCATGCGCAAGGAATTCGGACGGCCGGTTTCCCGGGTCCTTCGATGGGCCCTCGCCCTCGCGGCTGCGGCCGCACTGTTTCTGTTGTTGCGTTGGGAGTGGGTGTCGTGATTCGCCCGGGCCCCTTGGAACGGTGCGGCAATGTCGTTGCGGGTTCACGAAACCGTCCCCATCCTCCGCATCTTCAGCGTCGAGAAGGCCAAGGAGTTCTACGTCCGCTTTCTCGGCTTCGCGGTCGATTGGGAGCACCGGTTTGACGACGCGGCCCCGGTCTACATGCAGGTTTCGCGGGCCGGGTGCGTGTTGCACCTCTCCGAGCACCACGGCGACTGCTGCCCCGGTTCGACGGTGTTCCTCCGGGTCACCGGGCTGGACGAGTACCACCGCGAAATCACCTCGAAGGGCTACGGCCACATGCGCCCGGGCGTGGAGCGGACGTTTCACGACTCGAAGTGCATGGAGGTCATTGACCCGTTCGGCAACCGCCTGCGCTTCGACGAGTCCCTCAAGTCGGGCGATTCCCACTGATTTGTCACGTTCCTTTCCCGAATTTGCCGCCCCGCGGTTCGCGTATTAGGCTCCCTTACCAACTCTTCCGACCCGAGCCCCCTCGCACGGTTCGGGCACCCTGGGGGCTCGCGCATGCTCCGCGACGTTCGAAAACGGTTCGCATTCCCGGCCCGGCTTTCGGCTCCTTGTCGTCCGCGGCGAGCGATTTCAATTCACCCGCTCGAAGACCGTACCCTACCGAGTTTTGTGGCCGCCCCGAGTTTCCCTGTCGGTCTGAACGGTGGCGAGCAGAGTCACCCGGTGGCGATTGCGACAGGCGACTTCAATCGCGACGGCAAGATGGACGTCGCGACCGCGAACCAGGGCAACGACGGAGTCAGCGTGCTCCTTGGCGTCGGTAACGGTACGTTCAAACCCGCCATCAACGTCCCGATCGGTCGCGCCCCGACCGGAATCCTCGCGGCAGACCTCAACGGCGACGGCAAGCTCGACCTCGTCACCGCCAACAAAGACAGTAATTCGGTCTCCGTACTCCTGGGCACCGGCACGGGCTCGTTCAAGCCGGCCGTCGCGTTCGCCGCGGGCACCGGGCCGGTCGCCGTCGCCGCGGGCGACGTCAATGGCGATACCCTCATCGACCTGGCCGTCGCCGACAACGGGGACAGCACCGTCACCCTCCTCTTAGGCATCGGTACGGGCAAATTCACGGCGGCGGGGACCGTCACGGTCGGCAGTAACCCGACCTCCGTTGTGGTCCAGGATTTCAACAACGACAACCACGCCGACATCGCGACGGTCAGCGGCGGCTTCGGCCACCTGGACGTCAACCTGAACAACGGCAACGGCACCTTCGCGACGAAGGTCAACTACGAAACCGGCTTCGTCGCGAACACGGTCGTCTTCGGCTACTTCAACGCCGACCAGCAGCCCGACCTCGCCGTCGCGTGCAACTTCCCGTCGAACGACGGCGTGAGCGTGCTTCTGGGCAACCCGGACGGATCGTTCCAGCCGTTCGCGAGCTATGGCGCCGGGGAGCAGACGCCCGCGAACATTGCGGTTGCCGACCTCAATGGCGACGGCTTCCAGGACCTGGTCACGGCCAACGACCAGTTCGCGAACAACAGCGTGAGCGTACTCCTCGGGGTTGGGGACGGCACTTTCGGCGGGGCCCGCGTGTTCACTGGCGGCCAGAAGCCGCTCGGCGTTGCGGTCGGCGACTTCAATAGCGACGGAGTGGCGGACGTAGTCACCGCGGACAAGGCGACGCCCGTCGGCTCCCAGAGCCAGGTCGGCACCGTCACCCTTTTGCTCGGCAACGGCGACGGGACGCTCGCCGCGGCGCCGGACCTCGTCGTCAGCGGCGCCGGGCCGATCACCCACGCGGACTTCACCGGGGATACGATTCCGGACCTGGCCGTTGTGACCTCGAGCGTGGACTACAGCGGCGTCACCATCTTCCCGGGCCTCGGCAACGGGTCATTCGGCCCGCGGCTGCTGACCTCGACTATCAATCAGCCGACGGCGATCGCGGTCGGCGATTTCAATGGCGATAGCAAGCAGGACCTCGCGGTCACGACGACGGCATCGGCGACCGGCGTGAGCATTCTGCTCGGCAATGGCGACGGCACCTTCACCGCCCCGACCACCTTCGCGGCCGGCCCAAGCCCGGAGTGGGTCGCGGTGGCCGACTTCAACGGGGACCAGAAGGCCGACCTCGCCGTCGCCAACCACTCCGCCTCGGGGAGCGTCAGCGTCCTGCTCGGCAACGGCGACGGCACATTTGGCGCCCCGACTGCCATCAGCGCGGGCGGGGACTCGACCTACCTCGCGACCCCGGACATCAATGGCGACGGCAAGGCCGACCTGGCCGTCGTCAACGGGCCCTCAAACAAGGTGAGCGTCGTCCTGGGTAACGGCGACGGCACGTTCGGCTCGCCGACGTCCTACGGGACCCGGGTCGGCCCCGGCTCGGTGGGCGTTGGCCTCTTCAACGGCGACACCAAGCCGGACCTCGCCGTCCCGACATTCTTCGGCTTCGGCGGCAGTTCGGCGCTCGCGATCCTGCAAAACTCGGGCGGCGGCGCGTTCGCGGCCCGGGCCGAGTACGAGACCGATTCGCGGCCCATCGGCATCGCGGTGACCGACTTCAACGGCGACGGCAAGACCGACCTCGCCGTCGTCAACAACTTCGCAGACGACGTCTTCATCTTCCCCGGCACCGGCACGGGGACGTTCGGCGCGCCGACCAGCTACGTGGTCGGCGACCGGCCGAGCTGGCCCACGGCGGTGGATTTCAACGGCGACGGCCGGCCCGACCTGGCCGTGGTCAACGACAACTCCAGCTCGGTGACGCTGCTGGAAACGCCGACCGCGGCGACGCATTTTCGCGTGAACATCATCCCGGTGACCACAACGGCCGGGTCCGTGTTCCAGGTGGCAGTCGCGGCCCTCGACGCGGCCGGGCACCTGGTCACGAACTACACGGGCAGCGTCACGTTCACCAGCACCGACCCCGCGGCCTTACTCCCGGCCGCATACAAATTCACGGCAGGCGACCACGGAGTGCACCGGTTCAACGTCACGTTCCGGACAGCCGGGTCGCGCGATATCGTTGCCCACTTGGGTGGAAGCACGAATAGCGACTCGGTCGACGTCGTCGCCACGACGGCCAATCACCTGCAACTGACCGCGTCCCCTGGCCCGACGGCCGGATCGCCGTTTGACGTGACGGTCACGGCCCGCGACCGGTTCGGCAACGTTGCCGCAGGCTATCGCGGGACGGTCCGCTTCTCCACGAACGACAAGGGCGCGGGCGTCTCGTTGCCGACCGACTACACGTTCACCGCGGACGACAACGGCGTACACACGTTTTCGGGCGGCGTCACCCTGGTGACGGCCGGTCAGCGGGCCGTTTCGACGAAGGCCCTCGCGACCCTGTGGCCCGTGGCCTCGACGAACGTGACAGTTCAAGCAGCGGCGGCCTCGCAGTTGACTATCGGTGCGCCGACGTCCGCGACGGCCGGGGTGGCTGTCCCCGTGACCGTGACCGCCCGCGACCCATTCGGCAATATCGCCACCGGGTTTACCGGGACGATTCACTTTGCCAGCAGCGACGGCAGCGCCCTCCTACCGGCCGACTACACCTTTACCACCGGCGACCAGGGAGTCCACACGTTCCAGCCCGAGATGGCCGCCGCGGGGACGCAATCGCTAACCGTCTCGGCCGCGGGCGTGACCAACGGTCAACAGGACCTCTTACTGGTTAAGCCGGGTGTGGCCGCCCAGCTCGCGTTCGTGCAGCAACCGACCAACACATTTGCCGCAACCCCTCTGAAGCCCGCCGTGACCGTGCAGGTCCGCGACGTCTTCGGGAACCCAGTCGCCGCCGGGGTCAGTGTGACGCTCGCACTGGCCAGCAACCCCGGCGCGGCCCTGCTCGGCGGACGGTCTGTGCTGACCGCCGCGGTCGGCCTGGCGACATTCAAGGCCCTCACCGTCAGCAAGGGCGGCGAGGGCTACACGCTGGTCGCCAAGGCGGGCATCGGCGCGAGTTCTCCCTCCTCGCCGTTCACGATTTACAAGGCGACCCACTTCGGGCTGAGCGTGTCGGAGACGCAGGTTGCGGCGGGGACGTCGATCACAGTTACGGTCACGGCGCTGGATGCGCTCAACCAACCTGACCCGTCCTACTCGGGCACGATCCACTTCAGCAGCACCGCGTCACCGCTCGCGGATCTCCCCGGGGATTACACGTTCGTGTCGGCCGACAACGGTCAGCACACGTTTACGGTGACGCTCAAGCGCGCCGGCGCCCAGACGGTGACGGTGGCGGACGTGACAAAGCCAACGGTCAAGAAGAGTGCAAGCGTGACGGTGTCCGCGGGGGCGGTCACCGGGTTCCTGGTGAGCGGGTATCCCTTGACGACCGTGCACAATGTGGCGCACACATTCACGGTGACCGCGCAGGACGCCTTCGGCAACACGGTCACGGGTTACCAGGGGACGATCCAGTTCAGCAATGCTGGCGGGACGGCGCTCCTCCCGGGGCCGTACACGTTCAAGGCGGCCGACCGCGGCCGACATGCGTTCACGGCCACGTTCCAGACCCCCGGCGCCGGGCAGTCGCTGACGGTGACCGATCAAAACGACACGACCGTTAACGGGAAATTGGATGGGATCACGGTCGTTTAGCCGGACAGCAAATGGCGAACCGAGAGCGTGAGCGACCGGAGTGCTTTCCTCCGGACGCGCACGTTCCCGGTTCGCCGTTGACTGGCATCGGATGGCCGGGCCGGTCCGGCGTCGCCCTCGCTTGGCGCGTCGGGCTCCGCCGCTCATTCGTAGGCGATCGCGTCCGGGATCCTGAGCCGCACAGCGTGTAGCGCGGGAACGAGGCCCGCGAGGGTGGACGCCACGACCGATATCAACCCGATTCCCAGGGCCTCTTTCCATGGCAGCAGCACGTCGAACACGAACCCACTCTCGTCGTGCATCACGACTCGGAGCAAGTACCACTCCATCGGCAACCCGAGCGCGAACCCGAGGAGGGTACCGAGGGCCCCCATCAGCATGGCCTCGGCCAGGACAGATTTGAGCACTTGCGGTTGCGTCGCCCCGACCGCCCGTAAGAGGCCAAGCTCTCGACGACGTTGGAGTACGGAGATCAGGAGGGCCATAACGACCCCCAGCGCCGCGACGACTGCCACGATGACCTGCTGCAGGTACGCGACGCTCAACAACCGTTCCATCACCCCGGCCAGGTAGAGGTGTACCGACGGCCGATCCTGGATGAGGAGATCCTGGCGGTCGGCAACCTGGCGGGTGGCCTCGAATGTGGCGTCGTAGTCGGCCTCGGGGCGGAAGAACACGTGGTACACGTCCACGAGCGCGTCGTCGAACAACTCCGCGTACCGGGCTCGGTCCACGAAGAGCGTGCCCTGGCTCCACGAGTAGTCGCGGCCGATCCCGATCACCCGGAGATCGACCGGGCCCCGCCGGCCGGGCAGGGTGACCGTGTCGCCGACGCGGACCTTCCACTTGTCCGCGAAGTTCTCCGACACGATCGTGACGTTGCCCTCCGGCAGGCGCTCCATCAGGTCGAGCGCGGGCTCCGCTTCCGGTACGCGGGCGCGGATCGCCCGCTTGTAGTCCACCGCGTCGATGCCGATGAGCAGGACGAACGTGCCGTTGTACTCCGGGTGGCGGAATCGCAAGCCGACCACGCGCTCGACCCCGGGGATCTGCTGAAGCTTCTCCCGCACTCCGGGGTCCATCGGCGTCATCGAGCTGTTTGCCGACGCCAGGCTGCCGCGGAACACGTAGGCTTCCGCCCGGATGACCTGGTCGAGCCACCCGCGGACGGGCACCTCGATGCTCTTGCCGGCCCC
>DATFWZ010000531.1:0-13613 GCA_035258765.1 Gemmataceae bacterium
TGGGGCGATCCCACGCCTACTAATCCCCGAACTCGTGAAGCCGCGACGCGGAGGCTCTGCGGAGCGGAGCGCGCACGCCGGACGCCCCGGGGACGTGCATCGAGCCTCCTGAGGCGTCCAGGCTGCGCGCTCGGCTTCGCAAAGCCTCCGCGTCGCGGCTTTACGACATCGCGGGGAAATGGCGAGTCGTGCCGGGAAGTTGCACCTGTCGCCTCGACCGGTTAGCCTGACGGTCAATTCGTCAACTGCCCGGAGACGCCCGAGATGTCTGCCACACTTCGCCTCTTATTCACGACACTCGCTCTGGTGCTGTTCATGCCCCCCGCGCCGGCCGACGACAAGGCGGACAAGGCCGGGAAGACTGGCGTCGTCGAAGGGAAAATCACCTACAACGGCAACCCGCTCAAGGGAGGCACCGTGTCCTTCCACATCGCCGACGGCACGATGGTCACCGCCAACATCAAGTCAGACGGGACGTTCCGGGCGACCGATGTGCCCGTCGGCAAAGCCAAGGTGACGATCGAGACCGAGTCGGCCAAGCCGAAGGGGAAGGACAAGGATGCTAACAATTACGTAAAGATCCCGCAGACGTATGCGGGGGCAAACACGTCGCCTCTCGAAGTCATGGTCGTCGCCGGCAAGCAGACGATAGACTTCGTGTTACGCAACTAGTCGGTGAGCGAATCCCCCTTCGCCCTTCGAGTAACCCCGCCCGGGCCGCCGCGCCTCGATTCCCTAACCCCTCTCCTCGGAGGGCGAACCATGCTCGCCATTCTCGAGTTCTGGGACTTCTTCTGGATCTTTGTCATTGTCCTGGTCTTCGCCGGCGGGTCGAGGGCGGTCGCGTACTTTCAGCCGAAGGACGAGATGCGGCTGCGACGGCTGGAGGCCAAGGTGGACCTGCTTCTGCGGACCACGGCCCTGTCGGACGCCGACCGAGCCGAGTTGCAGCGGATCAACGAGGAGCTGCAAGTACATCGGATCCGCCCGCGGGAACCAGCGCCGAGTTGACCGGCCGACGACGAATGCCGGAGATGATCCGTACCCACGGTCAGGCCCTTGTGGCTACCGAGGGCGGTTATGGCTACGAAAGGCCTACATGCCGCGACGCGTGGCCACGGACGACGACTGGGACAACGACCCCGACGGCGACGGCTGGGAGCCGGACGACGAGGAGCTCGACTTCTCTCCCGACGTCGGCGACGACGACCCGACCATGCCCTGCCCTCATTGCGGGGCGTCCGTCCACGACGAGTCCGAGCAATGTCCGCATTGTGGCAAGTACATCTCGGTGGAGGACGCCCCGCCGTCCCGCAAGCCGTGGTGGATCGTCCTCGGGGCGGTCCTGTGCCTGTACGTCGTGTACCGGTGGATTGCCGGCTAGGATAGACGTTGGGACTTTGGCTTCTGCCGAATGGAGGTTCCCGTGGACAAGTCCAACAAGCGCTTGGGAACAGAATGGGTGGCGCTGATCGGGGTCGGGCTCGGCCTGGTCGTGGCCCTGATCTTGAGCGGGGAACTGGCCGACGGGCCCGGCGATCGCCCGGTGATCATGGCGGTCGTGACGGCGGTGGTGGCGCTCTTGTGGATGATCGCCTACCGCCTGGTCGTCGGCCCGGCAGTGGCCCGGGCGGTCGTGCCGAAGCGGAAAGAGTCATGAACGAGCCCGAGGTCCGCAACGCCGTTCGCATCACCCTGGCCGTATTGGCCCGGCTGGCCGAGCGGACGCGCACCCCGGCGGACGACCTGCTGTTGCAGATCCTGGCGCGGAATGAGGAGCGGTTGACCGCGGCCGTGTTGGACTTGCTTACGGACCCGGTCCAGCCACCGACGCCGGAACGGGTGTCCGCGGCGCTCGCGGCGGTCGGCATTCGGGCGTGAGCCATGGGCGACGTATGGGCCGCAGTCCGCGACGACTTTTCCGACCTGTCGGACGCGGGCCAGTTCACTCGCATCGCCGTTCGGCTGCTCCTGGCCGCGATTCTCGGCGGCGTCCTCGGGTACGAGCGTGAGCACCGGCACAAGCGGGCCGGGCTGCGCACCCACATGCTGGTCGCGGTCGGCGCCGCCCTGTTCGTCCTCGTCCCGGTCCAGGCGAAGATGTCGAGCGAGGCGGTGTCTCGCGTGCTCCAGGGGCTGGTGGTCGGGATCGGATTTCTCGGGGCCGGGACCATCCTGCACCTGCACGACCGGCAGGACATCAAGGGGTTGACGACGGCGGCCAACATCTGGCTGACCGCGGCCATCGGCGTGTGCGTCGGCGTCGGCCTGGGGGCGACGGCCGTGTTGAGCAGCGCCCTGGCCCTGGTGATCCTCGAGGTGTTGCGGCGGCTCGAAAGGTCCGCCCACGGACACGCCCAACCTCAACCCGGCGCCGATCCGCCGCGCGTCACCGTGTAGGCAGCCGCGACGGGCGAGGGGCGAACGTCTTTCGAGCTGGTAACAGAGCGCACTGTAATCGCCGGTACGACGTGAAGTCCCGACACGTCGGGACTTCACAAGCGACCGGGGGATTACACTTCCTGCCAACTTCCGGGACGCCCGCCAGACTCGGACCGCCGCGCGCGATTCGCGGCGCCGCGTGGGCCTACCCCTTTGGTGGGGCCGGCGGGTGGCTTAGCTTCTTATTGCCACTCAACCCCCATCCGACGGAGTCACCGGTGAAGATCGTGTTGGTCCACGCGCCGGCGACCTCGCCGGTGACGATCAGGAATTCTCGCTCTGTGTTGACAAAGGCGCCCGTCTGCCTGGTGAACCTCGCGCCCAGGGTGCAGCCGTTCACAAGCGACACCGACTGGGCTGTGACCTTGTCATTCTTGTTCTCCGTCCCGGACACGTGGATGTTGAGCGTCGAAGTGGCTCCGAACCGCAGCGAGCCGGTGATGTTGGGGGTGCCGAACGTGTTTTCCACCGTCCCCATTTGCAGCACGCCGGCGTCGATATCCACGTTTCCGTTCACGTAGACCTGCGCCGCCGCAGCTCCGGCGTCGTCGGAGAGCAGCGTTCCGCCGGACTGGTAGTACCGCTGTACGAGCCGGAGAGTGGCGCGCGGTTCGAGAATCGTGCTCCCGCCGGCGTTGTAGTAACGGGTCCAGGGGGTGCAGCCGTTTGCCATCCCGAGCGCAATGGGACCGCCGAGCCGGTGTCGATTCCAGCCAGTCGGCTGGCACGGGCCCCGGGTCACTGGACTTTAGTCGTCCTTCAGCGGATCACCCAGAAGCGTTCGGCCGTCCGGAAGTCGGGCCCCCCGCCATTCCACCGCTTCGCAGGTGTACGCGGATAGGAGCGGGAGCTTGGCCGACAGGCGGACCACCAGCTTTTGCCCCACCTCGATCTGGTCGTAGTTAATGAACGCCCACTCGTGGGGCGGCTTGTTGGTAAGGTGGTGGGTGGGGAGGAGCAGATAATGCCGGCCGCTCTGCCCGCGCACCCAGAACCGGTCCGGCTCCTTGGCCACCACCTCGCCGTCGAACGACTTGATGATCGGCGGGACGACGTAGTACGGGTCCACGGGGAACGGCCTCTGGGGCGCTTCGTTCGAGCCGGGCAGCGGGGTCGGGACGACGGCGAAGTTGTTGGGCCGGTTCGGCTTGGTGGTCGGCTGATCCTCGCACCCGGCCACGGCCACGACCAAGACGAGAAGTGCGACGCGTCGGGGGATTGGTGAACCTCCGGTGGACTTGACGCGGGTGGTCTCCACGCGAATCGTCCGGTGTATCGGGCGAGGAATAAGAGAGTTAGAGATGCCGGTCCGAGAGCCGATGGACGATGTGCTCCCTTCCCTCGGATGATGCCACCGGCCGAGGTCCACCGTCAACACAATTGAGAGAATCTGAGAATCGCGACGGGCGACGTTATGGTCGTCGAACCCGTGAAGTCCGCCTCGCGGTATGGTAAAACGGATCGGTGACGGGCGCCCGCCGCCCGCGTCGCCCGGAGGGGCGCGATGCTCACCGTTCACGGCCCGCCGCGCCGACTGTGCTCCGGCCCGAGCCGCCGCGACTTCCTCCGTGTCGGCGCGCTCGGGGCGTTCGGCCTCTCCACGCCGCTCCTCCTCCGCGCGTCACCCCCCGGCCCGGACGGGTTCGGCCGGGCACGCCGGTGCCTGCTCCTGTTCCTGACAGGTGGGCCGCCGCAGCTCGATACGTTTGACATGAAGCCGGCCGCCCCGGAGAAGGTCCGCGGCGAGCTGAGGCCAATCCCGACCGCCGTTCCCGGCGTCCAGGTCAGCGAGTTGTTCCCTTTGCTCGCGAAGCGCACCGACAAGGTGTGCATCGTGCGGTCGGTCACGCACGGCGACCGGGCGCACACGTCGGCCGGGTACACCATGCTGACGGGCGTGCCGCACCCGAAGGCCAACGTCGAGTCCGCGGGAATGGCCGCCCCTGGCCCGGGTGACCATCCGCACCTGGGCGCGTTGCTGGCCAAGGTCCGCCCGCCGGGCAAGGCGCCGACGTTCGTCACCCTGCCGGAGGTGATCAAGGACGCGGGCGTGAACGAGTTCCCGGGCCAGACGGCCGGATTCCTGGGCAAGCCGTACGACCCGTTCCGGATCGAGGCCAACCCCGAGCGGACCGGCCTTCTGGTCCCGGACATCTTTCTCCCGGCCGACGTGACCGCCGACCGCCTTGCCGACCGGTCCGCGCTCTTAGGTCAACTCGACCACGCGGCCGACCGGCTCCCGAGCGCCGCGTTCGAGGGGGCGGACGCGAGCGCGCGCAAGGCGTTCGAGGTGATCCGTTCCGCGGCCGTCCGCCGGGCGTTCGCGCTCGACGACGAGTCGGCGAAGACCCGGGAGCGGTACGGCAAGCACCTGTTCGGCCAGGGGTGCCTCCTGGCCCGGCGGCTCTTGGAGGCCGGGGTCGGGCTCGTGACCGTGTACTGGCACTACGAGGGCCCGGAAGATTCCCCGGTCTGGGACACGCACCAGAACAACTTCCCGCACCTGCGCAAGCGGCTCGCGCCGCCGACGGACGTGGCCGTCTCCGCGGTGTTCGACGACCTGGCCGCTCGCGGGATGCTCGCCGACACTCTGCTTTTTGTCATGGGCGAGTTCGGGCGGACGCCGAAGATCAACAAGGACGGCGGGCGCGATCACTGGGGGTTGGCCCAGTCGATCGTCCTGGCCGGGGCCGGGGTTCCGGCGGGGGCCGTATACGGGGCGACCGATCGCGATGGCGGCACCCCGGCCGACCGCCCGGTCTCCCCGGCTGACCTGACAGCCACGCTCATGCACCTGCTCGGCATCCCCGCCGACCTGGAGATCGTGGACCGCGCCGGCCGGCCGATTCGGGCCTGCCACGGGTCGGTGGTGCGCGGGTTGCTCACCTAGGCACATGCTCGACTTGCACTGCCACATCCTGCCGGGGGTGGACGACGGGCCGGTCAGCTCCGACGAGGCCCTCGCCGTGGCCCGGTTGTGCGTCGCCGACGGGATCACGCACGTCATTGCCACACCGCACTGCCACCGGCACATCCACTTGCTGCGGGCCGACATCCTGCCCCACGTCGAGCGGTTCCGGGCGGACCTGGCCGCGGTGCAAATCCCGCTGACCGTACTGCCGGGTTCCGAAATCCAGGTGACCGACTCGGCCGAATACCGCCGCGAGTTCGAGGCCGGCCTGTACTGCCACCTGGGCGACCGGCCGGACTTCACGCTCCTGGAATTCAGCTGGGACCCGGCCCTGTACCCGCCGGACGCGGGCGGTCTGGTCGCCTGGGCGTGCGATCGCGGGACGGTCCCCATCATCGCCCACCCGGAGCGGTACAAGGTGTTCCAGGAAGACCCGGAACGGCTTGGCGCGCTGGCCGGCGCCGGCGCCTGGTTCCAGGTGACGGTCGATTCGCTCCTGGGCGACCACGGGTCGAAGCCGAGATCGTTCGGGGAGGAAATCATCCGGGCGTACCCGGAGGTAGTCCTGGCCACCGACGCGCACCGCCCGGGACGGTGTTCCGGACTGTCGCTCGGGTACGCCTGGGTCCGCGACCGCGTCGGCCCGGCCCGTGAGGCCGACCTGCGGGCCCGGGCGGAGGCGGTGCTTGCTCGCATTCTCGCGCCGGCGTGACGTTCCGGTTACATCCGACAGATCAACTCACTCGTCCCAAGGGGAGTACCACCGGACGCCCGAATGGGCGTCCCCAACCCCTGGAGGACGTGTCATGATGCGGTTGATTGTCCTGTCGCTGGGCCTGGCGCCGGTTCTCGGGGCCCCGCCCAGCTCCGAGATCCAAAGGCAGCACACGCTGCCCGCCCCATTGGAACGTGCCCCGGGCTCCGCCGGGTACGAGCGGCTTGTCCGGCCGGGGTCGGACGAAAAGCCAGTACTCGAACACAAGGTGGACGGCGACGACCTGATCACCTCCACGACCATCATGGTGCCCGGCGGCCATCTGGTGCTGACGACTTTCGACAACACGGACGCCCTGATGCCGGGCCTGCGGTACACGGTCATCCGAAACGCGGACGTCGTCGACTACGGCTGGAGGCCGCAGAAGATCGAGTGGCGGCTGAAAGGATTCGCCAAGGCCCACCCGGGGCTCGCGCCGTATCGCGTCAGCGGTCAGGTCATCTCGCTAAGCTCTGCGGAGTTGAAGCAGCTGATTGGAAGGGCATCGGATTGGGACAAGGCAGAGCGGTTGGTGCCCGTTCCGGCGCCGGGGCGTGTCGAGCGCGTACCCGCGGGCTGATCCGAAACGTGATCATGACGGGCGAACCCGACGGGGTTGGATCACGCCGTTGACCGCGGCGCGCGATCGAACCCCGTCGGTGTTTCGCGTAATTTGCAGTTGTCCGAGCGAATCTCGCGTCCGCAATTTGTCCGGCCCGGAGTGGGAGGACGAACTTCTGGCCTGCCCGTGACGTTTCAGTTACACGCGGCGTCGGTTCACGCTCGTCCTACTGGAGTGTCACCGGACACTCGCTCGGGTGTCCCTAACCCCCTTGGAGGATGCGCCATGACGCGGTTGACTTTTCTGGCCCTGTTCCTCACTCCGGCTCTGCCTGCCACGGCCGAGTTCCGGCCAAAAACGGAGCCAGAGCTGACGTACAAACAGGACGGCGACACACTCATCGTGTCCACAACGGTCACGATCAACGGGTCCGACCACGTCCTGTTGACGAGCGTCAACCGCACGGAGCAGAATCCCCCGCGGCTGCGGTACACGATTTTCCAAAACTCGGACGTGCTGGTACGAGGCGAGAAGAAGGTAACGATCGAGTGGCGGCTGAAGGGTTACAAGGACGGGGACAAATCGTTCAAGGTTGTGGGACAGGTGGTGATGCTCAACACCGAGGAGCTGAAAGAGCTGGGTGGCAAGGCCGCGGTGTTGGCAAAGGGTTTGTATTGGTGGTAATTGGAGGTGGGAGCGGAGGGGGGCATCGCGGCCCCGCTCGCAACTTCACGAATTGCAATTCTGCCCCCACAAGAATGCCCCGCCCCCTCTCATGTTTTTCGATTGCCTCCCCCGGCCATACGGGGTAATATCCAATCGCTGCCGGAAACCCGCCCGTAACCCTCCCTCCTCCTCTCCTCGCAACGAGGACCCTTCCATGCTCACGTTCCTTGGCCGTCGTCAGACGTTCTGCGACGGGCTGCACCGACGCAACTTCCTCAAGGTGGGCGCCTTCGGGGCCGGGCTCACCCTGGCCGACATGCTTCGGCTCAAGGCCCAGGCCGGCTCAACGACCGCGTCCACTTCGACGCGGATCAAGTCGGCGATCATGATCTACCTGCCCGGCGGACCGTCGCACATGGACATGTACGACCTGAAGCCGGAGGCCCCGCCCGAGTTCCGCGGCGAGTTCAAGCCGATCGCGACCAACGTCCCCGGCGTGCAGATCAGCGAGCACTTCCCGCTCCAGGCGAAGATGTTCGACAAGCTGGCCGTGGTGCGGTCGCTGATCTCAGTGGACGAGCACTCCGACTCGCTGGTCATGACCGGGTACAGCGAGAACACCAACCGCATCCAGCACCACCCGTCGTTCGGGGCGGTGATGTCGAAGTTGCGGGGCGGGCAGAGCGACATCCCGCCGTTCGTCAGCCTTCGCGGCATGAGCATCGGCAACGAGCCGGGCTTCCTGGGCGTTGCCCACCGGGCATTCAGCCCGGACGGCCCGGGCCTGAACAACCTGAAGATGCGAGGCGGGTTCACGGCCGACGCGATGGACGAGCGGAAAGACCTCCTGACCTCGTTCGACACCGTCCGCCGGGACATCGACAAGGGCTCGACCATGTCCGGGCTCGACGCCTTCACCGGCCGGGCGTTTGACATGATCTCCTCAGGGGCCGTCCACAAGGCCCTCGACCTCAAGAAGGAAGACCCGAAGACCCTGGACCGGTACAAGGGGGTCGATCAGTTCCTCAAGGCGCGGCGTCTGGTCGAGGCGGGGGTCGGGTGCGTCACCCTGAGCTATGGCGGGTGGGACACGCACAACTCGAACTTCAAGCAGCTCAAGAAGCAGCTCCCCGAGCTGGATCGCGGCATCGCCAACCTGATCCAGGACCTGCACGACCGCGGGATGGAAGACGACGTGGTGACGGTGGTGTGGGGCGAGTTCGGGCGGACGCCGAAGATCAACATGTCGGACGCGGGCCGCGACCACTGGGCCCCGGCCATGTCCGCGCTGGTCGCGGGCGGTGGGATGAAGATGGGCCAGGCGGTCGGCTCGACGAACTCTCGCGGCGAGTACCCGAAGGACCGGCCCTACAAGGTGCCGCAACTGCTGGCGACCCTGTATCAGGCGATCGGCATCGACCCGTCGCAGACGTTCCCGAACGGCAGCGGGCGGCCGATGTACATCCTGGACGACCGCAAGCCGGTGAGCGAGTTGCTGTAAGCCGGTCTTGATCAAACGAGCGGGGCGGCGTGAGCCGACCGATGCTGATAACATCGGTCGGTTCACGCCGCCCCGCTCGCTTTGGTCCGCGGCGCCCCGCTTTACACTTCGTACACATTGACGTCGCCGGTGATGCCGACGGACACGTCGTCCTTGCTCGCACTCGAGTTCAGAGGAATCCGCAAGCCGCCGATCGTCACCGCGCCAACGTTTTCCGCGACGATTCCGAAGTGATCCGTGCCACCGGCCGTACCTATGACCTGCCCACCGATCGACAGGCTGGCGATCTTTGAGAACACCTGACCTTCGTCCTTGACATTGACGCCGGACATCTTGACATCGTCGCCGTCACCGAAGGAGCCATTGCCCCCGGCATTCACCCCGGCCGCGAGGCTCGACGCGATCCAGTCGCCGCCGACGGTGACCGCGCCGATCTGCGCGTCGGCGTTGGCCGGGGTGCCGATCGAGTCCACCCCGGCGAGGATTCGGGCATACTCCACCCGGCCCAGGACGCGCAGGCTGGCGATGGCGATGTCGCTCGTTCCCTTCGGCGTGGCGCTGCCCCGGGCGGAGATGATGGCGGGGTTGGTGGCGTTGCCGAGTAGGTTACCCCTGATCAGGACCGGCCCCAGGTCATCCTCCGCGCGGATGGCGCCGTTGTCGTAGAACGGGCCCGTCGTGTTGTTGACTCCAGCGATCATCGAACCGCCGATCGTGACGCTCGCGATCCGCCGGGCGATCACCGTGCCCGAGTCCCACACGTTTTCGATGCCAGTCGCACTGCCGCCGACCAGGTCGCGGCCAATACTCACGGCCCCCATTGCCCCGCCAGCGTAGACTTCGCCGCTAAAGCCGCCCGCTCCGCCCACAAGCGAGCCGCCGATCGTGGCGCCCCCCAGAGTGGTGGTTGCACCGATCCTGCCGGACTGAACTCCGCCGCCGCCGATCACGGAGCCGCCAATTTTCACCACCCCCATCGCCCCATCGGAGAAGATGGAGCCGCTGTTGGAACCCGCGCCTCCCAGGAGAGAGCCGCGGATTGTCACGGCCGATAGCGTGCCCTGGGTGAAAATCGCGCCGGAATAGCCCTCGCCGCCGACCACATCACCGGCAATCTTCACCGCGCCCATGGCTACCGTTGCCTCGATGCGGCCGCACTCGCCACCCCCGCCGCGCAAGGAGCCGCCAATGGTCACTCCCGCCAGCTTTCCGTTGGTGAAAACCGTTGCGGAACCAGGGCCGCTGCCCGCCGCGACATCGCCACCGATTGTTACCGTCCCCATCGCGCCGTTTGCGGCGATCTCGGCGCCGAAGTAACCGGTCCCGCCACGCAGCGACCCGCCAACCGTTACCGTCGCGATCCGGCCGAAGGCAAAGATTGAGCCCGTCACATAACCACTACCGCCGAGCACGTCGCCTTTGATCGTGACCGGGCCAATATCTCCCGTTGCATCAATTCGCCCGGAGAAATCGGTCGCCCCGCCGAGCAACGAGCTGCCTATTGTGATCGAGCCAATGTCGCCGTCGTCGCCGCCCTGAATCGTGACGCGCGCATCAATCAGGTCCGACTTCAGCCGCAGAAAATCTAGCCGGCCCTGGATCGCCGTCACGAGATCGGGCGCCCCAGTGCTCGTCCCATAGCGACCGAGCGACAATGCCGTCAGCCCTTTCAGCCCGGTGGTCGCGATGGCGTCGTCGCCGGCGACAATTCGCCCCAGGTCGCCGTCGATCGTGACCGCCCCCAGGTCGATGCCGGTCGCGTTGATTTGACCCACCGCCGCGAACCCGTCGCCGCCGGTCGCCGAGCTCCGCGCCGCCGTCGTCGTGATTCCCACTCCCGTTGCCGTCGCGCCCAGACCGGTCAGGTCAATCCTCCGCAGCTGCTGCCCGGTCGAATTGCCGCTGTCCGCGGTGCCGGTGTCGAAGATAAAGACAGTGTTGACATTGCCCGGGGTCAAGATCGCCTTCGAGAAGCTGACGCGGACGGTGTCACCATCCACGTCCTGGTAGGTGAGCGTCGAGGCGTTGACCAGGGTGGCCGGCACTTCGCGGGACTCGAGCGGTTCGAGACGCAGGCCGGAGCGGCCGCGGGCGGAATGACGGGTCATTGTGAAACCTAAGGGTCGGAGGGATTGCTGGCGCTCGAGGTCCACACCCGGACCGGGGGCCGACCTCAGACTGTTGGCGGGAGAAGTACGGTCGGGGATCGACGGACCTAACCCGAAAAGCGGATGTCCGCGCGAGATTTCAGGAGATCCGCGTCGGCGCGACACCCAGGAGTACTGGGAGTCCGCGCGGCTTGCGACGGGCGGCTACAAATTCGGCATGGAACTCCCCGAGCTCCTCGCCGCCCTGTCCGACCCGGCGGCGTACCCGCGACCGGGGCCCGTCGAGGTCCGGCAGACGCACATCTCCGCGGTCTTCCTCGTCGGCGACTCGGCTTACAAGATCCGCAAGCCGGTCAACTTCGGGTTCGTTGATTTCAGTACGCTCACGAAACGCAAGCGCGATTGCGACGAGGAGGTGCGCCTCAATCGGCGGCTGGCGCCCGCCGTTTATCGCGGAGTCGTGCCGATCACTGCCGAGGATGGGAAGGTCCGCGTCGGCGGGACCGGGGAGCCGATCGAGTGGGCAGTCGAGATGGTCCGCCTGCCGGACGACGCGACGCTCGCCCAACGGCTGGCTCGCGGCGAGGTGACGGCCGCTCAAGTTGAGAACATCGCCCGTCGGGTGGCTGAGTTCCACCGCGCCGCCGAGCGCGGGGACCACGTTTCGCGGTACGGCCATTTCGACGTCGTCGCCGGCAACGCCCGCGAGAACTTCGCCCAGACCGCGAGCCACGTCGGCGTGACCGTGCGCCGGCCGGTGTGCGACCGGTGCCGGGAGCTGACGGAAAAGGCCCTCGCCGACCTGAAGCCGCTGATCGAGTCGCGGGCCGCCCGCGGGGTACCGTGCGACACGCACGGGGACCTGCACCTGTCGCACGTCTACGTGTTCCCGGATCGCGCGCCGCCGGATGATCTCGTGATCATCGACTGCGTCGAGTTCGCCGAGCGATTCCGGTTCGCGGACCCGGTGGCGGACATCGCCTTTCTGGTCATGGACCTCGCGTACGACGACCGCCGCGACTTGGCCCGGGCTTGCGCCGACGCGTACTTCGCGGTGGCGTCTTCGTTGGAGTCCCGGCTTCAGCCGGACGAGGCTGGGCCCCCGGGGGCGCCGGGTCTTCCGACTAATGCCGGAACTCCAACTAAGGCGCCGGACGACGAGGGCCGGGCGTTGCTGCCGTTCTACGTCTCCTATCGGGCCGTCGTACGGGCCAAGGTGAAGGGCATGGGGGCGCAAGAATCGGAGGTGGCCGAGGCCCAGCGGAACCGGATGCGGGCCGAGGCCCAGGCGCACTGGCTCTTCGCACTCGGCACACTGGAGGAGCCCAACCGCCGGCCGGGACTGGTGCTGGTCGGCGGCTTGCCGGGGACCGGGAAATCGACTCTCTCTCGCGGGCTAGCGGCCGCCGCGAACTTCACCGTCATCCGCTCCGACGAGGTGCGCAAGGAGCTGGCCGGGGTGCCGGTCACGGCGAGGGCCGAAGGCTTCTACACGCCCGAGTGGACGGAGCGGACGTACGCGGAGTGCCTGCGGCGCGCGGAAGATGTGTTACGCGTCGGCGGCCGCGTCATCGTGGACGCGAGCTTCTCGGACGAGAGTCATCGAACCACATTCCTCGACGCGGCCCGCCGATTGGGCGTTCCCGGATTGCTACTCGTGTGTCAGGCGGACGCGGCGATAGTTCGGGAGCGGTTGCGGAAGAGGCGGTGTGATGTGTCGGACGCGGACGCGGGGGTGTACGAAGAAATGGCCGCCCAGTGGGACGCGTTGTCACCCGAGACGACGCGGCGGGCGGTGGAAATTGATACGACCGACGCCGCGACGGCGACGCAGGCGGCTATGCAGTCGCTGGCGAGAACTGGACTGGCGTGATGGTTCGGGCGGCTTTCACACTTGACCCCAGCATTCATTTCCGTCAGCCTGTCACCATCCCATTCGGACTACGGAATGACCGATCAGGACGCCTTTCTCGACGCAGTTTTTGCCGCCCCGGATGACGATGCGCCGCGACTGGTGTACGCGGACTGGCTAGACGAGCACGGCGAGCCGCAGTACGCCGATTTCATTCGCCTCCGGTGCCAGATGGCGCGCATGGCGAACGGTGAGCGGGGCTGGCGCCCGCTGCGACGCAAGCTGCATTGGACCTGGGCGGCTCTGCAGTCTCTTTGGAGACAGAAATACCCACGCACTAAGTTGGCGGTCGACCAGTTCCCGCGTGGGTTACCCACAAAGCGGATTGAAGTGTCGGCCGAGGCCCTGCTCCGCGATTCGGACCGCTGGTGGCCGACGCTCCCGGTCCGGGACCTTCGCCCGGTGCAATGGACCAACCGGGCTGATCAGGTCGCCGATTGCCCGTATCTCGGCCGACTCGAGGTCCTGGACCTGTCGCAGCAGCGGCTCGAAATCGGGCCGGCATCTGCGATAATTCACTCACCGCACCTGATCGGCCTGAAATGCCTGTGGATCGCCAGTTGGCGGACGGCGCCGGTCACGATGCAGCTCCTCCGGAACCACTTTGGCAGCCGTCTGAGGATCTGGGGCCAGCAATGCCCGCCACCATCCTGATCGTGGACGACGAAGAGGCCATCTCCTGGTCCCTGCGCAAGGCGTTCGAGCGACAGGGCCACCGCGTCGGCGTCGCCGCGTCCGCCGAGGCGGCCTTCGATGT
>DATFWZ010000532.1:0-27837 GCA_035258765.1 Gemmataceae bacterium
CCCGAAATCGCCGACCGCCCTCTCGATCCACACTTCTTTCAGTGTCGCGACGTCGATGAACATGAGGGCCATCTTGCTGGCATTGTTCTGCGCCTGCGGTCCGCCGAGGATGAGCGGTCCGGCCGTGGCGCTACCCATCGCCGCGGCCGTCGGCTTCTGGCGCACGTCGAGCGGGGCGTCCATTTCGATCTTGAACGTGCTCAGGCTCCAGCGCTCGATCAACTTCTCGTCCGGGTAGACGATGAGGAGCTTGTCCGCCCCCGCGGCGAAGAGGACATTTTCCGAGCCGAGCGCAATCGTCTTGACGACCTTCAGGGCGCCGACGTCGAAGATGGCCAGCTTGCGGACGGCCTGACAGTGCAGGACGAGGTACCGCCCGGCGCCGCCGACACAGACGTCGCGGAGCTGGCCCGGGATCGCAACTTCGATGTGCGGGGTGGCCATTTCGGGCGGGCCGAGCGGCGGCGTGCTGGAGTCGGTGACCAGCTTCGCGGTCGGGACGACGTCGGGCGGGGTCGTGACGACAGGGATCTTCGGCTCGGGGGACGTGGTATCCTTCGGCTTGGGTTCGACCGGCTTCGGGGCAGCGGCATTCGGGGCCGGCGCGGCCGAGTTGAACAACGCCAGCGTTTGCGAGGCCACCGCTCCGGGGGCGGTGACGTCGATCTTCATCTCGACCCGCTCGGTGGGAACGTCCCCGGGGGGGTCCCATCGGACGAGCCCGCCCTCACCCAGGGTAGCCCCGGGCGGCCCGGTCAGGGCGAACTTCACGTCGGTGGCGTTGCCCGCGGTCTTGACCAGGTATGCGAACGCCCGGCCGGGGGTGAACGTCGCCGGCGGCGTGCTGGTGACGAAGACCATCGGCTGCTCGATCTTTGCCACCTCGGCGGCCAGGTCGATCTTCACCATTTCGACCCGGTCGCCGTCGGGCGGGAGGATGACCAGGGCGTTGGCGTCCGGGACGAAGTGGAGGTGTCGATCCGGAGGTAGTGGGTCCCGCGGGGCGTACGGTCGGGGCACGTCGCGGCGCGTCACCAGGACGCGGTCGCGGTCGCGGCTGGCGACGGTGACCTCCGCGGTCCCTTCGGCGGATCCGGCCGTCAGGACGCTCACGACATACGGCCCGGTCACGGCGGGAACCTGGAAGTTGGGACCGTCGGGCCGCGGCGGCCGGGTCGGCGTCTCGGCCGCGGCCGACGGGCCGTAGCGGGTGTACAGCCACTCGCCGTCGGCCGAGATCGCGGCGAACCCGGCGTTGCCCCGGAGCGGGTTGCGGACGGTCAGCCGCTTGCCCTCGAGGGTGACGACCACGGCCCCGCCCGATTTCGCTCCGGGCGCCGCGCCGACCCACCGCGACCCGTTGGCCGCGGCCCGGAAGCTCAGGTCGCGGGGCAACGACGCCGGCGGCGGCTCCGCCCAGCCCACCTCCGCCGGCCCGAGCGTGTCCAGGTCGAGGAAGCGCACCGGCCAGGCGTCCGGCGGGCCGTCGCCGACGACGAGGAGCGGGCCGTGCGACTCGTGGCCCATCGCGATCGCCTTCACGGGGCCTTCAAACGGGTATGGCGCCTCCTTGTCCCGTTCGAGCGTGCGTAAATCGTAGCGTTGCAGCTTTCGGGTTCCGTTGTCGGTCACGACGAGCGCGCTGGCACCGGCGGCGATGTGACTCTCTGGGCCGGCGGTCGGGATCTCCTTGACGACGGCCGCCTCGGACACGTCGAAGAGGACGAGCTTTCGCTCGTCCACGCAGTGGAGGCAGAGGAACCGCCCGCCGGCCGCGGGGCAAACCTCCCTTGGCCGGCCGGGCAGCTTGACGGTCTGCCGGTCGCCAGGGAATTGCACCGGGCGGATGGCCAGGTCGCGCCGCCGCGCCGGCTGGACGACCGCGTTGTGATCGCCCGGGTCGCCCTGGTTGACCCCGTCATCCTCCACGATCGTCGTAGTCGAATCCGGCCAGAGGAAGTGCACGGCCGCTCCGACGCCTGCACCCAGGACGAGGAACGCAAAGAGCCCGGCCACAAGGACCATCGTCTTCTTCGACCCGCGCCGCGACCGGCCCCGTCGCCGGGCCGGGCGGTCGTCCTCGTCGTCTTCGTCGTCTTCGTCGTCCTCGTCGGCCGACCGCGGCTTCCGCCTGGTGGCCTCATCCTCCTCGTCCTCGTCCTCCTCCTCGTCATCGCGCAATCGCGTTTTCGGCCGGGGCGCCTCGTCCTCCTCGTCCTCGTCGTCGCGGCCGACCGGTGGGCGACGGGGCCGGTCTTCGTCCTCGTCGTCGCGGCCGACTGGTGGGCGACGGGGCCGGTCTTCGTCGTTCTCCTCGTCATCGTCCTCATCGCGACCCACCGCCGGCCGACGGCGGGGTGCCTCATCTACTCCCTCGTCCTCGTCGTCCAACACCTCAAAACCCGTTTCGGCCTTCGGCAGGGGCGGAGGTCCGCCGGTCCCGGGCAACGGCGGCGGGCCGGATGTCGGGATGTCCGGCAGCTCGGGGACGGGCACTTCTTTACCGCACTGACGGCATTCGATGGTCAGGTTTGGGGTTTCGTCGTGGAGGATAGCAGTCGCCCCGCACTCCGGGCAGATGGCGCGAACGGGCATGGCAGAACCTTGGTCGAATCAGGTGAGAACCCCCATGCTACGAAAGGCACGGGGTCGGCTCAAGCGTAAGGTGTAACGCGACGGGGGCAAGGAGAAATGAAGCGGGCGCGGGCCCTCCGGCAGCCCGCGCCCGCCCGCGAGTCGGCAATTTCAATCGTCCTTCTTCGGCCGGCGGAACTCCAACTTCACCTCGAACGGCTCGCCGGTCAGCTCCTTGTACTTCTCCTTCTGTTCCTTGGACAGCGCGTCGATGGCCTTGTCCTTGGCCTCTTTGCTGAGGCTGAGCATCTTGTCCCGGGTTTCCGGGGAGAACGCGCCCTTGCCCCCGCCCCCGCCACCGCGGAACAGCTCGTCGATATCCTTCTGCAGCTCCTTGTAGATCTCCTTGATCTTGCTCTTCTGCTCGTCCTTCAGGTCCAGCTCCTTGATCCCCTCGGAGCAGGCCAGGTATCCCGCGCCGGCGTTCTGCCGGGTGATTTGCATGAGCCGCTTCATCTGCTCCGGCTTGAGGATCTTCTCGACGTCCTTCATCGTCCCCTCGAGATCGTCCTTGAATGCCTCCTTGATCTTGTCCTCGAGCTGGTCCTCCGGAACGTCCTTGAGGGACTCGAACTTCTCCATTATCTTGGTGAAGCGCTCCTTGGCCGCCTCGCCTCCGCCGCCGCCTTTTCCTTTACCGAACCCGCCGAATCCAAACCCGACCCGGCCGGCAAGCTTCTCCTGCACCGCCTTGGTCTGGTCCTCGTCCATCTTCAGTTCCTTCTGAACGCCCTGGTTCATCGCGAGGGACGCGGGGTTTCGCGACATGACCTGGTTGTAGGGGCGGAACAGTTTGAACAACGCCGGGTCCGGCTGGGCCGTCGCGTGGCTGACGACGATGATGCCCGCGAGCAACGCACTGGCTAATAAGACTTTGCGCATCGGTGCCGACCTCCCGGAAGGGTGGAAGGGGAATGGTCCGGCGGGTTATACCCCGGAATCGGGCCATTGTTCCGCGGTTTTCTCACTCGAAGCACGCTCCCCGGAATCTCGCTCGCCAGCCGCCGTTCGGGTATCATCGGATGGCACCCCCGGACTCCCACCAGGAACGGCCATGCGCTCCACCGCTCTCTGTCTGGCCGCGGTCGCCGCCCTTGTCGGCTGCAACAAGGGACCGGGCCCGGAGTCCGGCCCGGTCCCCGTCACCTCCACTACCGTCACGCCCGACCGGACCGGCGGGAGCGTCGATACGATTACGATTCCTCCGCGGGTTGTCTCCGCGATCACTGCCCCGTCGAAGGAAAGTGGCACCGCTGTGTCGCGACCTTCCCCAGAGCCGCCCAAGTCGCTTGCCGATCGGCCGACCGACGAGCTGTTGACCGAGCTCGAAAAAGCGGACCAAAAAGAGCACATGCCGCTCATCGTCGAGCTGGCTTCGCGGCCGAAGGACAAGGCGAAGATCCTGCCGGCGATGATGAAGCTGCAAGTGGACGGGCGGTACATCGTCCGCGTCGCGGCGGCCACGGCTCGACTGGCCCTCGACCCGGAAAAGGCCGCGGAGTACGCCCCCGCCCTGGGAAGCGCCTTGCGGTTCAAGCACCAGAATGCGGAATTCGGGCCGATTGTCGAGGACTCGCCGGAGTTGCGCAAGGTCCAGAAGGTGGCGGTTGACGGTCTGGTCAAGGTGATGGAGCGTGAGCTCAAGAACGAGCCGCCGAAGGGCCAGCTCGGCGTGACCGGCGCGGCCCTCGGGGCGCTGCAGAACTTTCCGCTGGAGGCGGGCAAGGCGGCAGTCGCGCTCGTGGCCAAGATCGCGGCTCAGCTAGCCAACCCGAACCGCGTCGCGGCCCTGGATGTCCTGAAGAAATGGGGGAGCGCCAACTGACGGACCGGTCGCCTTTGCGATCGCCGCGTGGTAGACTCCCCTTTTGTGAACGCCCGCCGTGGCGTTCCCATGCCCCGCGCCGCTCGAAATGGGCTACCAATATTCGGCGCAACGAAAGGATGGCCGATGCACGTCTCCGCCACGCCATTGCCTTCGAGGCCGCCCGGCTGATGTACGACCGGGTGGAGTCCGAGTACTTCACCGCCAAGCGCAAGGCCGCGAAACGCCTCTGCCGCGGGCCGATCAAGCCCGCCGACCTCCCGTCCAATGCCGAGATCCGCGACCTGGTCCAGTCGTTCGCCCGCGTCCACGAGGGTGAGGCCCGGACCGCCAACCTCAAATCGATGCGCCTGGAGGCGCTCAAGCTCATGCGCGTCTTGCGCAGGTTCCGCCCGCGCCTCATCGGCAGCGTCATGACCGGGCACGTCCGCAAGGGCTCCGACATCGACGTCCACGTCTTTTGTGATGGTATCGAGCTGCTCACCGGACTTTTGGAGAGCGACGGGTACCAGTTCGACGTCGAGCGCAAGCAGGTGGTGAAACACGGGGAGGCCCGCGTCTTTACGCACATCCACGTCCGCGACCAGTTCGACTTCGAGCTGACCGTCTACCCGGAGGACAAAGCCCATTACGGGTTCAAGAGCTCGATCACCGGCAAGGCGATCGAGCGCGCCTCGATCCGCGAGCTGGAGGAGCTGATCGCCCGCGAGTACCCGGACGTCAACCTGGACGAGACGGCCGCGGAGGCCGAGGAGGAAATTGACCCGTACCAGATGTTCCGCCTGCTGCTCGAGCCGCTGGAAAAGGTGAAGCAACCGGCGAGGTACCATCCCGAGGGGGACGTCCTCTATCACCTTCTGCAAGTGTTTGAGCTGGCGAAGAATGCCCGTCCGTACGACGAGGAGTTCCTGCAGGCGGCGCTCTTGCACGACGTGGGCAAGGGAATTGACCCGGGCGACCACGTCGGGTCGGCACTCGAGGCGCTCGACGGGCTGATCACGGACCGGACGAGGTTCCTGATCGCCAACCACATGCTGGCCCTGGAGTACAAGGCCGGTACGCTTGGCCATCGGCAACGGGTCAGGCTGGAGGCGTTAGCCGATTTCGAGGACTTGATGCTGTTGCGGGACCTGGACGACGCGGGCCGCGTCCCGGGGGCTGTCGTCGGGACGGTGGATGAGGCGATCGAGTATTTGCGAGAGTTGAGCCAAGCAAACGGCGAGTAACGGCGCGAGGTGCCTGAATTTGATTGGCGAGCGGAGCGACGACTCACGCTGCTCCGCTCAATCCTTCTTCTTCCGCTTCAACACATAGATCAGGTTCCGATCTCCGGCCGTGGACTCGAACCTGGTCGGCCGCGGCTGCTTGACGTTGGCCAAACAGATCGTCAACGTGTCCCCCTCGATCTTGTAGATTCCCTCGCGGCGCGTCACATCCGGGCGAGTGACGTCGGTCATCAGGTCGATGGTGGGCGTTTCGGCCTTCGGGTCGGCCTTGTACCCGCGGTTCGCGGCCGCGAGCTCCTTCTCCGCCCGGCGGATCAGCCACTTCTCGTCCTTGGTGAACTCGTACACCAGCTCGCCGCCCGGCGCGGGGCGCGTGGTCCCGGCGACAGTCGTGCTCTCCATGACCCACTCACCGGTGAGTTCGTGCGGCTTCTTCGGCGGCTCCTTCAGGGCCGGGGCCGAGACGACCAGCGCCAGTCCGGCGAGTACGGTCGCATTCATGACGTGCCCTCAGTCCTTCGGCTTCGCGCGCTTGAGGATGTAGATTGTTGCCGGCGCGTCTACTGTCGATTCGAACCCGGCCGGCCGCGTGCCGTCCCCGCGCGACAGGCACAAGTTGAGCCTGTCCCCCTCGATCTTGTAAATGCCGAGGACGGTCCGTCCGTCCTGGTCGGCCGGCTCGTACCGGAGGTCAATTGTCGGCGGATCAGCCTTCGCGTTCGTGAAATAGGCCCGGTCGTCGCCGACCTTGCGCTCGCCGCGAAACAGGAGCCACTTGCCGTCGGCGGTGAATACGTAGCGTTGTGGGCCGAGGCCCTTGCCCTTCGGCCGCGGCCTCGCGGGGTTGCCCGCGTTGACGCTCTCGACCTCCCACTCGCCGACGATGTCCGCCTTCTTCGGCGACTCCTTCAGTGCGGGCGCGGCGAGCGACAGGGCGGTCCCAAGGAGCAGTGTTGGTGTCATCGTCGTGCCCACCTCAGTCCTTCGTCTTCACGCGGCGGAAGTACATGATGTAGTTGGGCGAACCCGGGGCCGTCGTGAATTCCGTGGGTCGCCCTTTCCCCGGCGGCGTTTTACAAATCGTCAAAAGATCTCCCTCGACCTTGTAGATCCCGTAGACCGTCTGGCCGTTGTCCTTCTGGTTGACGCGGGTGTCGAGTGTCGCGGGTTTCGCATTCGCGTCGAACGCGAACTTTCGCGGGCCGACGATTTCCTTCTCCCCCTCGAAGATCACGTAAGTGCCGTCCTTGTTGAACTGGTAGCGCAACGGCGCGTCACGCTTGCGGTCCGGTTGCGCGGCGCCGGACTCGGTCCGTTCCAGTTCCCACAGGCCGATGAGCCCCTCGTCGGGCTTGGGCTTGTCCTTCAGGGCCGGGGCGCCGAAGGCCAGGGCGACGACGAGGACGGACGCGTGCATGTCAGCCTCCGGATCAGTCCTTCGCCTTCACCCGCCTGAACACGTAGAGCGTACACTGCGCACCGGCCGGCGAGGCGAACTCGGTCGGCCGGTCGGCCTTCGGCCAGCCGACGTTGAGCGTCAGCGTGTCCCCCTCGATTTTGTAGATGCACAGATATCTCGGATCGCCCGCCGGCCCCTTGTCCAGGTCCAGGGTCGCGGGCTTGGCCTTCGGGTCGGCCTCGAAGGTCCCGGTCTGGGCTTGCTTGCCGTCTCGCGAGATCACGCGCGTGCCGTCCGGTGCGAAGACCCAGCGCACGTCCGAGCTTTGCGCCCTGGCGGGCTTCCCGCCGGCAATGATCTGCTCGGCCTTCCACTCGCCGACGATGGACGACTCCTTCTTCGGCCGGTCCTTGAGAGCCGGGGCTGCGAGGGAGAGGGCAACGGGAAGGAGCAGCGAAGCGTTCACGATGAACTTTCACGTAACCGGGTGGCCCGGCGAGCCGCGAGCGTCAGCGACCGGAGTGACCTTCTCCGGCCGCTGACGCTCCCGGCTCGCCGGGGGCCATGCTCAACCATTCCCCACCGGCACCGTCGCCTCCCCGTCGCCCACCCAAACCCAACCAAACTGCGTGTTGCTCGGCCACGGGTCCTTCCGGTACTCCTCCCGCAGCCGCGTCAGCTTGTCCGCCTTGATCGCCTTCCGCGACTCCTTCACGTCCACCCCGAACACCTTCGCGGCATTCAGACCAAGGATCTGCTCCTTCACCTCTCGCGTCAGCTCAGGGTACTTGTACTTCTCCATTAGTTTGTCCGGCATCTTGAGGCGACGCAAGCGCTCGATCTGACTTTGCGGGCTCCCGTTCCAGATGCTGTCCGTCCCCCACAGGACGTGATCGGTCCCCGCGGTCTGGATCATCTGCCCGAGCATGTGGCAACACTTCTCCGGGTTGGCCGAGGAGAGCTGCGCGAACGTGCTGCCCAGCTCGAAGTAGATGTTCTTGATCTTCGGGTTCTTCTTGAGGATGCGGAAGATGTCCGAGATCCATGGGATTTCCTGCGGGTCGTCGGTCGGCTTATCGATCACTTTCTCGCCGAGCCCGGTCCCGAGCCAGAACCCGCCGCGGAACCCGGAGTGGTAGACGATGAAGTTCAGGTCCGGCCAGTCGAGGGCCGCCTTTTCCAGGTCGTGCGGCGTACACGCCTTCTCGTTGAACGCCCCGAGCGGTAGCCCCTTGTGCACGCACAGGTTCTTGACCCCCAGCTTCTTCGTCCGCTCCCAGAACGGGTAGGCCACCTTCTCGTCGTCGAGGAACCAGGCCTTCTCGCCCAGCTCGGCGCCGGTGTACATCTTCCACGCGTCGATCTTCAGCTCCTTCACCTGCCGCTCCATTTCGGCAAACTCCTTCTCGCCGAGGTTCGGCCTCAGCAGCCCGTGCGACAGCACCCGCCGCGACCCGGCCAGGTCGTTGACGAACTTTCGCGTCGCGACCATCTGGTCCGGCGGGAGGGGGTTCTTGTCCCACTCGCGCGAGGGCACGCCGCTGATGACAGCCATCACCGTGTCCGAGTCGCCGAACAGCTCCTTGACGTAGTGCACGCGGTTGAGCTGGTCGAGCGTGTCCTCGATCGTCTTGCCGCGACGGAGCATGCGGAAGAACGCGGCGACTCGCTTGCCATCGGCGGTGTCGTCGTACCACTTCCGCGACACATCGACGTGATGCGTCTGGATGTCGAAGATGAACTGGTCCTTGGGCCATTTCTCTTCGAACGCCTCCGGCTCCTTGGCCTCCGCGGACGAGACGTCGAAGAAGTTGCCGAAGACTTCGTTCAGGGCGATGAGGGCCGCGGCCATGCCCGGGCCGGTGCGTAGGAAGCGGCGGCGGTCGATGCCAAGTGCCCGGGCGTTGCGGTCGCTCAGGTCGCGCAATCGCTCTTCGACCGCCTTCTGCTGCGGGCCCTGCGGCGGCGGGATGAACTCCTCGTTGGACGCGATCCGGGTCGGGATCGGCGACGGCGTGTCGATCGTGGCGTCGAGGTCACACTGGCGGACCCACATGGCGGAACTCCGTGGAAGTGAAGTGAGAGGCGGATCATACCGTCATTTCAATTACCTCCGGACCGCGACTCCCGATTCGAGAATGGGCTCAGCGGCGAGTCGAATCAAGCGACTTCTTCGCGTCGGCAGACTTTTGTCGTGCCTCGTCCAAGCGCTTCCGCGAGTCCTGGTCGTCGGGATTCAAGTCAACGGCCTGTTGCAGGTGAATGATCGCCTCGTCGGGCCGTCCCTGTTTGAGCAACAACTCGCCGAGCTGGGCGTGGGCGAGCGCGCTTAGCGGCTCGCTCCGAACAGCGTCGCGAAAGGCCCCTATGGCGGCGTCCGTCTCGCCCGCGTCCTTCAGCGCTATGCCCAGGTTGAACTGGGCCTCGGTGTAGCTCGGCCGATTCGCGACGGCCGTTCGTAGGGCCGCGATGGCCCCCGGGCGGTCCCCGCGTCTGGCGCGGACGACCCCCAGGTACATCCACGCCCGGGCCCGGGCGGGGTCAAGTTTCACGGCCGTCCACAAAGATTCTTCAGCCTCGGGGATGTGGTCCTCGCCGAGCTGGGCCCGCCCGAGCAGGGTCCATCCGGCCGCCGATCGCGGATAGTCGCGGACGACGTCTTGCAGCAAGTCGATGGCCTCTGTAGCGCTGCCGCGGTCGAGCAATTGGCCGGCCTGTTGCAGCCTTGCAACCTCGCCGACCTGGAAGCGGACCGCCTCTGCCAGGTACTCGTCCGGCCAGTCAGGGTCGTCCGGAAGCTCGACGCCGCGGGCCCGTTCCGCCCGGGCGGCCGCGGCGTCTCCCTGCCGTTGGCTGATCTCGGCCGAGAGCGTCAGAGCCGATTTTCGGGCGAGGGGACTCTCCAGCGCGTGGCGGAGGTGCTCGCGGCTTTGGTCAAGTTGCCCGCTTTGAAAATCCAAACGGGCCAAGCCGAACCGGGCGCGTGCGTGAGCGGGGTCCTTGCTGACCAAGGCCTGGAATTGCTCGCGCGCGTCGTCCGGCTGGCCGAGTCGTAAGTAGAGCTCCGCCAGCCGCAAGCGCGGGCCGTCCGTGGCGTCGCGGCACAGCTCAACGGCTCGCTGGAGATCCGCTAGCGCCGCGGGCGGGTCGTGAGCCATTCGGATGACGCCCCGGAAGTATGGCCACCGCGGGTTGTCCGGCTCCAGTCCGGCCGCCTGCTCGAAACAACTCAGCGCCTCGGCGTCGAACATGTGCGACTGGAAGGCCATCCCGAGCCGCCCCCATGCCCGCCCCGATCGCGGCGATTCGCGGACCCGGGATTGCTCGTCCTCGATCACCTTGCGAACCGCCGGGTCCACATGCGACAGGCCGGGTGCCGGTGGGTCGATCGCGTCCGACCGCCAGGGCCGGTAATAGAGAATCGCGCCGAGCCCGATCGCGACAACAAGCGTTCCCAGCACAATCGTGCGTGCCCGCCGGGACGGAACGGTCGCGTTTGCGTCGGCCATAGCGGTCGCCTACTTCCCGGGCGTTCCTTCGCCCTTGCGCACCGTGAGGTGGCGATTTGCAGTCCCTCCGGGGAAGTCTTCGCGGGTGCCGTCCGGCCAGGTCACGCGGATCGCATCGACGGTCGTCGCGGCCCCGAGTCCGAAATGGGCCCGCGGATCGTTGCTGCATAGGTAGCTGGACCCCGGCTGGATCAGTCGCGTCCAGCTCGATTTCCCGGCGACGATCGTTACCAAGGCCCCGTAGGCGTCCCGCTTCCATTCCGGCACGACCGCCCGCACGACCAGCCAGTGCCCGTCCGACGGCGCGACGTTCCGGAAGAGGCGCGCCGGCCCGCCCACGTAGGTCGCGAGCAAGTCAATGCGGCCGCGATTGAAGATGTCCCCGCCGCACAGCCCGCGGCCGATTCGCGGGACGCCGAAGGCGCGGTTAGCGGCCGAGAGGTCGCGGAACATGCCCTCGCCGTCGTTCGCAAACACCTGGTTGGGCTCCTCGTAGTCGGCCCAGTTGAAGCCCTGGCTGGTCGCGGTCAGCGCCCGGGCCACCCGGCCATTGGCGATCGCGAGGTCGGCGTGACCGTCCCGGTCGAAGTCGGCCAGGACCACGCCAAATCCCGTGGAGTGGCGTGTCGCCGCCAGCCCGGACGCCCGCGTCCGGTCGCGAAACTCGCCCGGCGGGCCTTGCTTCCAAAGCGTGTTTGTCTCTTCCGTCAGGTGCGTGACGAACAGGTCCGGCAGGCCATCGCCATCCACGTCGCCGAACACGACGCCCATGTTCGCTTCCACCAAACCCATCCCGTTGTAAGCGCACCCGCGCTCGGCCGCCTCCTCGCGAAACGTGCCGTCCTTGCGGTTGATCCAGAGGTGGTTCGGCTTGCCGTCGTTGGCGACGAAGATGTCCGGCCAGCCGTCGCCGTCGAAGTCCGCACAGAGGACGCCCAGCGCCGGTCCGGGGCGCTCGGCCAGGCGCGACGGGCCGGTGACGTCGCGGAACGCGACCTTCCCGTCGGCCTGCTTACCGAGGTTGCGGTAGAGACGCGTCGCCGCCTCCGGGAAGCCCTTCGGATGGCAGTAGTCGGGCCGGGCGGACGTGCCGGCGCATTGCTGCGACGGGTCGAAGTCAACGTAATGAACGACCACCAGGTCGAGCCAGCCGTCGCGGTCGTAATCGACAAAGCTGGCCGACGTGGCCCAATGCACATCGTCCAGCCCGGCCTGGCGCGTCACCTCCGTGAACGTGCGGTTGCCGTTGTTGAGAAACAGCCGCACGCCGCGAAACTCGGTGACCACCACATCCGGCCAGCCATCGTTGTTGACGTCGCCGACCGCCACGCCCATTCCGTACCCGGCGATGTCGAGTCCCGAGCCGGTACTGATGTCCTCGAACGTGCCGTCCTCTTTCTGGCGGAACAGGCGATTCCGCGACGCCGACTGCGGGCCCGCGTTTTGTAGGAGGTAGATGTCGAGCCGGCCGTCGTTGTCACAGTCGAACAGGGCGGCGCCGGAGCCCATGATCTGCGGCAGCGGGTAGGAGCCGGTCGGTCCCGGGTCGTGCGTGAAACTCAGGTGTACCGCCTCGGTGACGTCCTCGAACCAGGCGGGCCCGGCTGGCTCCGCCTCCGGGGTCGGCGGCCCGCCGCGATTCCAATAGTGCGCCCCGACGGCCGCGAGCGCACCCGCCACGACAACGCCCCCGACCGCCCAGATCAATCGGGCACGGCTCACGACCGGACCTCCCGTCATCCCGCGCCGATTGTGTTCCGCGGTCGCCGCGAATGCAATCGGTTACGTTGGCGCGCGTCGAGGGGTTGCCTTTCACACCCCCGCCGCGCACTCTGACAATTCCTCTCCCCACATCTCGCCCGTCCGGAGGTTGCCACCCATGGCCCGCCGACTCCCGCTGTTGCTACTCGGAGCCCTCCTGATGTCCGCCCCCCTTCGCGCCAGCAACGAACCTTACACCAAGATCGGCACCGTCGAGGGGATTACCGAGTACACACTCCCCAATGGCCTCCGCGTCCTGCTGTTCCCGGACGCGTCCAAGCCGCTGGTCACCGTCAACTGCACCATCTTCGTCGGCTCGCGGCACGAGGGCTACGGCGAGACCGGCATGGCCCACCTGCTGGAACACATGGTCTTCAAGGGCACCCCGACCTTCCCGGACGTGCCCAAGGCCCTCCGCGACCACGGCGCCCGGTTCAACGGCACCACCTGGGTCGATCGCACCAATTACTTCGAGACCATGCCGGCCACGGACGAGAACCTCGAGTTCGGCATCAAGCTCGAGGCGGACCGGCTGGTCAACAGCTTTATCAAGCGTGAGGACTTGCTCTCGGAAATGACGGTCGTCCGCAACGAGTTCGAGATGGGCGAGAACAGCCCGGAGCGCATCCTCAGCCAGCGGATGAACGCGGTCGCGTTCGAGTGGCACAACTACGGCAAGTCCACCATCGGGAATCGGTCAGACATCGAGCGGGTGCCAATCGAGAACCTGCAGGCGTTCTACCGGAAATACTACCAGGTCGATAACGCCATGCTCGTCGTCGCCGGGAAGTTTGACGACAAGAAGGCGCTTGAGTACGTAGTCAAGTACTTCGGTCCGCTCAAGAAGCCGGACCGCAAGCTGCCGAACACGTACACCGAGGAGCCGGCCCAGGACGGGGAGCGCCAGGTCGTGCTGCGGCGGGTCGGGTCGGTCGGGGCGACCGGCGTCGTCTACCACATCCCGGCTGGGGCTCACGACGACTTCGCCGCGGTCCAGGTGCTCGAAGATTGCCTGACCGCGGAGCCGGCCGGGCGGGTGTACAAGGCCCTGGTCGAAGCCAAGAAGGCGGCCAGCGTCAGCGGCAGCGCCTACGCCTGGCACGACCCCGGTGTCCTGGAGATCACGGCCAAGGTGGAGAATCCCGGCGGCGTCGATGCCGCCCGCGACGCGTTGGTGGAGACAATCGAAAACCTGGGCCAGAACCCGATCACCGAGGAAGAGGTGACCCGGTCCAAGCAGCGGTTCCAGAAGTTCAACGAGCAGCTCCTGGCGGCCAGCGACCGGCTCGCGATCCAGTTGAGCGAGTGGGCCGGGGCCGGCGACTGGCGGCTGTTCTTCCTCGACCGCGACCGGGTCGAGAAGGTCACCGCCGCGGACGTCAACAAGGCCGCGGCCAAGTACCTCACTCGAACGAACCGGACCGTCGGCGTCTTCTACCCGACGGAAAAGGCCGAGCGGGCCCACATCCCGGCCACACCCCAGGTCGCCAAGCTGCTCGACGGTTACAAGGGCCGGGGGGAAATCGCGGCCGGCGAGGCGTTCGACCCGACGCCGGCGAACATTGAGAAGCGCGTCGTCCGCGGCGAGCTTGGGGGCATCAAGACCGCGTTCCTCGCGAAGAAGACGCGCGGCGAAATGGCCGACATCCGGCTTAACCTCCGGTACGGGAACGAGCAGTCGCTCAATGGGCTGCTGACGGCCGCCGAGATGCTGCCGGAGATGCTTCCCCGGGGGACATCGAAGCACACGCGGCAGCAGATCACCGACGAGTTCGACAAGCTCGGGGCCCGCGTCAACTTCGGCGGAGGTCCGGGCATGGTGACCGTGTCGATCAAGGCCAAGAAGCCCAACCTGGCCGCGACGCTCAAGCTCGTCGCCGAGGTCCTGAAGGACCCGACGTTCCCGGAGAAGGAGTTCACAATCCTGCAGAACGAGAAACTGGAGCAGCTCGGCAGCCAGAAGACGGAGCCGATCTATTTGGGAATCCGCGCCGTGCAGCGGAAGCTCCAGCCGTATCCGAAGGACAACGTCCGGTACACGCCGACGATCGAGGAGTCGATCGAGCGGGCGAAGGCAACGACGCTGGACCAGGTGAAGGACCTGTACCGCAAGCAGCTCAGCGCCCAGGCCGGGGAGCTGACGGCCGTCGGCGACTTCGACCCGCAGGTGCTGACTGCGGAGCTCGGCCGCGCGCTTGACGGGTGGAAGTCGGACGTCACGTACAAGCGGATCGAACGCCCGGCGATCCCGGTCGAGAAGGGCGAGACGATCGTCATCAACACCCCGGACAAGGCGAACGCGGTCTACATCGCCGGGCAGATGTACCCGATGACGGACACCGACCCCGAGTACCCGGCGATGGAGGTCGGGAACTACCTGTTGGGCGGGGCCCCGCTTGCGAGCCGCTTGAGCAAGCGGGTGCGTGGAGAGAAGGGGCTCTCGTACGGCGTCGGCTCGGGGTTCCATGCCGATTCCAAGGACAAGGCCGCGATCAATCAGATCTTCGCGATCACCAACCCGGAGAACATGGAAAAGGTCGAGGTGACGATCGCGGAGGAGGTGGGTAAGTTCCTCAAGGAGGGGGTGAGCCTGGAGGAGTTGGAGGCGGGGAAGAAGGCGTACGTCGATCAGCTCAAGGTGCAGCGGTCGGACGACGGGATGCTGGCCATGCAGCTCTCGAACGGGCTGTTCGTGGGCCGCAAGTTCGACTACTACGCCGACCTGGAAAAGAAGATCGAGGCGCTGAGCCCCTCGGAGATCCAGAAGGCGTACCAGAAGGTGCTCGACCCGAAGAAGCTGATCATCATCCAGGCGGGGGATTTTGCGAAGAAGAAGGAGGGGAAGGATCAGCGGTAAACGGCGCACCGGGACCGTTTGAAGCCTGTACCCCGAAGGGGCCCCTTCGGGGTACAGACACGATCGGGTTCCCGAGCGCCGAAGCTCCGCGTGCCCTTACTCCCAGCGCACCGTTAGCTTCCCATCGTGGAGCGACTTCCGCTCGAGCAAGTCCAGGCACCACTTGGCCCCGGTCAGGAACACGACCGCCAGCCCGGCAAGTAGACCGATCTCCGTTTCGACCGAGAGCACGCCCTCTGCCCGGAAGAGCACCTGACGCATCGCGTCCATCCCCGCGGCGAGGGGGATCAGCAGGGCCGTCCCAGCTACGACCTTCGGGAAGACGTTCCGCAACGGGAAATTCGTCCCGGCCAGCAGGTAGACCGGCTCTTGCAACAGGTTGACTGTGTGCCACGCCTCGCGGCCCCAGAGCAAAAAGAGCGAGGCAAACATCATCCCGAGCCCGTACAGCGCCGCGAGCGTGATGACGAAGATCGCGACGAGCAGCCACCAACTCGTCGGATCGAACGGGACGTGGAAAACAAACAGTCCGGCCGCGACGATGGCCGCGGCCCGGATCGTGGTCGTTGTCATCCCGCCCAGCGCCATCCCGGCGAGGATCGACATCATCGGCGCCGGCGACATGACGTACAGGCCGAGGTTTCCGGAGTCACGCTCCCAGTACAAATGGGCTCCCATCGACCAGAGGACATTGAGCCAGAATGTCGTCATCGCCCCGCCGAGGATGACCATGCCGACGTACTCCGCCGGGGCGCCCATTGCCTGGTACGAGTACGCGAACGCGGCCACCGACAGGACCGGCAGGAGCGTCTCCTGGAACAGCCACGTGCGGTTGCGGACCATCCACACGGCTCGCGGATAGGCGCGGGCGAGAGCCGCCTGAAAGAACAGTGTGAGGGCGTTACGCATTCCCGCCCTCCTCGTCGTCGATCCGGTGCCCGACCAACTCGATGAATACGTCCTCGAGCGTCGGCTCCACCTTCTTCAGCGTCAGAATTTTCCCCCCGCCCGACACTACCTTCTGCACCACGCCGCCAATTGCCGGCTCCTCGTGGAGCGAGACTTTCAGCTCAACCGTCGTAGGCGTCTCGGTTCGTGTCGCGTGGTGGACACCGGAGAGGGTCGAAAGGTCGGCAACTCCATTCGCCCCGGGCGACAGGCTCAACTCGAAGATCGGGTACTCTTGCACTTGCCGCTTCAAATTGGCCGGGGTGCCGCACGCGAGTACCTTGCCGCGATCGACAATCGCCAGCCGGTCGCACAACTCGTCCGCCTCGGCCATGTAATGCGTGGTGAGCAAGATGGTGCGGCGGTCGTCCTCCTTCATCCACTCGCGAATGAATCGGCGGATGTTCCGGGCCGCGGTCACGTCGAGGCCGAGGGTCGGCTCGTCGAGAAAGAGGATCTTGGGGTCGGTAATGAACCCGCGACAGAAGTTCATCTTCTGCCGCTGCCCGGTCGAGAGGTGGCTGACGCGACTGTCGGCCTTGTCAGTCAGGCCGACGACTTCCAGCATCCGATCGGTGCGCTTGCGGACGAGGTCGTTGGGCACGCCGTAAATGCGGGCGAAGAGCCAGAGGTTTTCGCGGACGGTGAGGATGCCGTAGCCGCTCGACTCGCCGCCGGAGACCATGTTGATCCGCGGGCGCAGCTCCCGGGCCCGGGTCTCGACGTCGAGGCCGTCCACCCAGGCCTTCCCGGAGCTGGGGGCCAGGAGCGTGGTCAGGATCTTGATCAGAGTCGTCTTCCCGGCGCCATTCGGCCCGAGGAGGCCGAATAACTCGCCCGGGCGGACGTCCAGCGAGACGCGATCGAGGGCGGTGAATTCGGCCGGAGCGTCCGCGGTCTTCGGCTTGCGGAACCAGCGGCGCCGCGTCTTGCGGCGGTAGGTGCGGGTCAGCTCCTCAGTGCGGATGGCAAAGTCAGTCATCATGAGTCAGTGTACGCGGGCCGGACAACGGCCGCGGGCGGGTCCGGCGGAGCCCGTAGAACAACAGTGGTGGAGCATCAGGGCCAAAACAGTAACAGATTGCGGGAACCACCCCCCCGCGTCAGCGGGGGGGTGCGCTTGGCGCCCCAAAACTTGCCGTCCTCAGTAGCCCTTGAAGGCCCCGGACAATGCGCGATTCGCACCGCCTGCTGCAAGACCTCGTCCGCATCCCGTCGGTCAATCCGATGGGCCGGGCCGTCGCCGGGGAGCAGTTCTACGAGGTTCGAGTCACCGACTACCTCGAGCGATTCTTCCGCGACCTCGGCGTGCGCCACGAGCGGCAGAGCGTCGCCCCGCTGCGCGACAACATCATCGCCCGCTACGAGTCGCCCGGCGCTGCCAAGACGATCCTCCTCGAAGTCCACCAGGATACAGTGCCGGTGGACGGGATGACGATCGAGCCATTCGCGGCGGAGGTGCGCGACGGCAAGCTCTACGGCCGCGGGTCGTGCGATGTGAAGGGCGGCATGGCGGCCATGCTCACCGCGTTTGCCCGGCTGGTGCGCGAGAGGCCAGCCGAGGCCGCGAACGTCATCCTGGCCTGCACGGTGGACGAGGAGCACACCTTCTATGGTGTGCAGCAACTGATGGCGGCCGGATTGCGAGCCAACTTCGCGGTCGTCGCCGAGCCGACCAGTCTGCAGATCGTGGACGCCCACAAGGGGGTCGTCCGATGGAAGGTGCGGACCGAGGGCCGAGCCTGCCACAGTTCGACGCCCGAGCAGGGCTTGAACGCCGTCTACCGCATGGGCCACGTCCTGCCGCTCATCGAGCTATACGCGAACCGGCTGCAGCAGTCGTCGTCACACCCCCGGCTCGGGCCGCCGACGTTGAGCGTCGGCCGCATCGAGGGCGGGGTCAGCGTGAACACGGTCCCGGACCATTGCGTCATCGAGATCGACCGCCGGCTCTTGCCGGGCGAGTCGCCGGAGGCCGCCTGGCGCGACTTCCGGGACCACCTGGCAACCGCGCCGGTGCCGGCCGTTTGCGACCCGATCTGGCTGGCCTGTCCGGCGCTCAACTCGGACGGTGCCGACGAGGTTCAGCGGCGTCTAGGGGCGGCGATCGATGCCGTGGAGGGCCGGCACGCGGTGCGAGCGGTCCCGTTCGGGACGGACGCGTCGTCGGTCGCGGAGGCGGGAGTCCCGGCGGTCGTGTTCGGGCCCGGGGACATCGCCCAGGCGCACACGAAGGACGAGTGGATCGAACTGGATCAGATCGACCGGGCGGCCGAGATTCTTTACCGATTCTGCCGCGATCGATGACGGCGGTTGGCGTTGCGTTATCTTCACAATCCGGTATACGGCCCCCTCACGCTTGCGATTGCTAGTGACGATTCGGAGGCCGGGCCTTCCCGCTCGCGGAGCGAGCGGACCACAATGTGGCCGACTCGCTCCGCGAGTCGGGGAGGGCGACGACGGGGGGCGGGCCGAGCGGCCGCCCGGGGCCGCGAGGGGGACGAGGCCGGACATGCAGAGTACGCCGCTCTTGCGCCACATCTTGCGCGACGAGGCCGTGACCCGCGGGCTGGGGGACGTCGAGGCCCGGATGATCGTCGAGTGGATGGCCGACCGGGTCGAACAGATCGCGGCCAGCGTCCCGACCGACGTGGCCGCGTGGGCCGCGGTCCGCGCGATGTGTCGCCGCGCTCGCGTGATCGCCTGCTTCGTCCGCTTGTGGGCCAACTCCGCGTCGCGCGGGTCCGCGGTGCAACTCGTGGCATCCGAGCGCCTGCACTGGCCGTTGCCGGCCGGGGACGTTGATCCGGGAGAGCTGATGGAAGGCGTCCTCGCCTGGGTGGATCGTCAAGACGAGCTGGTCGCGGAGTCGCTGAAGCGGAAGGCGGCGTAGGCCGGGCGCATCTCGATCCGCCTTGCCTATCCATGCCTTTCAGGCGTACGATTCCAACCATCGCACGATTCCCCACGCCCCGGAGCTGGCCCATGCGCTCCCGATTCACGTTCTTACTCCTTTCCCTCCCAGTTACCGCCGGCCCGTGATCGCGCAGCCGGCCAAGGGCATTCGCCCCCCGGCGGACGTGTTGGCCCGTTACCAGGCGCCGGCGATCTACATTGCCCCAATCCCCCCGGCGGCCCTGCGCTACCTGAGCCAGCCCGCTGTGCAGGCGGAGCTGGACCTGAGCGCGAAGCAGAAGGACATGGTTGGCAAGCTGGCCTCGCTCTGGGACATCCCGCTCGGCGAGTGGCGGGAACGGACGCCACGATGGGTCCCGGTCACCGCATTCCCGGCAGTGATCGCCGAGCGGACGGACGCGTTTCTCGTGGACGGGCTGACACAAGAACAGCAGAAACGACTGAACCAGGTCGTCTACCAACTCAAGGCGCGCGAGTTCGGTGCCCACGCCGCGTTCGCGATGGCCGCCCGCGAACTGCAACTGCGACCGGACCAGTCCGAAGACCTGGACAATATCAAGGCCAGTCGGGTCGAGGGGATTCTCAAGGCCGTGACCTCGGCCGAGCGGTTCCAGAAGGTCAAGACGAAGGTGGAGGCGACGAACGGCGACACGTTCGACAAGATGGCCGAGATGCTGACGCGGACGCAGCGGGAGAGGTTGAAAGAGCTGAAGGGGAAACCGTTCGGCGGGAAAGTCGACTTTGCGGAGATCGGTCGGCCGGCGTCAAGCCTTCGTTACCCGGCCGAGCTTTTCGGGGTCTACGACTTTGAGATCCGCTACCTGTCGAGTGGCGTCGTCTGGGACGAACTCAAGGTCACAGTCGAGCAAATGCCGTCACTCCAAAAAGCAATCGACACCTGGAATTCGGATTATGACCAGCTGAAGGGCACACCGGTCGAACGCGCCCTCCAACTTCACGACAAGACTGCCAAAGCACTGGACGACTTGCTCACCCCGGAGCAGCGCAAGCGGTTTGACCAACTCATGGCCCGCCGGCGGCTGTCGGCCATCGGAAAAGAAGCCGCGTGCGGATACCCGCCCGTTGTGGCGGCGCTGAAGATATCGCCGATCCAATTGAATCAACTGAAGGAAGGTAAGTCGGCCGGGGACGTCCTGACGAGGACCCAAGCCGACGCGTTGGATCAATTCTTTGGCCGCGAATCAGAGCCAGTCCTCTACGTCGTTGATCCCGTGCTGTCACGGTTTGGAGGGCGAAAGCGATTGGAATTGCCACGGCCTTTTGCATTTGCTCAACACTTCTTGATCCGCTCGAACCGGTTGAACCTCTCCGCTGATCAGGTCAAGAAGCTCGAGGAGCTGGCCGAGGACGAGCCGAAGGTGATGGAGCTGATCCAAAAGGAGCTCGGCTACCCGGACGTGCAAAACGTCGTCGGGGCGGGTCGCGGGGCGGTGACCGCCGATGCAGTTCGCGAGAAGTACAAGGCCGTGCTCGAGGATCAATGCTGGAACGTGCTCGACCCCCGGCAGCAGTCGCTGGCCAAGCAACTGTTCGGACGCCGGAAGTAACCCGCCGGGCGAGCGGAGCGGCGTAAGCCGCCCGATGGTGTCTGTACCTCGAAGGGGTTCCTTCGGGGTACAGACAGGATCGGGCGGCTCACGCCGAGTCCATTCGACATCGACTCAGTTCTTCTTGGGCTCCGGCACCACACCACTGTGGGCCGAGTTCCCGCCCCAGGTCGTCCATCCGGTGAACTTCTTGTCGCCGGTGTCGATCACCACCAGCTTGCCGTCCTGCGTGCCGACGAAGATCCGGCCGTCCACGATCGCCGGCTGCTGCCGGAGTTGCGACCCGACCTTGTACGTCTTGGTCAGCTTGCCGGTCGCCGGGTCCATCTGCAGGACCTCGCCGTTCAGTGCGGCCAGGAACACCTGCCCGCCCGCGGCCGCCGGTGGCGCGCCCAGGAACCCGCCGTGCTTCTTTAGATCCCCTTCCAGTTTCACCGACCACAGACACTTGCCAGTCTTCGGGTCGCTGCAGACGACCTCGTCGCCCATCGTGTTGAAGTTCCGGTCGGCGTAGTTCAACAGCCGCGACCCCTGGAACGTCTGCAGCGTGCTCACGCTCCCCTGGCCGATGTTCGCCTCCGCGGCCGGGGCGTTCGCGGAGCCGGGAGCGCCGCCCGCGAACCCGTTGGCCGAGTCCAGCGCCTTGCCGGCCTCTTTCAACGCGGTCCCGGCCTGGACCTTCGGGTCGATGTACCCGGCCTCCTTCTTCTCCCCGACCACGACCGTCTTCCCGTCGCCGCGGCCCAGGCCGGCGATCTGCTCTTCCGCCTTTCCCTTGCCGTCGTCCGCCCGGCGGGTCAGGAACACCTGATTCCCGACCACGACTGGGGCGGAGGTCGCCCGGCTGCGGACCGCGGAGACGAGGTTCCCGTCCTCCTGCTGGAATTTGTACACCACGCCGGCAAACGACGTCACGTACAGCTCCTTGTCCGCGGCCACCGGGGCCGACATGACGTCGCTGTCCAGCCACCGCTGCCACTCGATCTTGCCCGACTTCAGGTCCAGGCAAGCGAGGACGTGTGAACACGGCGGCGCGCCCTTGCCGCCCTTCTTTTCCTCCACCTGACCGCGGCCCGCGGCAGGGTACGACGTGTACACCTTCCCATTGGCGACCGTCGGAGTGCTCGTGAGCGGGTCGCCCAGCCAGTGCGACCAGAGCAGCTTCCCGGTCTGCGCGTCTACGCCAAAAATGGTGCACGACTCGGTGTTGAACACGCACACGCCGTCCTCAACAACCGCTGACGACGGCCCGTCGTCGTCCAGGGTGATGGCCCAGACGAGTTTCCCGGTATTTGCCTCGAAGCAGTAGAATTCCTTGCTGTGGAACCCGCCACTGACGTAGACCTTGCCGTCGTACACGGTCGGGGTGTTGACCGGGGCCTTGCTCGGCAGTTGGATCGTGTAACCGGTCTCCGTCTTCGTCAGGGCCTTGGCGTCAAGTTCCCGTTTGGTGACGTGGCCCTGCCGGAATTCCTTCGGCGGGCTGGCGAACTTGTCCGAGTTCCACTCCGCGGCGGACTTGGTGATGTCCTCGTCCGCGGGCGGGGCGTCCTTCTTGGCATCCGGCTTGGGAGTGTCTTTCTTCGGCGGGGTGTCCGCGTGGACCGCGAACAACCCGGCGGTGAGCAGGGAAGTCAGAAGCAAAAGACTGGCTCTGCGTCGGGTCAACATGAGTTCGGCCTCCGATGATGTGCTGGCGCTGATTATGACGAGTCAGAAGTCTCGACCCTGTAACTAACGTGTAACCTTCGGCCCGGAGGCCGACGCTTTGTCGATGATCCGCACCCTCCGCTGGTCCACCTGGCTCGGCTGGCAGATCGAGAGCAATTGGGCCGATCCCGGGCTATTCGCTCTCTACCTGATCATCAAGCCGATCACCGGGTCGCTGATGCTGGTGTGCATGTATTTCGCGGCCCGGGCCGTGGTGCAGGTCCCGCCTGAGTACTTGCCTTACGTCTACGTGTCGAACGCGTGTTACGGGCTGGTCGGGACGGTGATGTTCGGGATGAGTTACGTGGTCGTCTCCGACCGCGAGAACTACGGGATGCTGAAGTACATCTTCATCAGCCCGGCCCGGTTCCAGGAGTACCTGCTCGGTCGCGGGTTCGCACGAGCGCTCGAAGGCCTGGTCGGCGGCGGCGTCACGGTGATCGCGGGCCTCTTGCTCTTCTCCGAAGTTCGCTCGTCGGTTCTGAGTGGGATCAATTGGGCCTGGCTCGCGGTGTTCCTGCTGATCGGCGGGGCGATGCTGTACGCGTGCGGGATGCTCCTGGCATCGGCCGTGCTGAACATGCACCGGAACGGCATGTTCCTGAGCGAGGGGATCGCGGGGGTGGTCTACCTGTTGTCGGGGGTGATCTTCCCGCTCTCGGAGTTGCCGCGGTGGCTGCAGTCGGTGGCGATGGCCCTGCCGACCACCTACTGGCTCGAGGGCATGCGACGGGCACTGATGGGGATGCCCCCGGAGGGGTCGAGCCTGTCGCGGTCGCCGCTGACGCAGTTCTCCAACGTCGATCTGGCCCTGGCGCTGGTCGTGACGACGGTCGGGTTGACGGTCGTCTCGCAGTGGTTCTACCGCTGGAGCGTGCGGCGAGCATGGCGAAACGGGAAGATCGAGGAGACGACGGGGGTATAGACGACGCCCGGTCAGCTCGGTCAGCCGCGGTCGATCTCCAGCCCCGCCTGCGTCCAGCCGCGCCACCCGCCATCCATACTGATCACGTTCGTGTAACCCATCTTCTGTAAGTTGTCCGCCGCAAGGGCCGAGCGAAACCCGCCGCCGCAATACAGGACGAGGGGGGCGGACTTGTCTGGCACCTTTGCCTCGATGTCGCGCTCGATGACCCCCCTGCCGAGGTGAATCGCCGTGGGGATGTGCCCGTTGGCCCACTCGCTGTCCTCGCGGACGTCGATCAGGGTGAATTCCTCGCCCGCGTCCAGCCGCAGCTTGACGTCCACGACAGTGCATTCGCGGACGCGGGACCTGGCGTCGGCGACCAGTTTCAGAAACGCGGGGGCGTGTTGCTTGGCCATTGCGGAGGCTCCGGCGGGGTGTCAAACTGGAACGACTTTGACGGTTCGGCCCATTGTAGGGCGGGTGACGACGCGCACCCGCCCGGGCTCGCCCGCGGCGCGGCATCACGGACGGCACGCGGTTCCGATCAAGGAAGGGCGACTCCACCCTCGCGGAGCCCCTCCCATGCCCCGGCTGTTCGTCCCCGACTACACCCGCGCCGGCTGGTCCGACCCGGACCAGGCCGACGACCTGGCCGCCCGGTACTGCGAGCATCTCGAGGCCGGTGAGATTCTCTTCTTCCCGGACTGCCCGTTCGACTTCCCGGAGGAGAGCCGGCAGGCCCTCCTGGCCCATCGCCAGAGCGGGCTGAAGTACCACAAGAACGTCTCGTATCAGCCGCTCACGGGTGTCGTCCGCGGGATGTCCGCGGACGACCAGCAGGCGGTGGACGAGCTTCGCGGCGTGCTGCGCACCTACTCGAACGCCGTCGTCAAGTTCGTGGACGACTTCCTCGCCCCGTATCTGGGGCACTACAAGCTGGACTTCGCCTCGTACCGGCCAGTCGAGGAGGAGGGCCGGCCGATGTCGCTGCACAAGCGGAACGACCTGCTGCACGTGGACGCGTTCCCGAACCGGCCGACTGCCGGCGGGCGGATTCTCCGGGTGTTCACCAACCTGAATCCGACGAAGACGCGGGACTGGATCGTGACCGACGGATTTGACCGACTGGCCGAACGCTATGCCGACGAGGCGGGCTTGAAGAGATTTGCCCGGCAGGCGCGATCACCGGTATCCCGGTTCCTGCGGCGCGTGGCCACGGCCCCATTCCGCCTGGCCGGCAAGCTCAAAGGGATGCCGACAGCCTACGACCGCTTCATGCAGCGGTTCCACAACTTCCTGAAGGAGAACGACGCGTTCCAACGGGATTGCCCGAAGGAGGCGATCGAGTTCCCCCCGGGCTCGACGTGGCTGGTCTACACTGATTTCGTTCCGCACGCGGTCCTGCGCGGCCAGTTCGCCCTGGAGCAGACGTTCATCATCCTGCCGGACGGCATGGTGACCCCCGACCGGGCCCCGATCCGTATCCTCGAGCGCATGAGCGGCACCCGGCTGGCCGCGTCGGCTTAGGGGTGCGGCTCTCTCCTATAGGACCCATAGGACTTATGGGCCCTATAGGTCCTATGAGTCAGCGAAAATACCGATTGATTACGTTCTCAATCATCTCCTGCCGCCCGGACACGTTCGGGGTAGGCTCGCCCTTCTGCAACATGTACTTCTCGAGCGTCTCGAAGCTCGCGGAGCCCTTCTCGATCTCGGCGCCGATACCGCTGTCCCACGACGCGTAGCGCTTCTGGATCAGCTCCTTTAGCCAGCCGTCCTTGCGGACCGCGGCCGCGACCTTGAGACCCTGGGCGAACGCGTCCATCGACCCGACGTGGGCGTGGAACAGGTCGATCGGCTCGAAGCTCTCGCGGCGCACCTTCGCGTCGAAGTTCAACCCGCCCGGGGCCAGCCCGCCCTGGCCGAGCACCACCAGCATCGTGTGCGCGGTCAGGTACAGGTCGGTCGGGAACTGGTCCGTGTCCCACCCCAACAACGGGTCCCCGCGATTGGCGTCGATCGACCCGAGCATGCCGTTGGCGCTCGCGTACATGAGTTCGTGACCCATCGAGTGCTTGGCCAGCGTCGCGTGGTTCGTCTCGACGTTGAGCTTGAATTCCTTGTCGAGCCCGTACGTCCGCAGGAACGCGAGCGAGTTGGCGCAGTCGAAGTCGTACTGGTGGCTGGTCGGCTCGTGCGGCTTCGGCTCGATCAGGAATACGCCGGTGAAGCCGATCTTCTTCTTGTAGTCCACCGCCATGTGCAGGAACTTCGCGAAGTGGTCCAGCTCCCGCTTCATGTCCGTGTTCCAGATCGTGACATAACCCTCGCGGCCGCCCCAGAAGACGTAGTTGACGCCGCCCAGCTCCTTGGTCACCTCCAGCGCCTTCTTCACCTGCGCGGCCGAGTACGTGAATACGTCCGCGTTCGGGCTGGTCGAGGCCCCGTGCATGAACCGGGGATTCGAAAACAGGTTCGCCGTCCCCCAGAGCAGCCTGATCCCGGTCCGCTGTTGCTCCTCCTGCATCACCTTCACGACCGCGTCCAGGTTCTTGTTCGTGTCGGCGAGGTTCGCCCCCTCGGGGGCGACGTCGCGGTCGTGGAAGCAGTAGAACGGGGCCTGCAGCTTATCCATGAACTCGAACGCGACCCGGACGCGCTTCTGGGCCATCTCGACGGAGTTGGTCCCGTCCTCCCACGGCCGCGACATGGTCCCCGGGCCGAACGGGTCCGACCCGGTGCCGCGGAACGTGTGCCAGTAGCAGACCGCGAACCGCAAGTGATCGCGCATCGGCTTGCCTTCGACCACCTCGTCTGGGTTGTAATGCCGGAACGCGAGCGGGTTCTTGCTGTCCGGACCTTCGTACCGGACCTTGGAGACCTCGGGGAAAAACGCCATGGGTCTGGGGTGGTTAAGTGGTTGGGTGGATTGGTGGTTAGGGGACGGTTTAGGGGGCTTGCCCGTAAGTGCCAGTGTCATTCCGTGGCGGCAGCTGGCTTTGGAAGGCACTTGACCACTTCCGCGTCTTCCCCGACAACGGAGACTGCCCCGGGACCGCGCCATGACCTTCGTCCACGCCTTGCCGCTCGCGCTCGTCATCGGCTTGCCGCTCATCCCGCTCGTCCTCCACCTGCTCACGCGGCAGCGCCTCCGCACCGTGGAACTCTCCACGTACCGATTCCTCTTCGACTCTTACGTCCGCCAGCGCCGCCGCACGCGCTTCCTCGAGGCCCTGCTGGCCGCGATGCGCATGCTGTTCATCCTCGGCCTGTTGGCAATGGTCGCCCGCCCGGTGGCGAAGCGCACCAGCGGGCTGTTTCAAGGCGGTGGTGGCCGCGACGTGATATTGCTCATCGACTGCTCGGCCAGCATGAACTCCCAGGCCAAGGGTCAGTCCGCGCTCGACCGGGCGAAGGAATCCGCGAAAGCCGTGGTCGCGAAACTCTCGCCCGACGATCGCGTCACGCTGGTGCGCGTGACCGGCCGGCCGGAGGAGGTGTTCAGCCGCTTCAGCACCGAGCTCAGCGACCTGCAAGACCGGATCGACGGCCTGCAAACGAGCCCGTCGCGCGCGAACTTGTTCGGCGCTCTGGTCGGCGTCTTCGGTGACGAGCAAAGGCGCCCCGCCAACCCGCTCGTCTACTTCTTCACCGACGCCCAGGCCGGCAGCTTCCGCGAGATCGAGCGGCAGAAGCCCACCGCCGAGCGCCTCCTTCCGGCCGGCACGCCGTTCCTGCTCGTGGACGTCGGCACGAAGGTGCCCCGCGCTAACCTCGCGGTCATTGGCAACCCGCCCCCGCGACGGCGGGCCGTCGCGGGCCTGCCGGTCGAGCTGTCCGCGAAGATCGTCAACGCGTCCACCGAGCCCGCGGACGCCACGCTGACCTTCCTCGTCAACGACCACGAAATCGAGCGCCAATCCCTGAAGCTGAAGCCGAACGAGACGGTGACGCGAAAGATGGCCCCGTACGTCCCGGCCGAGGCGGGGGTCCTTCGCGGGCGGTTCGAGGTGGCGACGACCGGCCGAAACGCGGACTCGTTTCCGGACGACGACCGCTACCTCTTCACCCTGCACGTCGAACCAAAGTTGAAGGTGCTCGTCATCAACGGCTGGCCGGTCGCGGACCCGTTCGAGAACGAAACCCTTTACCTGCGCGCCGCGCTGTCCGCAGAGCGTGCCCCGCCGAAGGACGCCCCGCCCGACCCGACCCGCGAGATCGCCCGGGCCATCGAGCTGACCGAGGAGCCCGAATCCGCGTGGGCCGGGCTGGACGAGTCGCGCCTGAAGCCGAAGCTCGACGATTACGCGGTCCTGATCCTGGCCAATTGCGGGACGCTGCACGCTGTCACGCAATACGCCTTCACGGCCCTGCGGGCGTACGTCCAGGACGGCGGCGGGCTCATCATCCTGCCCGGCGACAAGGTCGATCCGCAGAATTACAACTCCGCGTTCTTCCCGACCCCCGCCCCGCTCAAGGACCGGATGGTCCCGGCCGTCCTCGGCCCGACAGACGGCGACCCCGAGCGACCAGAGACGTTCCGCAAGCTCACGCGGATCGACTTCGACCACCCGATC
>DATFWZ010000533.1:0-5636 GCA_035258765.1 Gemmataceae bacterium
GAACCTGGCCGCCTCGCACAGCTCGAGCGGCCAGTTGGTCAGGTCGGCGATGGCATTCTTGGCGGCGTCCGGGTTGTCGCGGTCGAGGGCCAGGGTCAGGAAGTTGAACCGCAGGGCCTCGGCGTGTCGCTTCTCCTTCGCCAGCGACACGCCGTGGTTATAGGCGATTACCGCGGCCAGCCCCGCCTCGCCGACCTCGCGCCGGGCCCTGGCGTGGTTCTCCGGGATGTACGCGGAACTGTCCGGGTTCGCCCGCTTGTCGCGGGCCGGGTCGAACCCGCGGGCGTTGGTCGTCTCGATGACGATCTTCCGGTCGCCGTCGCGGAGGACCGCGAACACGTGCTCCGGCACCTCGACGGCCACCAGGTCCAGCCCGAGCCGCCGGCCGATCACGTTGTACAGCACGGCCGACGAGACGCAGTTGAACGTCCCGGCGTCGAGCACGCGATGCAGGTCGGTCTGCTCGTGCTCGTAGCCGTTGGCCATCGGGCCGGCGTGCAGGAACTTGAGGAGTCGCTCGCCCTTTTCCCGCGGGGTCTTGGCCCCGTCGAGGCTCTTGCGGGCGTCGGCCTCAATCCGGTCGAGCTCGGACAGGTACTTCTTGCGGGCCGCCGCGTCGGTGACGCCGGAGGCGATGAGACAGGCCTCCGCGAACGAGAACCGGTCGAGCTTGCCGTCCCGGGCGTCCTCGACCAGGGCGGCCTCGTCCGGCGTGAGGGCGATCTTGTGCCCCGTCTTTTCAAACTCGGCCAGCTTCTCGAACGCCTTGTCCGGCGCGACCGCGAACGGGTATTGCGTCGGGGCCGCAGCCGTCCAGCCGGTGCCCAGGGTGAGGAGGAGGATCGCGAAGGTGAGCCGGCGAGTCACGGTGGTTCTCCGGTCCGAAGTTCCTGGCGGGCGTCTACCGGCTCCATTGCGCCCGGCCACCTGTGTGTCACATGGGAGAACTCCAGGGACATTTCGCGGCGACATCCGGGGGATTTCTCGCGTGCCCGGGCCGCGGTTTCTTTTCTTTCATTTACACACACTCCCTGAAAAATAATGACGCCGGGGCGAACGTTGAGCGGATTGCCGGAACCCGTTCGGCGGGATGGCGCCGGGTGTGTTTCTGAGACGGAGAAGGGGACGTCGCGCCAGTCGCGACGTCCCCATTGCAGCGAAGTAGTGGTAGGGGGCCTTAGCCGATACGCGACTAAATGCGCCGGCCCAATCGCTGCCGGAATTGGTTGCGGTCCTTGTTGCCGATCCGGGTATCCTGATCGAAGTCGAACGCGCTCACGTAGCCGGCCTGGCCAGTCCGCGTCCCGTACGCGGCGTCGAAGCGCTGTTTGTCGGCCGCGTCCACGTCCCGGTCCCCGTCGGAATCGCCGAAGAGCCGGTGCAGCCCCTGCGTGTAGTCGGCCGCCATGAGTGACCCGGTCGCTGCGGCCCGTACGCGGGCCGCGTTCACGCGCAGCGTCCACAGGCCGTCCGCCAGCGACCCGAACTGGGTATTCGACCCGGCAAACCGCAACGTCGCCGTTGTCTGTCCGTTCAACACGGCGGTCGAGACCTGGATCATGCCCACGGTGGCCCCGTCGCTCGTCCGGGTCAGGCTGAACGCGGTCGCCAGGAGCGTCGCGTCCACCACCGTGTCGAATGTGACCGCGATCTCGGTCACCCGTGATCGCTGCACGTCCCCGCGGTTGATGACCACTCCCGCGACGTGCGGTCGCAAGTTGACGGTCACCGTGAACGTCTGCGGGGCGCTCGTGTCCACGCCGCCGTTGGCCGTCCCGCCGTCGTCTCGGAGTTGCAGAGTAATGACGGCGGTCCCGCTGACGTTGGCCGCGGGCGTGTAGGTCAATGTGCCCGTCGGGCTCACGGCCGGTCCCGCGATGAACAGCCCGGCGTTGGAGTTACTCACCACCTCGAACGACAGGGCCTGGCCGGACTCGTTGGCCGGGCCCGCGCTGATGCCGGTCGCCCACCCGGACAAGGTTTGCGGGCCGGCACCCTCGGACACGATCTGGTTGGGCCCGCCGGTGAACGAGGGGGCGTCGTTCACCGGGTTCACCGTCACGGAGACAGTCGCGGTGTTGCCGTCCGCCGTCCCGTCGTTGGCCTTGTAGGTGAACGAATCGGGCCCGAAGTAGTTGGCGGCGGGGGTGTACGCGAAGGAGCCGTCGGCGGCGAGCGCGAGCGTCCCGTGGAGCGGCCCAGAGGCCAGCACTGCCGATAGCGCGTCGCCTTCGACGTCCGTGTCGTTCACCAACACGCCGGAGGCGGGCACGCTCAGAATGCTGTCTTCGTTGACTGCGTACGCGTCGTCGGTCGCCACCGGGGCATCGTTCACGGGTCGAACGGTGATCGTCACCGTCGCGGTGTTCCCGTCCGCCTGGCCATCGTTGGGCTTGTATGTGAACGAGTCGGTGCCGTTGAAGTTGGCGGCCGGGGTGTACGTGAACGACCCGTTGGAGCTTAGCGTCAGCATCCCGTGGGTCGGGCCGGCGACAAGGGCCGCGGTCAGCGAGTCGCCGTCCACGTCCGCGTCGTTGCCGAGCACGCCGGGCGCGCCGACGGTCAGCGTCGTGTCCTCATCCGTGCTGTAGGCGTCGGCCGTCGCGGTCGGCGCGTCGTTGACCGGCGTGACGGTCAGGCTGACGGTGGCTGTGTCGGAGTTGCCGTGGCCGTCGCTGATCGTGTAGGTGAACGTGTCGGCCCCGTTGTAGTTGGCCGCAGGCGTGTAGGTGACAGTGCCGTCGGCGTTGATGACAACCGAGCCGTGGGCGGCCTGGCCGACGGCGACCACGGTCAGCGTGTTGCTTTCTGGGTCGGTGTCATTGGCCAGGACGTGGATCGTGACCGCCGTGTCCTCGGCCGTCGTCGCGGTGTCATTAACCGCGTCGGGGGGCTGATTCGGGGCGCCGGGGGCGAGGGTCTTGACGAACATCTGATGACTCAGCACCAGCCGGTCGCCGGCCAGGGCCATTTCCATGAAGGCCTTGCCGTCCGGGTCGACGACCCGATTCTCGAAACTCCAGACGGGTAGTCCGGTCGCCAGGTTGATGGCGTACACGGTTGCCACCCCGGTGCCCGTGGACTCCACGAACGCATGAGTCCGGGTCAGGATCACCTCGCGGGTCAGGTCGCTAGGGGCCGTCCAGGTGCGCAGTTGCGTGCCGGTCGCCTCGTCGAGGAGGAACAGCTTGTTTCCGGATGTGACGGCCACGACCCCGTTGCCGACGGCCTTGCCCAACACGGGCGAGGGCATTGAGACGTTCCACTGGAGGAGGTGGGAGTTGCCATCGTAGGCCGCGACGCCATAGATCGAAGGGCTCGTCTGGGTGCCGTCCGCGCTGACGTCGTAGAAGACCTTGCCGGACGCGGAGACCATTGGGTACTGGGCGTACTGGTACCCGGTCGGCTTGGGGACGTCGGCCAGGCGGACGCCGTCCGACCGGCGGAAGACGAAATTGCCGTAGGCGTACACGAACTCGTTGTCCAAGGCCGCGAGCGGCTTGTCGAGCTGGGGCCCGCCGGTGAACCACTGCTTGGTCAGTGTGGAGGCGGTGTAGGCGGCGACGCCGCCGTAGTAGCCGTCCTGGACTACCAGTTGATTGTTGTCGATGACGGGCCGCTCGTTAGACGCCCATTGTTCCTCGTACTTCCGGTCGATGACGGTTGCACCGGTCAAGGCGTTGAACGCGTAGATTCGCGGCCAGTCGGCCTCGGAGCCCCCCGAGATGCCGGAGTGGCCGGCCCGGTTCACGTACACGAGTCCGCCGGCGACCGACGGCTCGCCGACACCCTCGAAGGCGTTCCCGGTGAGGGTCCGGTCCCAGAGCTGCGCTCCGGTCTGCAGGTCGTAGGCGAGAACGTGATAGGTGCCTCCCAGGGAGAAATTCTCCAGCGCGGTGCGGTAGACGCGCGCGTCGTCGATCGCGACCGCGCGCTCGGCCCAGAAAATCGATCCCGACGCCTGGTAGGTAAACGGGGCGTTCCAGGCAACGGCCAGGTTCGCCGGGTTCAAGGTGGTATCCACGTAGGCGGTATGCCCGGCGTCACCCCCGCGCTGGGTCCAAAGGCTGGCGGACAACAGGCAGCGGTCTTCCAACATCCCCACGGAGAGTGTCCGCGGGCGGTTCGCGCGGCGCGCCGGGGCTCGATGGGGAAACCTCGGGGAGCTATTTCTGCCGAGATGGAGGGACCAGATGGCCATGCCAATCTCCTAGCTGCAATGAGAACGGAAGAAGAATGCGTTGACAAAATCGGCTGGTCTACGAGTCCCGGACCATGCGGGCGATCGGCCGATGCCCCGCGGAGGCGGGTCACACGCCGAGTCGTGATTCCGCTGGCCCGGTGGGCGTCGGGCCAGGGGGGCCTGATTCCTTGTAAACATCGCCGGTGGCGAAGACCACCGGCCGACTGCGGACTCCTACCGCATGGGGCGAATGCGGATAGGGTCCAGTTCGATCGTCCCGGCTGGCGGGGCGGTGAAGGTCACGCGCTCGGACCAGTCCCACGGGTCGCTGGGGCCTCGCCGCTGCGAGGCCTGGATGGCGTACAGCGCCCCCGGGATCAGTCGCGGGAAGACCAGGTAGCCCCCGCCCGCCTGGGTCAACTCAAAGGTGCGGCCGTGAATCCGGTATGGCGAGATTTCGAGGGCGGCCGGGGTGCCCTTCTCCCGGGACTTGTTGCGGTCGAGGCCGTCCCGGAGGACCAGAGTAAAGTTCGTCATGCTCGGCTTGGGAATGGGCAGCCCGTCCGAGTCCACGAACCGCACGCGCGCGGAAACGCACGGCGCCAGGCGCACCTCGGGCTCGACCCCGCCGCCAGTCGGCACCTCCACGACGGCCCCCTCCTTCCGTTCCGGGTCGTAAATCCACACGGCAACCTTCGAATCCGGCTCGCAGCCGGGCAGCTCGAACCGCCCGTTCCGCACCGGCAGGTTATGACCCTCCACCTCGAAGTGTTTCGGGTAGTAACTCGCGGGGATGTAGCTCTTCGAGAACAACATCGCCGACGGAACCGGGCGGCCGTCACTGCCGACGACGCGACCGCGGACGCTCACTCCGCGGCGCAGCTTGACCGTCACCTCCGGGGGCTCGTCGGTCGCCTTGAGTCGGAACGGGACGAAGGCGTCGGGGAACCATGAGTGTCCGCCCGGACGTCCGCCGTCGAGCTCCCCGTAGGTGATCTCGGCGTGGATGTAATCCGGTTCGGTGGCCTTGACCAGGAGGTGGCCGAGGCCGGGCGGGACGGCGACGGCGAACGTGCCGTCCGGGCCGGAGCGCGCGTCGCGGGGCTCCAACCTGGCACCCGAGCGGCCGCGGATCTGTCGAAAATAGTCCGCCCAGTTGTAGTGCACCACGGCGCCGGGCACCGACCGCCCGGACTTCGAATCCTGGACCTTGCCCTGGATGAGCAGGCCGCGCGGGACGGACATGTCGGCCTCGAGCCGGGCACTCGCCTTCGGCCACTCGATCTCCTGCACCAGGTCCGGGTACGGCTCGCCCGCGTGCGGATGGACACTGACCGTCACCCTCGAACCCGGAAAGGGACGTAGCCGGTACCGGCCCTGGCCGTCGGTGCGCCCCTCCACAACCCCGGAGAGGTTCGAGGTGAGCGACATGGACGTGTGCACGACGACGGGT
>DATFWZ010000534.1:0-14370 GCA_035258765.1 Gemmataceae bacterium
AACCGCCTCCCCGTGTTCACCACCGGCGTCGCGACGCTCCGGGCCGAGGGGTTCGCCGGGGACGACACCTTCACCCTGGTGCCGGCGATCTCCGCCAGCCCGTTCAGCATGCTCAACCTGAACGGCGGCGACCAGGCTTCGGCAACGGGTGACCAGACCAACTTGAAGGGGACTTCGGCCGCCGACAGCATCGGAGTCAGCGGCCAGGTCGTGAGCTTGGGCGGCGTGACCGTCGCCTCCAGCGGGGTGGAGAACATCAACCTCGACTCGGGCGGCGGAGTGCCCCCGGACCTGCTGACCTACACGGGCGTTTCGGGGGTCACGGAGGCGATCAGCCTGGCCGGGTCCTTGACCCGGGGCACCGGCGTGCTGAGCGTGCCGGGGGTTGTCAACCTGACGTTCGTCGGCACCGAGACGTTCGTGGTCAACGGCAACCCGAAGGACGTGGACACGCTGACGTTCCTGGGCACCAACGCCGTGGATCGGCTGCGCGTCAACCTGGCCGCCGCGGGCACCGCGGGCGACCCGGTCCTGAAGCTGTTCAACGCGGCCGGGACGATCCTCGAGTTGACCCTGCTCAATTACACCGGGTTCAACACCCTGAACGTCAATGCCCTGGACGGCAACGACGTGGTGAACGTGCTCACGTCCGCCACTGGGCCGAGCCGGAACGTGCACGTAGAAGGCGGGCCGCCGACCGGCAAGAACAAGGGGACGGACACGCTGAACGTCTTCTACGCGGGCAAGAGGCCCCGGATCGTCCACAGCGCCGCCACGCAGGACCCGGACTCGGGCCTGGTCACGCTTGACTACGGGACCGCGTTCTTCGGCGTCGATTACTCGAGCATGGAGCTCGTCAACATCTTGAAGTCGTAACGGGCTGCCGCGCGACGGCGACCAAAAGGCGGGCGGGAACTGGGAGTGCCGGAACCTCGCCCGCCACCGTGTTTGTTGCCGCTTGTCGAGTTTTCCACCTCCCCGAGGAGTCCTGTAAACTCGGGAGTGAACGGGTCCTCTGGGACGCTGTTCGACCGAATCGCCATGCGCTACTCCTTCTTCACGCGCAAAGCGCCCCGTTCCTCAAGGACGACGAACTTGGCGCCCGTTTCCGCCTTGCGCGACTCCGGCGCGGCCTTGCCCCCGGCGGTCAGCTCGAACGCCACTTCCGTCGGCCGGCACTGCTCGTGGGTCCGCGTGTACCGCGGGGGGAGGGAAAACTCCTTCTCCCCGATCCGGTACGTGACCGTCGCGGAAGACCGGTTCTCGACCTTGAACTCGACAGCCTGCGACTTCGGCCGGCTGAACACCTGGACCGCGAAGTAGTATCCCGTCTTCTCGCTCCGGGCGACAGCCGCCCCCGTCTGGGTCACGTCCGGGTCGAGCATGTTCTTACGGTGCCCGGGCGACTCCTTCCACCTCTCGACGAACTTCTTGCCGAGCTCGTCGGACGTGAACCCGGCCGAGTCGAACGCGTAGGCGATGTTCTCGGCGACGATGCAGTACTCGTACCCGTGTTTAGCCGCCCGGTCGGCCGGCCGGCTGCCGTCGGCGGTGTGACCGTACCGGCCGGTGCGGGCCATGTAGTCGGCGAAGTCGCGGGCCGTCTCGGTCAGCTTCGTGTCAACGGTCACGCGCGGCCGACCCTCCTTCACCCGGAATTCGTTCGTCTTCTCGACGATGTACTTAGTGACGGCGGCCAGGTCCGGCTTCTTCTCGTCCGCGGACTTGAAGGCGGGGGCGTCAATGACCTCGACGTCGTCGTGCTGGGCGGACTGCCCGCGGGCCACGGTCGGGATCAGTAGGGTGGCGGCGATGAGAGCGGGGACGTCGCGGCACATCGTTCACCTCTCGGGAAATGCGGGCGCCTGCTCCCGTGTGCGCCGCAACTGGCGTGCCGACTCCCCGAGGCGGCAGGATCACAGGTGATCATGACACCACCGGATCGGGGCGATCGCGGACGCCCAGGACCACCACCCGGACCTGCACCTGGTCGGCTAGCGGGAAAGGGGAAGAAGGGGAAAGGGGTCGGGAGTCTATTCACCCCCGGAAAAGACTCCCGACCCCTTTTCTTCTCCTTCTCCTTAAGCCCCAGGACCGGCGCCGTCTGCTGGAAGGCGTCCTCGACCACCCGCGCCTGGACCGGGGCATGCGGGTCCTCCTCGGCCCGGGCCAAGACCACGTCCCCCGGCCGCAGGTCCTCGATCGGTTTGTCGCCGTCCGGCGTCCGTACGGGCGTGCCGGCAGCGAAGCAGCCGATCCCGCAGTACTTATCGCCCTTCTTGAGGAAATGCGTGCCCCCGATCTTGAAAATGGGAAAGGGGTCGGGAGTCTATTCACCCCGGAAAAGACTCCCGACCCCTTTTCTTCTCTTCTCCCTGAAATGGGAAAGGGGTCGGGAGTCTTTTCCGGGGTGAATAGACTCCCGACCCCTTTTCTACCTTTTCTACTCCCGCCATCTTCTCTCATGGCTTCTCTAAGGGTCGAATCGCGAAATCGCGGAGTGTGACCGACCAGTCTTTCCGGGTCCCCGCCAGCGCGAACCGGACGACAACTTCCGACGCGACCGCAATGACCAGGATTACGAGATTGCGAGCCAGCGGATAGTCACACACGTCGCCGGCCACGTCCTGGGGCACGCGATAGTGTTCGTCCCAGATCACCTCGCCGTAATCGGCATGGAGCCCGACGTGCAGGCCGGGAATTTGGAGAGCGCGGCAATGTTCCTGCACCAGCCGGCGCGACGCGGAGTTGTCGAACGCGTCGATGACCAGTCCGCCGTCCTGCAAGAGGCCGCGTGCCGAGCGGTCGCCGAGTTCCTTGCGGACGGCTTCGATCTCGACCCCGGTGGCGCGAAATAACCGCTGGCGCAACACCTCAACCTTCCAGCCCCCGACATCCGACTCACCGTAGAGCTGCGTGCTGACATTGTGTTCCTCGACGCGGTCGCGGTCGATAACGCGCAACTGTCGAAAACCCTGGCGGGCCAGGTTGTCGGCCAGCTGCGACCCCAGGGCGCCAGCGCCGCAGATCGTGAGGTGTTGATTGGCTAACCTGGCAATCTGGTCGGCGCCGCGGTAGATGGCCTCGTGATGGAACTTGTCAGCCATCGGCGTCCACTCCGATCACCACGCCGCGGGGAAACATTTGAACCAGTTCCAGCCGCTCGCCCGCCGACTCCCCGTCGAAGCGGTAGCCGCACACGCCGTCCGGGCTGGCGATCAGGCACAGGAGCGGCTTGCCGAACGCGCCGCACCAGGCGCGCATGGTCCGCACGTCGCGCTCGCTCGGCGACGCGGGCCCGTCCGGGTGCGTGTGCAGGAAGCCGACGACGTCGCCGTGCTCCTCCTCTCGCTTCAGGACCCAGCCGCCGTCGAAGGGCACGCTGGTTCGCTCGCCGCTCGAGCGGCGAACGCTGCGGCAGTGCCAGACCCGGCCGAGGCGCCGGCCGAGCAGCGTCCAGCATTGCTCGACAACCGGCTTCAGGGTCGCGGGTGAACGCGCCAATACTGGTCCTCCGGCATGCCGCCTTCTTGCCCGATGCGAAGGAATCCGCCCCCGCCCTGCGCCTCGCGGATGACGCCGACCAAGCTCTGCAGGTCAAAGTTCTCGTCCTCGCCACTCAGACAGATGCCGGCCACCTGCACCGACAGGTCCGCCTTTGACACGGCCGAGACATGCCGCCGGCCGTCCACCTCGTAGGTGACCGTGTAGACGTCGTGCCGCTCGACGTAGCCCGCGAGTTCCGCGCCGGCGTGCTCCAGGACGCGGCGCAGGCGCTCTTCTTCGCGGCTCCGCCGGGCCTCTTCCGTCGCCTCGTAGCGGGGCCAGTAGTTGAGCGCGTACGCGGCCCGCTCCTCGGCCGTCAATCCCGGGCGTTGCAACTTCTCCGGGGGCGTCAGCAGTCCGAGCTGCTGACGCAGGTAGCTCGCGGCTCCCGGGTCCCAACGCGAATCGGGGCCCGCGTACCAGAAGTGCTTGCCGTCGAACCGCGCCTCCACTACCTCGAACGGCTGTGCTTCCTCAACCAGCCGAACCGGGATCAATCCGTCAATCCGGAACCGGGAGTCGGACCGGTGCGCCGGCAGCGCGGACCATTGGTCATCCTGCTTTGCGGTCAGAATGAGCCGGACGAGGGGGAACAATTCGAGGTAGCGTGCCCGCTCCGCCAATCTGGCCTGGCGAACGAACGTCGCGTCGGAATGGGATGACGGCCGAAAGACGCCCCAGCCCTCGAAGTTCGCCGGCCGGATGCGCAGCGTGCAGATGACCCCCGCGATGCGCACCTGCACCCGCCCGCCGCGAACGACCGGGGCCAGGAACTCGCTCGCCAGGAACTTCACTTCCGCGGCGGCGAGCCGAGTCAGGGCATCGGTCACGTCTTTCGATTTGGCCATGGCGCGAAAAGACCGGGGCCGGCTGCAAGTTCCAAGAGCTTAACGACCGTGTATCCGAGGGCGAACCCTCGGCACCAATGGGTTTGTATGCTCTTGCGGTCGGGCAGCCGGCCCCGGCTCTTTCCTAGTGTACTGCCGAAGCGGCCGGTTCCATAGCCAAAAGTCCGCGGCGGCCCAGGCGGCTCAGGCTCACGGCAACCCGCCCAGGCAGGCTGTCGAGCACTGCCGCCAGTTCGTCGACGGTCGCCTCGGGGTACTTCCGATGGCCATCGCGCACGCGGCTGTCGAAATCAAGTTCGGCGAATTCCCGGGCCAGAAGGGCCTCGAGTGCATCTATCGCATCGTGCCCCCGGTGAGCGGCGACATAGGAGCCGCCCGTTGCGCGGGCCAGCCACATGAACGACGCGTCGGCCGCCGACGTCAGGCCGACCGCGTAGAGGACGATGCGCTGCTGTTCAAGCACTGCGGTGGCGGAATCGACCGTTTCACCACACGCACAGGCGCCGTGCGGCGTCTGTCCGCGCCAACCATGGGGAGGGGCATCGCCGATCAGAATCGCCGTACGCCGGCTGTATGGCCGCCACTCCAGAGAGCGGCAGGACGAATGGATGCCATCTAGCACCGCTTCCGGCATGTCGCCGCCGCCATCCGGCTTCAGTTTCGCTATGACCTTCTGCACCTCGGGTAGTTCGTTCGTAAAACCATATTCGCGCGTCACGAACGACATGTCCTGAGGCGGATGGTCCCGATACTCGACGACCGCCGTGCGAAGATCGACCGGCCTCGCGGAATCGCTCGTCAGACGTCGCAGCGTCGCGACCGTGTGCTGTCGGGCCGCGTCGATAAACGGTCCCATGCTGCCCGTCGTATCGACGATGAATGCCAAATCGAGGTGATTCAGCGGATCGATCGCAGCGACCGCCGTCTTGTCCTTTGTGATCCGGGCCATGTTCACTACCAGGTGTTTCCTCGAGCGCGGAAAGACGACCAGACGACCGAAGCCGTCCCGTCGTCAGGAAATGATTTGAGTGCCTTACGCAGGCTTCCGCGTCGGCAGGGGGTACTCCATGATCTCCATGAGCAGTTCCAGCTTCGACGGGCGAGAGACCAGCGACGCCAGGTTCGGCAGGGCGTAATAGTCGCCCGTGAACTGAAACGCGTCGCAAGCCAGGCCGGCGTCGCGGCATTGCCGTTCCAGGTGATCCCGCGCGTTCGGCGTCCGCACGAAGCAGACGTTCGGGTCCGCCGGGAGCGTCTCTCGGTACTTCTTCAACGCCTCCACGAACAGTGGCGGCGTGTTCTCCTCCTCGTCCGTGATGATGACGATCTGCTCGACGTACTGGCGCTTCCGCGTCATGTAGTCGAGCACGACGCCGCAGGAGGTCGACCCACCGGCGTGGATGCCGCGCAGGCTCTTCTCCCACGACGCGAGGTCGTTGCCCCCCCGCCCAATCGGATAGGGCATCGTGTCGAACGCGTACACGTGCAGTTCGTTCTCGCAAATCGCTGAGATCATCGCGCCAATGCGCTTGCCCAGCTCGATTGCCAGGTCCATGGAAGAGGACTTGTCGATCAGGAGCGCCGTCGGCCGGGTGATCCGACCCTTGGCCTTCACCTGGGCGTCGGCCACCTGTTCCAGCTTTTCGCGGACCTCCTTCGACAGGTTCGCCGCCTTCATCGCCTCCTCGGCCTTGAAGGCGCTGACGCGCGTGCTCGTCTTGGCCGCCTCAAGCTTCCGCTCGATCTGCGCCTTCAGGTCCGGGTTGTCCATGGCCCCGCGGCGCTTCAGGGCCGCCAGGTTGTTGATCACCTCCTGCGGGCTCATCACGTCGATCAGCGCCAGCAGGACCGTCGGCGTCATCTGGTGCACCACCGTGGCCGCGACACGGTACGGGACGCGATGCTCGATGATCGCGGCCGCCTGCTCGACAGGCGTCGTCGCCCGCGACAGCTTCTTGAGTGCGGCCAGCCGGCTGTCGGCCGGCGGGTCCTCGTCGAAGAGGATCTGCTGTGCCCGCTCGCCCGGCTTCACGTGCAACAGCGCGTACAGCCGCTTGATCGCCTTCCGGGCGACCAGCACGCTGCCGTCGAACCACTCCGGGTCGGCCTCGCGCTCGCGCAGGTAGCGGGTGATTTCCGTCTTCAAGGCCCGCGGCGGGTTGCGGAAGAGGCCGAAGTCTTCGACGACCGTCTGCGCCGGCGCCTCGCGCTCCTTGGCGGCCTCCGGTCGCTTGCGCTCTCGGTTCGCCTTCTCCCGGTTCGCGTCGGCGCGGACCTTCTTCGTCTTCTTCCGGCCGTGGATGAAGTCGAGGACGCGGACGACCTCGTACGGCGGCAGGCCGCGAAGCATGGCGAGGCCCACGTCGCGATGGCCCTCGAAGTCGCTGAGGACCAGCGTGATGACGAACATCTCCTTGTGGTCGCGGACGTCGCCGTGGTCGGCGTACCAGGCGCCCAGGCGGACGTAGAAGCGCGGGTCCTTGGCCACCATCTCCTGGTGGACCGGCCAGATCTTCGCGAGTTCGCGGTGCGGGGTCGTCAGGAGCGAGTTGAGGAGTTCCAGGCGCAGGTCCTGCTCGCGGTTCGGCTGGCGTGCGGCCATGGGCTGGCTCCTGAAAAGCGGTCAGCAGTCAGCGATCAGCCAGACTGATTGGCTGATCGCTGACTGCTGACCGCCGAAAGCTAAACCCGTACGAGTCGCATAAGCGATTGTTTAGTGCTCTGACCACTGAGCTACCCCCGGGTCGAAGTCCGGGGGGTGGGATTCGAACCCACGACCACTACCTTTATCAGAGGTTTGTACGCTCGTGCCGTTGGGTACGGGTTGTTCTCCTGTCAGCCGAAGACCGCCTCGGGCCGGACGGTCATGTTGCCAGTCTCGTGCCGGTCAATCACATACTCGCGCAGCTTGGCCGGCGGCACCTCCAGGTGGCGGGCCAGGGCGCGCTTGATCTCGTTGTCGCTCGACGCCGCGCCGACATCCAGTTCGGCCTGCGGGATGTCGAGGCTGCGACCCTCGAAGCGAATGTGGACGACGGCAACGCCGTGCTCGCGGTCGGCCATGATCGGGTCCCCCAACGGCGCCATCGTTTCCTCCACCGCCTCCCCAGGTTCACAAAAAAATCAGGCCCGCACAAGTTCCAAGAGCATTTCCTCCTCCGATTTATCACTGAGTGAGCGGAGGAGGTAGGATTCGAACCTACAAACCGACGCGTGCGTCGATTTTGCCGTGTTTGTAAGCTCCTGCGGTCGGGTGCGAGCCAGTTCTCCTTGCATTCCAATGAATAAGGCCGGGCGATCACGCCCGGCCTTGAGGGTGTCTGACTCAAGCCTGGCGTCATGTTCGTAAAGAGAGCGCGGACGGCCGCGTCGGCGTCACACGGGCGGCGCGTCCGTCTTGCGCTGATCGCTCGCCGATCGAATCGGATCTCATTGCATCCTCAGAGTGTCGGCATGAGTACCGCGTCTCGTAGCTTAGTAGACGCGCGAGCGAGCCGAAAAGTTCGCGAAAACTGGCCGATTTTTCGGAATCGCGTGCCGGCGACCGACCTGTCGAGGAGGCACTTGACCGGCAGTCCGCGGCGCGCGACACTCACTCACCCATGGCGCGCCGCGACCACGACGATGACTTCGACGACCCCCCACCCCGGAAGCAGTCGGGCAGCGCGGTCGCCATCTTTGCGGTCGTCGTCGTCCTACTGGTTCTACTCGGACTCGGGGCAGTGTTGCTCGTCGGCGCCCGGAACGGCAGGCAGGCGGCGCTGGAACAGGCCGAGGCGGAGAGGGAGGAGGCCGCCATCAATGCAGAGTTCGACTTCACAAGACTGATTTACACGCGAGAAATGTTTCGCGCCCTGACGATGGGCAGGACAACCGACGAACTGACCGAGATGTTGGGCCGACCGACCGCGACTCAAGACAATCCGGACAACACCCCCCGGACGTGGTCGTACGCCGAGCGCGTGATGAATCCGGAAACCAACAGGCCGGGGCCGGCGATCCTGGAGTTCAAGGACGGGAGGGTCGCGAGCGTCCGCTGGCAGTCCGAGTAGGGTAACCCGGACGGCCCGCGCTGCCTGCAGCGCACTCGCGAATCTATGGCCGTCCCAGAAGGCCCGGCGGGTCGGCAATCACGAGATCGCCGTCCTTCAACCCTTCCTTGATCTCGATCGAACTCCCATCACTCGCCCCGGTGACCACCTTCCGCTCGAGCAGCTCCTGCCCCGACTTGACGAAGCAGACGCGGTCCTTCCCGGCAGTCACGACCGACTTCAGTGGCACCTGCAGCACGGCCTTGCGTTCGCCGGTCGCGATGTTCGCGTCGCCGGACATGCCAGGCTTCAACCCGGGGGGCGCGTCCTCGATCGCGACCATCACCGGGTACACCTTGATATCCGCCGACTTCCAATCAACTGGTGAGGCGACCGGCGAAACCTGCGTGACCTTTCCGCGCAGCAGCTTCGTCGGGAAGGCGTCCACCCGAACCTGGGCCGATTGACCGACGCGGACCGTCGAGATCTGCGCCTCGTGAACCCGGACGGCGATGACCAGTTCCTTCAGGTCCGCGACGCGCAATAACTTTTGCCCCTCGCGCACCGGCTCGCCCTGGGCGACGATCGCTCCGGCCCCGCCGAATCGACCTGCCGGCGGGACGTGGTACACGACAAGTCCGTCCGAAGGGGCAGTCAGCACGCATTGCTTCAGCTCGGCCTCGATATTGCCATGCCGCTGGACCTCCAGCTCCCAGGCGGCGATTCGCGCCCGCCTTTCCACCTCGGCCTTTGCTTGTTGCGCCTTGGCGCGGGCCCGCGCCCGATCGAGCTTCAGCTTCGCTTGCTCGACCTTCAGGTCCAGTAGCTCCTTGGACCCCTTGAACTCCACCGCGGCCAGCTTGACGTCGATCTCCGCCAGCCGGATTTCGGCCTCGCCCTCGTGCAGGGCGAGCTTCACATTCTCCTCGGCCACGGCCACCGCGGCTTCCGCCTCCTTCGCCTTCACCGCGGTGGCCTGGAATTGCTCGCGGATCGCGGAGTCGTCGAGCAGCGCGAGCTGGTCCCCCTTCTTGACAAGGCTGCCCTCGTCAATCACCCACTTGATCGTCGTGGCGGGGGTCTCCTTGTCCTTTGCCTTCACTTTGCAAATCAAGTCGGCATAGCCGGCCGGCTCGATCGAGCCGCGTTCGACGACGGCAGCGGCAAGGTCGCCGCGAGTCGCGGCCGCGACCGGCGCGTCGGCCCCCGCGAGCTTCTCGACGTGTTTCAAGCGCTCCGCCGGAGTGAGCGCGCGGAACCGAGCCATCTCCGCAGTCAGCCCGGACGGGGACTCTTTCGTCCGCCCGTCACCCGCCGCGGCCCGCGGGGTTGGCGACGTCCGCTCCGGCTCCGGGCCGCCGGCCGGCGCCTTCGCCTTGGCCGCGGCGGGCGGGTCGTCGGCGCGACCCGGCTGGTCCGCGGACCCGCCCCGGAGCACCCCGAAGCCGACCGTCGTCGCGACCCCCATCAATGCGACGGCCCCGAACGCGATCTTGGCGGACATGGGTCGGACTCCACTGGAGAGGAGGGAGAGGATGGCCGGGGGCACGGTCCCGGGGCTCGTGACGAAGCGAACGGCGAGCTCGGTGGCGTTCGTGGCCAGGGCCGGGGCGGCGGCGGGCAAGGCGATCGCGGCCGCGGCGAGGGCGACCGTCGGCCCGAACCCGCGGCGGTCCAGGGCGGACCCCAGCAGGGCTCGACCGCGCTCGAGCCGCTTCTTGGCCCCGGCTGTGGACAGGCCCAAAGCCCGGCCGACTTCGTCCTGCGTCCGGCCGGCGAGGTAGAAGAGGACGACCGCCGCCCGGTAGCGCTCGGGCAGGCGGTTGACCTCGTCGTGGATGGCCTCGCGGACTTCCGCCCACGACAGGTCGGGTGCGGCCGCGTCCGGGCGGGCCAGCACGCGGGCCTCTCGGGCGCGTCGGCGGCCGCGGGCCCGCAGGGCCTTCCCGGCCGTGCGGCAGGCGACCGCGTGCAGCCACCCGGCCAGCGCGGCGGGGCGGCGAACCCGGCGGGCGTCCGCGGCCAGGGCGACGAAGGTGGCCTGGAAAGCGTCCTCGGCGTCGGCCTCGTTGCGCAGGACGGTGCGACAGACGTCCAGGACAAGGCCGCCGTGCCGCCGGACGATCGCGGCGAACGCGGCCGGGTCCCGGTCGGCGCAGAATTTCCGGAGAAGTTCTTCGTCCGGCTCCGCGTCAACCGCGGGGCCGGCCAGCCGCCGCAGAGCGGCAACCGGCGTCGCTTGGTTTGGTGGCATTCGCATCCCTTGGGGTGCCGGTCCCTATGTAAGTACCCGCCGGCGACCCCAAGGGATACATTTTTGCCGCCCGCGGCTCAGGTTGCCAAGCGACTAGTGGTGCATTGCACGTGATCTGCGGCGGCAGGCCACCAGGCCTGGCGGAGATGAACCGGCAGGCCTGGAGGCCTGCCGCCACAGTTGAGCTGCAACGAACCACTGGAGCGCACTTCGGGACGGTGTCGCGGGAGGGGCGGAGCCCGAAGCGAAGCGAAGGCAACGGGGCGCTGGTCGGAGCGCACAAGATCGGAATCTCGTGCCCACGAAAGACCCCGCGGCTGAACCACTCCCGTGGCGACAAGATTCCGATCTTGTCGGGCCTTGTCCCACCGGGAAGCGCGCGGGTGCCCCGCGAACTGCCTGCCCGGCGTCGCCCTCGCTGCGCTTCAGGCTCCGCCTCGCGCGGTCGCTACATCGACCTGAAATGTTCGCTAGGGATGGATTCTGTCGCGGCTCACGTACGACGCCACGATCACGGGCCGAGCCGCACGCCGTTGAGCACTTCGCCGGTGCTCGCCCCGGTCATGGCCTGGTTTGGCTGTGGCCGGAAGAACTCGAGCATGCCGGTATCACGCCAGCAGACCTGAATACTCCCGTCGGGGTTGATGAACCAGTAGCCGCGGCCGCCCGGATTGTCCGGCGGCCGGGTCAGCGTCGTCGGCGACGACGACGTCCACCCCGTCTGCCCTTCGGGAGTGAAGTGGTAGTAGAAGACCCCGCTGGCCCCGGTGACCTTCCACCAGCCGTGGGCCCACCGGACCGGCCGCGTGTCCGCGTCGCGATCGCCGAAGTGAATGAGGGTTATGTTCGGGTGTGCGGCGTGGGCTGACGATTCCCAGTTATTGGGACCGTTCTGGTCGTTGCGGAGGAACGACGGGTTGCCGTCAGGGTGATTGGCGGAGGTGTGCATGGCGATCATCCGCCCGCCCAGGTACAGGGTCGCGTGGCGAAACCCGGTCCAGTCCGAGTAGGCAACAACGTCTCCCGGCGTCAATAAGCCGCAGTTGATGATCCAGCGGGCCGCGTCTTTATCGACCTGGTGGCACAACGTCTTGGTGTCGGGCCGGGCCCGCAGGCCCTTGACCAGGCCCGGCGCGTTGAGCGACCAGGTGGACACGCCGCCCTTCTGAAGGCACTCGGACACGAAATGTGAGCAGTCGTTGAGCCCGGTATACGGCGGGGTCTGCCCTTCGAACGTGTCCTTCTTGCTATCCGACCAGGAGCAGAGGAAATGCCTGTCGGGGAAGTTGCGGGCCATGAAGTCGCGGGCCTTGATGATGGCCGGATGGCCGATGGCGGCGGGGATCAGGAACAGTCCCTCCGCCAAGCTGCCCGGCCGCTCGTAATTCAGGAACCGGCCCGCCCATTCCGCCGGGTTGAGGCCTCGCGCGGCGCACTCGCGGTTGGCGTTGACGGGCGCATTCGGCGTCCAGACATCGCCGTCGGCGCAAGACCGATACCAGTAGTTATTGGCGTGGTTTACAGCGGCAGCCATGTTCGCCACGGGGAGTCCTCCGTTGTAATTGCGGTCGCCGGCCGGAGCGGCCGGCAAACCGCGGCTCCCGTGTGAATCCCTTCGGCGCGAATAAACGGCCAAGATTTGACGCGGAGGATATCGCGGGCCCTGAGACAGAGGGGCCTCAACCGGTGCCGTCTCTATTTGAGCAGCCGGTCGGCAATGTCGTTGTCGCCACCCACGTCGGTGAGACGCTGCTCGCGGCCCTGGAAGAGGAAGGTCAATTGTCGGTGGTCGAGACCCAGCAGCTTCAAGATGGTCGAGTGTAAGTCATTGACGTGGACGCGGTCCTCGACGGACCGCAGCCCGAACTCGTCCGTGGCCCCGACGACCCGGCCACCCTTGACGCCCCCGCCGCCCAGCCAGGTGGTGAACCCGTACGGGTTGTGGTCGCGGCCGGCCGGCTTGTCCGGGTAGCGGCCGTCGGCGACCGGCGTGCGGCCGAACTCGCCGCCCCAGATGATGAGCGTCTGTTGCAACAGCCCGCGAGCTTTCAGGTCCTTGAGCAGGCCGGCGATTGGCCGGTCCACCCGGCGGGCCATTTCGCGATGCGTCTTGTCGTTGTCGGCGTGGGCCGCGTCCCAGTCGTCGGCCCCGCCGCTGCCCGTGAAGATCTGGACGAACCGGACTCCCCGCTCGACCAGCCGCCGGGCCAGGAGGCACGACGTCCCGAACCGGGCCGACAGCTTGTCATGTAGGCCGTAGAGCTCCTTCGTCTTCTCGGTCTCCTTCGACAGGTCCACCGCGTCCGGCACGGCCGCCTGCATGCGGAAGGCCAGCTCGTACGACGCGATCCGCGACGACAGGTCGTCCACCTCCTCGCCGCGCGCCGACTGGTGGTCCCGATTGAGCGACTGCACCAGCTCGAGGACGTCGCGCCGGCCGTCGCCGCGGCCCGGCGTATCGAGGTAGAGCACGGGCGACCCGGCGTTCCGCAACACGGTCGGCTGATACGTGCCGGGGAGGAACCCCTGCCCGTAGACGGGAGGCCCGCCCTTCACGTCCCCGGTCGTGCACATCACGACGAACGCCGGCAAGTTCTCCGACTCGCTCCCCAGTCCATACGTGACCCACGACCCGAGACACGGGTAGCCCATCCGCGAGAACCCGGTGTTGAGCATGTACTGGGCCGGCGCGTGGTTGAACGACTCATGGTAGCACGACCGGATGACGGCCAGGTCGTCGGCGCAGGCCTGGAGGTGCGGGTAGGTGTTGGCGATCTCGATCCCCGAATCGCCACATTTGCGGAACGGCTGCGGGCAGCCGAGGATCGCCGCGTCGTTCTTCGTGAATTGGAGTCGAAGGCCGGCGATCGCGCTCGGCGGCAGCGGCTGGCCGTGGAGTTCCTTCAGTTTCGGCTTCGGGTCGAACGTGTCGATGTGGCTCGGCCCGCCCTGCATGAACAGGAAGATGACGGACTTCGCCCTGGCTTCGACGTGCGGCTTCCTCGCGGCGAGTGGGTTCGGCGAGCCGGGAGCGTTAGCGACCGGAGCGCCTATCGCCTCGCGCGCGAGCAGGTCGAGCACGGCCCAGGCGCCGAACCCGGCGCCCGCTCGCAAGAGCATCTCGCGGCGGGTCGGAAGCCGGTGCGAACTCAGGCCAGGTTGATTCACGACTGGTCCTCAATCAACAAACACGAACTCGTTGGCACTAAACAGGGCGAGGCACAACTCCGCGACCGCCGCCTCCGCATCATCGGTCACGTTGCGCTTCGCGAGGAACGCAAGCGACCGCTCAGTCTCGGCTGCGGTCGGCGACCGTCCGAACGCCAGCCGCCAAGCCCGGGGCACGATGTCCTCCGGTCGCCCGCCGCAATCCCGGAGCAGCCGGCGGGCGAACGCGGCCGACTGCTCGCGCGCCACCGGGCCGTTCAAGAGGGCCAGCGCCTGCGTCGGGACGACGGTCTCTTGCCGGCGCGGGCAACTCGCCATGACCTCCGGCGGGTCGAAGGCGGCGAACAGCGGGTAGACGAAGGTCCGCCGCACCAGCAGGTAGACGCTCCGCCGCGTGTGCTGGGCGGCGTCCTTCGTGACGGGCCACTTCTCCGCCGCGCCGAACAGCCCGGTCAGCTCGTCGCGGCCCAGCGGCGGCACCACGGGCGGGCCGAACGGGCTGCGGTTCAGCGTCCCGGCGCAG
>DATFWZ010000535.1:0-2871 GCA_035258765.1 Gemmataceae bacterium
CGACCCGCCGGCGGCAGTACTTACGAGCGCACCGGAATTCGCGCCCGGTACGGAGTGGCTCCAGAGCGAGCCACTGACGCTGGCGTCGCTCCGCGGACAGGTGGTTGTGGTGCATTTCTGGACGTTTGGCTGCATCAACTGCATTCATAACTACCCTGCCTACCGGGCGTGGCAGAAGGAGTACGGCGGCAAGGGTGTGACCATCGTCGGCATTCACACGCCGGAATCCGAGGGCGAGGCCGACCTGAAACAGGTCCGTGCCAAGGCCGAGAAGAGCGGCCTGACGTTCCCGATCGCGGTGGACAACACCGGGCAGAACTGGCGGAACTGGAACAACCGCTACTGGCCGAGCATCTACTTGATCGACAAGGCCGGCCGGGTGCGATATCGTTGGGAGGGCGAGCTGGATTCGGGGACGACGAAGGGTGAGCGGCTCGTGCGCCAGCGGATCGACGAACTGCTCGCGGAGGAGGGGTAGCCTTCGGGCTGCGCGAAAGAGGGTCGCGGGAGGATGGCAATGCGGCTCCTGTCGATCAACGTGGGCCTTCCCCGGGAGGTCGATTGGCGCGGAGGGACCGTTCGGACGTCCATCTTCAAGTCGCCGGTGCCGGGCCGAGTTCGAGTGACAACATTGAACCTGGAGGGAGATCAGCAATCCGATCTCACGGTCCACGGGGGGATCGACAAGGCCGTCTATGCCTACCCGTCGGAGCACTACGCGTTCTGGCGCGAGGAATTGCCCGGCGACGATCTCCCCTGGGGCGCGTTCGGAGAGAACTTCACGACGGAGGGCTTGCTGGAAGACTCGGTTCGCATCGGGGATCGCCTTCGGGTCGGCTCGACCGAGTTCGTGGTGACCCAGCCCCGGATGCCCTGCTTCAAGCTCGGTATCCGCTTCGGCCGGCCGGACATGGTGAAGCGCTTTCTGCGCAGCCGGCGGAACGGTTTCTATCTCTCCGTCGCTCAAGAGGGAGAAGTGACAGCGGGCGACTCGATCGAGTTAATCGCTCGGAATGAGCCGGGCGTCACGGTGGCCGAGGTGGTCGATCTGTACACGGCGGACGCCGCGAACCAAGACCTGCTGCGTCGCGTGACCGAGCTACCCGCGCTTCCGGAGGCGTGGCGGGAGTACTTTCGCAAGCGGCTCTGGGAGCCCGATGCTTGATCCGGGGCCTAGCCGTACGCGTTATGGAGAGCACCTCCGGTGCCCGGAGCAGCGCCCCCGGGTTCTGCGTTCTCGACTCACGCGCCGACGTATAACGTCGAACATCCCGACGCCCCGGGAACCCGCGAGCGCCGTCCATGCCGACCGTCCGCGTGTCCGCCTGCCTGGTCACTTTGTTCGCGACGACGGCGTCCGCCGCCGAGAAGTGGGCCGACGACAAGCTGCCCGTGACCGCCGGGCTGGAGCTATGGCTCGACGCCTCACGACTGACGTCGCGGGCCGACGGCACGCGGCTCGAGTCCTGGCCCGACGGCTCCGGGCACGGCCGGCACGTGTGTCAGGAGAACGTCGAGGCCCGACCAACTGTCGTGGCGGTCGGCGCCGGACGGGTCGTCCGGTTCGACGGACAGGACGACCACCTGCGCGTCACCGGCCTCGACCGCTCGCTCGACGGGCTCACCGTCTTCCTCGTCGCGGCCCCGCACAACAACCCGGGCACCTTCTGCGGGCTCTGCGCCGCCAACGCGAAGGACCAGCGCGACTACGAGAGCGGGTTCACCATCGACCTGGGCCCGTACCCCACGCCCGCGTTCAGCCAGCTCAACGTCGAAGGTCGCGGGTTCGGCGGGGCCGCGAACCTGCTCAAGTCCTCGAGCCCGTTCGGCACCTTGCAAGTGCTTGAAGTGAGCGCCGATCCGACCGCGAGGAAAGTACGACTGGTCGTGGACGGCAAGCCCGCAGGCGAGCGGCCGTTTACGCCGGCCTCGCTCCGGATGGACGAGTTCACCATCGGGGCCCGGTACTACACGAACGGGCCCGGGCCGCAGCAGGTCCGCGGGCCGTTCGCCGGTGACATTGCCGAGCTAATCGTCTTGAACCGCATGCTGACGGACGCCGAGGCGGGCCGCGTCCGCGAGTACCTCGCGGCCAAGCACGCCGAGGTCAAGCGCCTCCTCCCGGACACGCTCCGGATGACCGGCACGCGGCCACTGCAGTCCATTCCCGACCCGCCGCCGGTGCAGATGTTCGTCCCCGGATTCAGCGTCCGCCAACTCCCGCTCGACCTGACCAACATCAACAACGTCCGCTACCGCGACGACGGCAAGCTGGTCGCCCTGGCCTACGACGGCAACGTTTACCTGCTCTCCGACACCGACGGCGACGGACTGGAGGACAAGGCGGAATTGTTCTGGGACAACAAGGGCCGGCTGCGGTCGCCGATCGGGATGGCCCTGACGCCGCCTGGGTACAAGCACGGCCGCGGGCTGTTCGTCGCCGCCAAGGGGAAGTGCTCGCTGATCGTGGACACCGACGGCGACGACGTCGGCGACAAGGAGGTGGTGATCGCGGACGGGTGGAAGGAGCTGCCGCACGGTGTGGACGCCCTCGGCGTGGCGATCGACCCGAAGGACGGCAGCGTCTACTTCGGACTGGGCACGACGGACTACACGAACGCCTACCTGATCGACAAGGACGGCAAACCCGGGTACCGGCTCGACGGCGAGCGGGGAACGGTGTTGAAGGTGTCCCCCGACTTCAAGAAGCGCGAGATCTTCTGCACCGGTATCCGCTTCCCCGTTGGCTTGGCGTTCAACCGCGCCGGCGACCTGTTCGCCACGGACCAGGAGGGGGCGACGTGGCTGCCGAACGGCAACCCGCTCGACGAGTTGTTGCACCTGGAGCGCGGCCGGCACTACGGGTTCCCG
>DATFWZ010000536.1:0-10768 GCA_035258765.1 Gemmataceae bacterium
TCGCGGCTGCCGGCCCCGCGGGTGATCAGGTCGCACACGAGGCCGGCCAGCCCGTGCCGGCCGGGCGGGTCGTACGCGGCCCCGGCCGGGACCAGGACATGGAAGGCGGCCGACCGGACGTGGGGCATCCGTTCGGCCAGGAGAGTGAGCCCATTGGGCAGGGTTTGCGTGTGGATGTCTTGCGGCACTTGTCAACGCGGGTGGGGGGTATCGGGTATAGGGTATGGCCCGCACCCGAAACCCCCACCCCATACCCGGTTCAGATGGCGTATTCGGTGTACTCGGCCTTGGTCTCGCGGTAGAGCGTCTTGAAGACCTCGAACCCGGCCGACCGGTAGAGGCGCACCGCCGGGCCGTTGCGGGCGCTTACCTCGAGTTGGACCGCGGACAGCCCGGCGGCGCGGAACCCGTGCATCGCGGCGTCCAGGAGGGCCCTGCCGAACCCGCGGCCGCGGCAGTCGTCCAGGACCCCCAGGTTCTGGATCATGCCTGTCCGGCGGCCGGTGCGGACGCCCTGGATGCAGCCGCAATACCCCTCGGGCACGCGGGCCAACCAGGCGGCCCCTGGCAAGAAACCCTTGTGGGCGGCGATCGTCCGCATCAATTCTAGGCAGCCGTCCAAACGGCCCAGGTTCGGGAAGATGGCCGCGTCCAGCGTGTCGCGGAATGAGCGGTACTTGACCTCGGCATGGACTTCGAGAAGGTCAGGATCCCACGGGATGAGAAAGAATCCCTCCGGGGGGATGGGACGGGGCAAGTCGTACAGCGAGGCTTCCATGCGCAACCGCTTGACGTAGGTGCGTAGGAGCATCGCTCACCCAACCGGCCGGACGCGATACGGAGATGGTATCACCTCGGACCGGGTCGTGCAAAAGCCGCGCCATGCTCCGTTTCCCGCTACCATGTCCAGAGCCCCCGGCCCGGAGGCCCGCGTGTCCTTCGCCGACGCGCTCGACGTCCTGTACGAGGACAACCACCTGGTGGCCGTGAACAAGCCATCCGGGTGGCCGAGTGCCCACTTCGGCGGGTCCGAGGAGACGCTCGACCGCGTCGTCAAAGCGTATTTGAAAGAGAAACACAAGAAGCCCGGTAATGTCTTCCTGGGGGTCGTGCATCGGCTCGACAAGCCGGTGTCCGGCGTGCTCCTGTTCGCTCGGACGAGCAAGGCGGCGGCCCGATTGAGCGAGCAGTTCCGGGACAACCTGGTGGAAAAGGTCTATTGGGCGGTCGTGGAATCAGCCTCAGCAGGCGAGCCGGGGGCTTTCCCGCTAAATGCTGCCGGTACGCTCGAGGACTGGCTTCGCAAGGAGCCCATCGCCGGCGTCGTCGAGGTCGTGGACCCGGAAACGGAAGGTGCCAGGCAGGCGCTCCTGCATTACGCAGTGAAGGCCGAGCACCGCGGGCTGACGTTCCTCGAAATCCGCCCGCAGACCGGGCGAACTCACCAGTTGAGAGTCCAGCTCGCGTCGCGCGGCCGGCCGGTGTACGGGGACCGCAAGTACGGGTCCGCGTCCAATCTCGGCCCCGGCATCGGGCTGCACGCCCGGGCCCTGACGTTCCTGCACCCGACCCGGGCCGAGCCGATCACGCTGACGGCGGACGTGCCCCGGGCCTGGCGCGGCCGGTTCGCTCACTTGTTGAAGGCGGTCGTTTGAAGAAGAGTGGATGAGGCCCCCTGGCCGCCCACCCCTCGGGGGGCCAAACCATAGGCATCTCGCCCATGCACGGAGACTCCCATGCGCATCCTGTCGGTGGTCGCCCTGTTCGCGGCCGGCGTGCTGGTCCTGCCCGCCGCCGCGGAGGAGAAGGAACTGACCGGCTCGTACAAACGCAAGGCCGGGGACCTCGACCTGAAAATCGTCTTCAAGAAGGACAACGTGATGGAGTTCAACGTCAGCGCCGGCGACGCCGGCTGCGTCATGACCAGTAAATACACGCGCGACAAGGAAGGGGTTCTGAGCTGCGAGGTGACGACCTTCGAAAAGAAGGGCGACTTCCCGGTCACCAAGGAAAAGGGGTACAAGTTCACCTTCAAATGGGAGGTCAAGGACGGGAAGGGCAAGCTAAGTGAATTGAAGGGGGACGACATTCAGCAGGATCAAAAGGACGCGGTCGAAGGGGAGTACGAGACGGCGTCGGATTGACGCACGAGACTGCGCGAGTCCGGGCCGTTAGCCGCGACGCGGAGGCTTTGCAGAGCGGAGCGCGTCACCTCGCTTCCCCGGGGCGCTCACCGTAAGCCCCCGACACGCTTGGCTTTCGCGCTCCGCTCCGCAAAGCCTCCGCTTCGCGGCTTCACGTCCAGTCGTCGCGGTTCGTGGGTACCTGACTCTCTGCCGAGCCCATCGTGAAGCCGCGACGCGGAGGCTTTGCAGAGCGGAGCGCGAAAGGCCGACGCCTCGAGGCGCAGTGTCGAGGTGTCAGATGCGTGCAGGTGACGCGCTCCGCTCCGCAAAGCCTCCGCGTCGCGGCTAACGGCAAATCGGAACCCGCCCGTCCCGGGCGGGTTCTATCATTTATCCGGGACCACTTCCGATCGCACCTCAGCCGCAGGAATCGACCATGTCATCCCGACTAATCGCCACGCTCGCCGCGAGCCTGATCACCGCCGTCACCGCGTCCGCCGCCCCCCGCGAGGAGGAGGCGAAGAAGTACGCAGCCGACCTCAAGAGCAAGGACGCCAAGGTCCGCGCGACCGCGTTGACCGAGCTCGGTAAGCTCGGTGCGGCCCAGCGCAAGCTGACCGAGCCGTACACCAGCGACATCGTCGCCATCCTCAAGGATGGCGACGCAACGGTCCGCGCCGAGGCCGCCAAGACCCTCGCCAAGATCGACCCCGACGACAAGAAGGCCGCGATCGAGAAGATCATCGGCCTGTTGAAGGAGGAGAAGTCGGAAGTGGCCCGCGCGGGTCAGGAGACAGGGCTCGGCGAGCTCGCGGCGATGTCATCCGACGACGACTTGAAGAAGTCAGCCCGGGAAGCCCTGCTGGAGGCCCGCAAGAAGAGTGACAGCAAGCGCGAGCAGAAAGTAATCCAGGGGGCACTGCAGCAGATTACCGCTAAGAAGAAGAACTGACCCCGGACGGGAGCATTCTGGCCCGTGACGGCTACTGTCCGGCTACCGGCCCGCCTCTCGCCAAATCACCTCTCGAAACTCGATCGCGGAGCCCTCGGCGTGCAGGCCGATCAAGCCGCGCTCGTTCGCGTTGTCGAACGACGCGGTCGTCCGGCCGTTGATGATCACCTCGACCGACCGCCCGATCGTCTTGATCTCCACCGTGTTCCAGTCGCCGATCGGCTTGGCGAAGTTATCGGCCGGCTTGGTCTGGACCGACTTTTCGCGGTCGCTCGCCGAAACGAAGGAGACCGAGAGGGCGCCGCAATCATCTCCGAGCGCGACCTTGCACCCGGAGGATTCCGCCGACCGCCGGATTGATACCGCGGCGTTGTATCCCGTCTTTTCCTCGGTCGGTGTGAACCGGTACTCGAACGTCAACGTGCCGTCGCCAAAGTTCTGCTCGGCCACGTAGATGTCGTTGGCCCGCTCGACGTAAAGCGTGTTGCTCGCGGTCAACTTCCACGGGTTCCGCCCGGTCCCGAGCCGCGACCAGTCCTTCATGTTCCGTCCGAACAGGTCGATGGCGTCCCGGTCCTGGCAGGCCACCTGCGGCCCGGGTACGACGCTGGCCAGTAGTCCGATGGATAGGGCGATGAGGACGGTGCGCATGCTTGCGACCCCGATAGGCGACGTATAATCCCTGCTCAGCCGCAAGCCTAGTACACTCCAGGACCCAATGCCGTCCGACGGACCGACCAGTGCCCCTCCGGACCTCGTTCACGGCATTCGGCCCCCGTGGAGACTCGTCCTCGGCCTCGCCTGGCCGGTGCTGGTGCAGCAGTTTTTGATCCTCAGCGTCGGCCTTTACGACCAATTCCTGGCTGGCAATAATGCTCCGCCCGACCCGAACCTGCACATCGGTTATCAGGCCGCGCAGACGACCGCGAACTACATCGCCTGGTTTCTTTCGTCGTGCACGGCCCTGGTGTCGGTGGGCGGTACGGCCCTGGTCGCCCGGTTCGTCGGGGCCGGTGATCGCGACGGGGCTATACGGGCGACGCACCAGTCCATCCTGCTCGCGATCGTTTTTGGCCTGGCCGGGACTCCGCTCATCCTCGGCATCCTCCCCTGGGGAGTGCACGCGCTCGGGCTCCATGGTGATACGGCCGACAGCGCCGTCCGATTCCTACAGCCAATCCTTGCGCTGATCACGTGTCAGCTGATCAGCCAGGCGGGAATCGCCTGTCTGGTCGGGGCTGGCGATACGCGCACCGGGCCGGTCGTCCTGAGTGGCGTGGCCATCCTGAACATCCCGCTCGCGTGGGCGTGTTTCCACGGCTTCGGTCCGATCCCGGCGATGGGCTTCTTCGGTATCGGTGTCGGGACGGCGCTGAGTCACGCGATCGGTTGCGCGGCCGTCCTGGCAGTGTTGGTCCGTGGGCGGTACGGGTTGCGGTTTCAACCACCACTCCTGACCCCCGACCTCTCGCTCATCTACCGGCTCTTGCGCATCAGCGTCCCCGCGAGCGTGGACACGCTCTCGATCGGCCTCTGCCAGCTTTGGTTCTTGTCATTGGTGAACGGGCTGGGGGACGTCGCGGTCGCGGCTCACGGGACCGCGATCCGGTGTGAGGGGCTGGGGTACATGAGCGGGCAGGCGTTCGCGACGGCGGCCGCGGCGCTCGTCGGCCAGAACCTCGGGGCCCGACAGCCGCGGGCCGCGGAACACGTCGCCTGGGTGGCCCTCGGCCTCGGTTGCGTCACCATGTCGGTGATGGGCGTCCTGTTCTACGTCTTCGCCCCGGACATGCTGCGGGTCTTCAGCCCGTACACCCACCAGCAGCCGATCGTGGACGCGGGCGTGCCGCTTTTGCACCTCGTGGCGTTTGCGATGCCGGCTCTGTCGGCGATCATCGTCCTCACCGGCGTCTTGCGCGGGGCCGGGGACACTCGCTTCCCGATTTTGCTGACGTGGATCGGCTTCCTCGTGATCCGCATTCCGATGGCTTACCTGCTCACGCGCCCGGAGTTGGATCTGGGCACGCTCGGTCGGATGCCGGGGTGGGATTTGGGCCTGGTCGGGGCGTGGATCGCGATGTTCGCGGACCTGTCGGTGCGGGGCGTGCTGTTCCTGGCCCGGTTCCTGGGCGGGAAGTGGAAGACGGTTCGCGTGTGAATGGAAACGCGGCCCGCCGACGTCGCGCGCGGGCGGGCCGCCATTAATTGCACGATCGCCTACTCGCCGAGGACGATGATCCGCGCTGCCGCCTTTTGATCGATCGCGAGCCGCAGGATCACCTCCCGATCCGTCCGCACGTCGGACAACTTCAGCGGTGCGCCGTAAGTCTCGGTCGCGACCGCGGTGTCCTTCGACAGCGTGAAGTCCTTGTCCTCGCCTCCCACGCCGTTCTTCCCGCCGATCGTCAGCGTGATCAGGTTCTTGTCGGCGTCCACGAATTTGACCCGGCCGCGGAAACTGGGCCCGGTCGCGTGAATTTCCAGGACCGACGACTGATCCGCGGACAGCCGAAGCTGGGCCACGGTGCCCTCGATGAGGTCCGAGAGCTTGCCCTTCTTGTGTTCATCGATCATGATCCGGACGTCCTTGGCGAGGGCGAAGGACTTCTCCCCCTCCTTGTTCTCCAGGTTGATGTGGTCCGGGCCGGCGGTCCCCTTGACGTTGCCTGTCGCGGTCGGGCCGTGGACCGAAATCGCTCGCACCGTCGTCTGGTCGGCGAGCAGTTTCAGGTTGACCATGGACTCGACCGGCACGTCCGCGAGCTTCCGCACGGCGGCGTGGTCATCAATCACGACCGGGGCATCCTTCATCACGTTGTAGGTCTTCTCCCCCTGGGCCTTGTCGTGCAGCGTGATCTTGTCCCCCGCCGCGTCCACCGATTTCACGCTCCCCTGGACACTGCCACCTTCGGCGCGGACTGAGACTACGGACTTCTGGTCCAGTGAGAGCCTCAGGGTGACGGTCGAGCCCACGGGGAGGTCACCGAGACTCTCCGCCTTCTTCTTGTCCTTCACCTTGCCGTCGTCGATGTACACCGGGACGTTCGCGGCCACGGTAAAGGACTTATCCTCCCCCGGCTCCCCTTTCTTGCCGCCGACGGTGATTGTGATAGTGTTCTTGTCTGCGTCCAAGGCTTTCACCGTGCCGCTGACAGTCAGCCCTTCCGCCCGAATGCTGCCGACGACCTTCCGGTCCGCGGACAATCGCAGAGTCACCTGGGCGTTCGCCGGCAGGTCGGCCAGGGTGGGCTCCGTGGCCGGCTTGGTCTTGTCCTTCGGCTGCCCGTCGTCGATCTCGAGGCGGGCGTTCCTGGCAATTTTGAACGTCGTGTCAGCCGGCGGCTCGCCCTTGTGCGTGGAAACACTCGCGGTGATGGTATTCCGCGTTGCGTCCGCGGCCTTCAAGATGCCCTGGACGCTCGGCCCTTCCACCCAGATGCCGACGACCTCCTTGTTTTCGGGCGACAGGCGAAGGGTCACGTGCGACCCGTCGGCCACGTCGCCGATTTTCCCCTCACTGAAGCCGAGTTTGTCGCCCGTGCCATCGTCCAGGAACACCTTGACGCCCTTGGCCAGGTTAAACGATTGCTCCTCCGGCGTGGTCTTGCTGGGGTGGGTCGTCAGCACGCCGCGAGAGGCATCGACTGCCTTGACCACGGCACTCAACTCGGTCGAGTTCTTGTGGCCCGCGTCCTTGGCGACTTTATCCCCGGGCTTTTCGGCCTGCGCCTGCGGCATGACGAGACGTCCGCCGGCGCCGGCCAGCACGCCGGCGGCGACCAGCGCGACCGCCGCGACTTTGAGCTTCGCAAGGAACATGGTTTTCAACACTCCTTCTGTCAGAGCGGCCACATTGGCCGAGACGACTGTACCAACTGCTTGTCCCGCCGCCGTCAGCGTGGCGGCCTTGGCGGTGGAGGCGAGAAGCGGTGGCGGCACCGATGCGCTCACCGCGCTGTGAACCAGGACCGATGTCAATCCCCCGGCCGACAGCGCCAGCCCGCGGGCGCCGAGGCGCCCGGCCAACATTCGCCGGGCGGTGGCCAGCCGGCTCGACAACGTCCCCTCGGGAAGGTTGAGTTGTCGAGCCGCGTCACTGCGGCTTCGGCCCTGGAGTTCGCAAAGGACGACCGGCGCCCGGTACTTTTCCGGCAGCCGGCTCAGCTCGCGGTCGAGCAATGGTTCCAGCTCCGGCCACGCGGCTTCCGATTCGACTGCGTGGTCCGGCATGTCCCTCACCTGCTTCTCTCTCGCCCGCCGCCGGGCGTTGCGGGCCCGCGCCTCGAGGGCGGTGCGATACGCGACGCCGTAGAGCCAGTTGCCGACGAGTTCCCGCGGGACGATCGACGTCGCCTTGCGGACCAGGACCAGGAAAGTGGCTTGAAACGCGTCCTCCGCGTCGTGAGTACCGCCGAGGACGCGCCGGCAGACGCCCAACACCATGGGGCCGTGCCGGCGGACCAGCGCGGTCACGGCGTCGCCGTCGCGGCAGTCGATGAACGATTGCAGCAGCTGCCCGTCGGTCTGGCCGCCGGCGCCGGACCCGCGCAGGTCGCTCAGGCACTGGCCGATCGTGCTCATCCGCCCGGCTGACATGGGCCACGCTCCGAGGTCTGCCCGCTTCGGTGTCCTAATGCTATTGGTGTCCGGGGGGCCGGCGCGTCGGCTTTTTTTGGGCGACGTCCACCGGCCGGCCCCCACACTCTGCGAGACACCCATGCAGACCCAAGACTCCGTCGCCAGGCGGGCGGCCGCGCTGTGCCTGATCTCCCTCCGGTCCCAGGCCGACAACGGAATCTCCTACGGTGACTCGGACCGGGACCGATTTCGAGAGCTGGGCGAGGGCCTGGTCCGGTGGGCCAAGGAGCAGGGGGTCGATCAGTGGCTCTCCAAGGAGGAGAAGAAGCTCCATCGCAAGGCGCTCGGCAAGTGGACGCACGGCGAGATCGCGGAGCGGTTCTGGCGGATCGAGAGCATGAAGGCGCTGCTGTGGGCCATTCGAGTGTACGCCAAAATGCCCACGTACCACGAGGTCGGGGACGTGAACGGCGCCTACGACAAGGTACCATACCAGGGCGACATTTCACCGTTCCTGGCCGCGGCCAGGCTCCGGAACGAGAAAGAGATCGAGGCGGAGCGCCACCGCGCGAAGTTCCTGAACTGGCGATGCCGGACGGAGGTGCTCCGACTCGAGGGGATGCGCCCGCCGAAAGGGGACTCATACGAGAAGGTTGTCGCCCGGGCCCTGGACGAGATCGACGACGACATCCCTGTCGATCACGACGGTAAGGACATCCTCGTCGATGGCGTCCGGTTCCGCGACCTGGACGGCGATGTGAAGGGGAACATGATGTCGGTCTGTTACGAGCGGCACCTTGCCCTGCAATGGGTCTCTTCGGAGGACGATTGGGACGACGCCCGGGCCGATTCGTGAATCGCCATTTTGGAGAGCCCCCATGTACGAACGCTTTACGGACCGGGCCCGCAAAGTGATGCAGCTCGCCAGCCAGGAGGCGCAGCGCTTCAACCACGAGTACATCGGCACCGAGCACATCCTGCTCGGGCTCATCAAGGAAGGCTCGGGAGTCGGGGCCAACGTCCTGAAGAACTTGGACGTGGACCTCCGCAAGGTCAGACTGGAAGTTGAGAAGATCGTCCAGACCGGGCCCACCTGGCCCCAGGTGGTCCTGGGCAAGCTGCCGCAGACCCCGCGCGCCAAGAAGGTGATCGAGTACTCGGTCGATGAGGCGCGGAACCTGAACCACAACTATGTGGGCACGGAACACCTGCTCCTCGGCTTGTTGCGGGAGCAGGAGGGCGTCGCCGCCCAGGTGCTGATGAACTTGGGGCTCAAGCTGGAAGACGTCCGGCAAGAGGTCCTGAACTTGCTCGGACACAATCTGTCCGAAGTCGGCCATCCTCACCTGAACGTCATCAGGTCGAAGACCCCAGCCCTGAATGACGTAGGCCGGGACTTGACCGAACTGGCGGGCCGGGACAAGCTCGCCCCCCTGTTCGGCCGCGCAGAAGAGCTCCGGGCGGTGTGCGAGGTACTGAGTTGCCGGGACCAATGCAACCCGGTAATACTCGGCGAGCCGGGCGTCGGGAGATGGACGCTCGTCGCCGGCCTCGCACGAGCGATCGCGACCAGACGGGTGCCCGAGACGTTGCGAAACCACCGGATCGTTGAGGTGCCCCTCAGCCGACTCTGGACGTCCGCCAGAAACCCGGCGAGGGTGGCGTACCACGCCCAGTGTGTCATCAACGAGGTCCGCCGTGCGAAAGACACAGTCCTCTTCCTCCCCGACGCCGTCGCCTCGCTCGGCTCGAGGGCCGGTGGCTCCGCGGCCGAGCGTGTACACGCGGAACTTGTGCTGGCACTTTGGGGGACCCGAACACCAATCATCCTCATCGCGACCCCGTCTGAGCACCGGCGGTGCCTCGCGCGCTGGCCGGCCCTGGTCGCCTGCATTCAGCCCATCGTCCTCCGACCGTCTAGCGTCGAAGAAACGGTCGCCATCCTCCGCGCCAACTGCAACCGTTACGAAAAGCACCACGACGTCCGGTTCGCCGACGTAGCACTCACCGACATCGCCGAGTCGGCCGATCGTCAGCTTCCCGGCGCCTTGCCCGGCAAGGCGGTCCGCTTGCTCGACCGGGCCGCGGCACGGGCCCGGATGAAGGCATGGCAATTAGCCCCCGACATCGACCTCGCCGTTCACGAGGCCGAACAACAAATCGAGCGGCTCAATCGACACAAAGAGGACGCAGTCGCGGCGCAGGACTTCCAGCGGGGGGCCGAGCTTCGGGACCAGGCCGACAAGCTCAAGAAGGAGAGGGAGCGGTTGTTGCGCGAACATCAAGAACGGGCCCACCCACGGGATGTGGTCGTCGATGCCGGCGTGGTGGCCGAGGTCGTCCGCGATCTGGCCGACGACATACTTCCGGAGCCTGCGTCGGCATGAGCCACCCGAGGCCGACACACGCCCAACTCCTCGCCGCGGCCGACCGCATCGTCCCGGACGTCATCGCCCGCCACCTCAAGGTCCTCTTCTGCGGCATCAACCCGGGACTCTATTCCGCCTTCACGGGTCACCACTTCGCCCGGCCGGGCAATCGGTTCTGGCCCACCCTACATGCCGCGGGGTTCACCGATCAATTGCTCTCGCCCTACGAGGAGCGCCTGCTCCTCGATCGCGGGTATGGGATCACGAACGTGGTTGATCGAGCGTCGGCCGCGGCGGATGAGCTGTCGACCGCGGAGTTTGTCGAAGGCGGCAGGCGCTTGAAGGCGCGGGTCGGCCGATACCGGCCGCGGTATCTCGCCGTGCTTGGGGTGGGGGCGTATCGCGTCGCGTTCGACCGGCCGAAGTCAGTACTTGGGTTAAAGGAGGAAACGATCGGCGACACGAACGTGTGGGTGTTGCCGAACCCGAGCGGGCTGAATGCGCACTACCGCTCCCGCGACCTGGCGAAGCTGTTTCGGGAGTTGCGGCAGGCCGTGGAAGCGGTTAACAAGCAATGACCGCCAGTCTCCCACTCTCCGCTTCAGCAAGATTATGCATCTACGCCGCAAGTGGGGAATCGGGGACTGCTTTCAGGGCGATGATCAGGAGCTTGGCTTGCACCCACCGCTTCACACGGTGCCGGCGGCGGACCCACGGCGGCAAGGCGCCCAGCCCGTTGCCCG
>DATFWZ010000537.1:0-12483 GCA_035258765.1 Gemmataceae bacterium
TGGCCGGATTCGTGAAGAAAGTTTATGTGGACATCGACGATGTGGTGGAAGGGCCGGTCCCCGCCTCGGAGAGTCAACCCGCACGCCCGGGGACCTTGCTCGCGGAGCTGAGCATCCCCGAGCTCGAAGACGAGGGTCGGCAAAAAGAGGCTCTGGTCGAAGAGGCGAACGCGGAAGTCGAGCAGGCGAAGAAGCTGGTCGTGGTAGCGGATGCCAACGTCGTCGCCGCGGAGGCGCAGGTTGTCGAGGCCAGGGCCGGGGCGGAGCGCGCGCAAGCGACTTATCTGTTCTGGGAGTCCGAGGTAAAGCGCGTGACGGAAATGGTGCGTAACAAGGTGGTCAATTCGCGAACCGAAGACGAGACCCAAAATCAATTTCGTGCCGCCGAGGCGGGGCGGCGGGAGGCTCAGGCCCGGGTCACGGTGGCCGAGAAGGCCGTGGTCAAGGCGAAAGCCGAATTCGGCAAGGCCGAGGAAGACGTGAAAGCCGTGGACGCGAAGCGAAAGGTGGCCGAGGCCGACGCGGCCCGCTTGCGGAGCCTGTTGGAATACCGCTTCATTCGTGCCCCGTTCAATGGGGTCGTCACGAAGCGGAACGTGGACACCTGGCACTTCGTCCAGCCCGCGGCTGCCGGCAAGTCGGAGCCACTGTTCATCGTCGTGCGCCTCGACACCGTCCGCGTCCCAGTAGAGGTACCCGAGGCCGACGCCGCGCTCCTAAAGAAGGGGCTGAAAGCCGTCGTGCGTGTCCCGGCCCTGAAGGGCGCGGAGTTTACTGGAGACGTGATGCGAACGTCCGCGGCGCTCGACTCCGGATCGCGGACGCTGCGGGTCGAGATCGACTTGCCGAACCCCGATCACAAGCTGCGGCCCGGCATGTACGTTCAAGCCCGGATCACCGCGGAGATGCCGGAGGCCTGGGTCCTCCCGGCCAACGCGGTCGTGAAGCAGGCCGACCAGACCGTCTGCTTCCTGTACCGCGACGGCAAGGCAGTTCGCCTACCCATCCAGCCGGGGCGCACGGACGGGACGTCTACGGAGGTCTTCAAGAAACAGAAGGCCGGCGCGCCGGGGACCTGGGAGGACTGGACGGGGCAGGAAGATGTGCTGTCGGGCCCGGCGGCCACGTTGACGGACGGCGAGGCCGTTGACGCTTCGAAGCGATGATTGATCGCTTGTCGGAGCGGAGGGAGTGGGATTCGAACCCACGATCGGGACAAGCCCGACTCCGGTTTTCAAGACCGGTGCAATCAACCGCTCTGCCATCCCTCCGGGTTGTCGCAATTCTACCTGGCCTGCGCGGTCGCGGATAGCCCGCACGGCCAGCGCCCACGGCGGGCCGCGGCCCGCCATCTGACGGACGACCCTCAAGTCCCGCCGGTTCGCGGCCGATTGTCTCCGACGGGGGACATTGTCTTTATTTTTGCCACGGAAGGCCGCGCCATGTACGGGAGCTTCGGGCTGCGCCGCCGACCGTTCCGCCCGACCCCCGACACCGACGCGTACTACCCGGCCGCGACCCACGAGGCTGCCCTTCGCCGTCTCCGACAGGCCCTCGACGACGACGAGGGCCTCATCCTCCTTATCGGCGGCCCCGGGACGGGGAAAACACTCGTCGCCCGCCTGCTTCTCGAGACGCTGGACGAAAACATCCGCTGCGTCCTGCTGACGAATAGCCATGCGGCCCGCAAGGGCGACCTCTTGCAGGCCATCCTCTTCGACCTCGGGCTGCCTTACCAGAGCCTGACCGAACAGGCGGCCCGTCTCGCGGTTATCGACTCGTGCCTGGAGCACTTCCGCGGCGGCGGCAAAACTCTGATCGTCGTGGACGAAGCCCACCATTTGGCCACGGACATGCTCGAAGAGCTGCGGCTCCTGAGCAACTTGGAAGGCAAGGACGGGCGCGCGGTGCAAATCCTGCTCGTCGGGCTACCGGAAATCGAACAGACCCTGGAGAATCCCGCACTGCTGGCTCTGCGACAGCGGCTGACGGCCAAGGCCCGGCTCGAACCGCTCAACGCCGATGAGTCGGCCGAATACCTGTCGCACCAGGTCCGGGCAGCCGGCGGGGAGGCGGGGCGGCTCTTCGGCGAGGACGTGCTCGACATCCTGACGCACGCCGCCAACGGGGTCCCGCGAATCCTGAATCAGGTGGCCCACGCGGCCTTTTCGTTGGCCGCGGAGGCCGAGACGGACCAGGTAGACTCGGAGGCGGCCGTGGAGGCGGTCACGCGGCTCGGGCTCGACCCAGCCGCGGGGGCCGAGCCACTCGCAACAGACGAGGAGGACCCGGTCCGACTCGTCGCGACCCGCCCCGTGTCGCTGGCCCGACCGGAGGCGGTTGCAAACCCGGAGCCGCCATCAACCATTCCGTTCCCGCCCGTCATCCTGCCGATCGACGACGGCCCGCCGACATACGTGTACGGGGACGAGGGGGCCGACGAGCCGGAACGGATCGGCCCGAACCGGCCGGGGCCGATCCTGCGGGCCGGACCGACCGACCGCGTGGGCTAACGAAACGAGCTGCGGTGCCAAGGGAGTCGTAATGGGTCGGACGTTCGAGGTGCTGGCGGGACGGTTGCGGCAGGCCGCGGGCGCTGTGCCCGTGCCCGCCGTCGCTGCGCCCCCGCCCGAAACGGACGCCCCGGCCGGCCCTGAGCTGGTGCCCATATCCCCGGACGACCTGCCCGCGGACGATGACTCCGTGCCCCACGTCGAGGTGGGCGGGCCGCGAGCGAAAACAACTCCCCCGGCCGGCCCGCAACTCCGCATGCCGCGCCTCCCCACGGGGCCCACGGTCGCCGATGTCGGCTTTCAGTTGTGGCCCGTCGAGGCGATGGCGACCGCGCCCGGTCCGGTCGGCGCGGATCTGATCGCCTACCACCGGCCGGAACACCCGGTAGCCCGACAGTACCGCCGGCTCGCCGACGGGATCGCCACCCAGCACGCCGGGGGTCGGTGTCCGGTCATCCTGTTCACGCCCATGTCCTTCCGGGCCGCCGGCTCCGCGACCGTTCCGAACATCGCAGTCACTCGTGCAGCCGATGGCAATGGGCGTGTCCTGGTGATTGAAGTTGAGCGATCGGCGACGTCGCCGTCCGCGCGGTTCGGCGTTCCGCCCGTGCCTGGCCTGCGCGAATTGCTCGCCCGGACCGTTCCACTCGGGCTGGCGCTGCACCGCACGGGCGTGGACGGGCTGTTCCTCATGCCGGCGGGCAAGGCGTCGGTCGGCTCGGACGAGTCGGCGCGGCTTCCGGCACTCCTGGACCAGTTCCGAGCCCGGTTCGACTGGGTGCTAGTTGACGCCCCGGCCTGGGGCACCTACCCTTTGACGGATTGGGCCCAGTCGAGTGACGGCATCTACCTGGTGATGCCCCGCGACGAATGGGACTCGCCGCAGGCGGACGTGATTCACGACGGGATCGTCCGGGCCGGCGGGCGGCTCCGCGGCTGCATCACCACGGACCCGATGACCGCCCCGCGGCCGATCGAACCGCAGCCGGAGAAGCCGGCATCGGCACCAGAAGTGTTCGGCCGCCAGGACGCGTCGAGCCCGGTCCCGCGGCCACATCTATTCCGAGTCCCGCGGCGCCCGGGGGACGGCTAAGCGTCACCGCACCGTGACTTCGGTCGGCACGAGGTGGTTGATCATGTAGTTGCGGCGATCCGGGTCGCGGGTCGCGGGCTGCGTGTTCCCCTTGTCGTCGCTCGCCCGGGCGACGATCGCGGCCTTGCCCGCGACCGGGCTCTGCCACGCGTACTCCCAGAACACCCACTGGATCGGCTTCGGCTCGCCGAGGAGCCTGGCGGGCGACCACGTCTTTCCACCGTCCAGACTCACCTCGACCTTGTCGACGGCGCGCTCGCCGGCCCACGCGGCGCCAAACAAGCGGAACGGCTTCCCGGCGGGAATGATCTCGTTCAACCCCGGACGGGCCAGGATTGCTTTCGGTTGGATGGCCGTGATGGGTATGAGGGTCGGGTGGCCGTCGCGGCGCTCGAAGTAGGAGTAATCGAGCGTTTGCCAGAAACCCTGGAACGGCTTGTCGGTGACGACGATCCGCGTCAGCCATTTGACCGAGGCCATGCCGTACCAACCCCCGACCACGGCGCGGAGCGGTGCCCCGTGGGCGGTCGGAAGGGGGTCTCCGTTCATCGCGTGGGCAAGGAAGACTTCGGGTTTCTTTGCTTTCTCGATCGGCAGGCTGCGGGCAAACGGGATCACACCCGGCGAGCTGGGTGGCCCCGCGACGGCGCCTTTGTCCGCCCCCTCGAGAATGACCTCGACGGCCGAGTCCTTGATTCCCGCCTTTTCGAGCACCGCGGCCAGCGGCACGCCGCCCCACTCGGCGTTTCCGACGGCGCCTTGCCCCCATTGAACCCCGAGTGCGGTCGGGATCAGATGGACGCGACCGTTGCCGGCGCATTCCAGCGTCGCGGTGAGGGTCTTGGTGCCGAGCTTCTTCAAGTCGTCGAGAGTGAGTTCCAGTGGGGTGCTGACCGCGCCTTCGACCTTGAGCCTCCAGGACTTCATGTCCACGGCCGGGACCGCGAAGTGATTGCGGACGAAGAAGTGTTCATTGGGGACAATCGGATCACGAAGCTCGGCAAGCGGGAACTCCAGGTTCCGCGGCTCATTGCTTCGGACGATGAGCCCGGGAAAGGCAGACTTGACCTCCTGAGCGCGAGCCCAGGAGGTCAGAAAGGGGGCGGCGACGGCTGTCTGGAGGAAGGCGCGGCGAGTGGGCGGCATCGGTACTCCGGTGGTCAGCGCGAACCGGCCAGCGGCACGTCGCTTAGTGGACAATGCAGCGATCGGCTGTAGCTGAATTCGTGAGAATACAGCAGCTTGGCGAGGTCAAGCGCTGAATTCTCACGACTTCAGCCGCAGCCGATCCGCGCACGGTGAATTAGAATCCCTGGCCCTTCACTTTGGTCCGCACCCGGACCAGGCTCTTGTCGGCCGTGATATAGAGAGTGGTCCCGTCGTCCCCGAAATTGCAGTTCGCGGTCGGCACGCCGGTGGCCAGCAAGCCGAGCTGCTTGCCGTCCGGACTGAGCACGTAGACCCCGCCCGGCCCGGTCGCCCAGATGGTCCCGTCCTGGCTCACCTTCATCCCGTCCGGCAAGCCGGGCTTCTTGTCGAGCACGGCGGCGGTCGAGTTGAAGAATACTTTGCCCTCGCCAAGGGTCCCATCGTCCTTGACCTGGAACGCCATCCAGATCGCCTTCACCGGGTCGGAGTTGGCGACGTACAGGATCTTCTCGTCGGGCGACAGAGCGATGCCATTTGGCCGGCTCATGTCCTTGGTCATCAGCGTCAACTCACTCTTCGGCGTGAGCCGGAAGACGCCCTGGAAGTCGAGCTCCTTGGCTGGGTCCTTCTCGATCTTCGGCAGCCCGTACGGGGGGTCGGTGAAGTAGATGTCGCCGTTGGATTTGATGACCAGGTCGTTTGGGCTGTTGAGCCGCTTGCCGTCGTACTTGTCCGCGAGGGTGACGAACTTGCCGTCGACCAGCTTGGCCAGCCGGCGGTCGCCGTGCATGCACAGGAGCAGCTCACCGTCCTTGTTCAAAGCGAGGCCGTTGGACCCCGGCTCGCGGCCGGTGAACGGGTCGGTCCCCGTGTACCCACTCGGCTTCAGAAACTCCTTCAACCCCCCGTCGGCCGACCACTGCCAGATCATGTTCTTCGGGATGTCCGAGAACAGTAGCCGCTTCTTAGCCTTGTCCCAAACGGGGCCCTCGGACCAGTCGAACTGCCGATCGACCACGACTTCGATGATCGCGTCCGCGGGGAGGAGGGCGTCGAGCGCCTTGTCCATCCGCTCGATGGTTCCGAGGGTCGGGACCTTGGGTTTCTCCTCGGCGGTCGCGGGGCATGACAGGAGGGCCGCGGCCGCCAAGGCGGCGAACGCGGCCAGGTGGGAGAGGCGGAACATGGCGCGAGCGTCTCCGGTGGACGGGCGTTTCGGGTGACCCATCGTAACGCACCGCGAATGCGTGACAAGCGAAAACTGGCCTGTCTTAGGGACTCTTGGTGAGGAGCATCTCGCGTCCGATGACGTGGTCGCGGTACATTTCGGCCGTGATCTGGTGGTACGGTAGAGTCCGCCGCCAATACCCGGCCATCAGGTTGACAGTCAAGTAGACGCACACGAAAGTCGCGACAATGACCGCGCGGCGCGGCCAGCGGGGTAAGGTCGTCAGAGCGGCCGCGAAGAGCGGTGCCCCCGCCGGCAAGATCTCCACAAACCCGCGGTGACCGAACGACGCCCCAAGGTTCCACATGTTCCAGTAGCCATACAGGGTCGTGTAGACGCCGACGAGCGCGACGAGGGCCAGGGCGGCCAGCCAAAGCCGCGGGACCGCGAAGGGCACAAGTAGGAACAGGAGCGCCACCGGGTAGTACACGAACAGCCCGTGCTCGGGCAGCGAGGTCAGGACCGACCACTGCATCGGCCGGTCCCAAACGAAGAGCGTGCCCTCGTAGCTCGAGAGTGTCACCCGCCCGTGGGCGTAGGTGTTGAGGGCAATCTGGATCGCGACTCCGACGGCGGTCCCGACGAACAATCCCAGGATGTTTCGGAACGCGATTTGCCGGGAGAGGCCGAGATATTTCGGTGCCAGGAGGAAGTACGAAGCGCCCAAGATGGCAATGGCAAACAGGTTCGGGTTGCGGACCAGGATGAGCCAGCATCCGACGGCGCCGAGTCCGAAGGCGACAAAGCGGACGCGCGGCTCGCGGGATCGCGCCGCGAGCGCGACGAGCACAGCGACCCCGAGGGCGGACCAGACGTGGCTGTAGGCGGCGTCGTAGGTCGAGTAGTGGAACAGGCCGGTCCCGAACACAACGGCGACGACCGTGACATTGGCCGTCGCGTAGCTGCCGCCCGCGGCGCGGCAGCTGTAGAACACGAGGCAAGCCACAATCGCGAGGGCGAGGCCCGACAATACGACGCACGCGATGTGCTCCGCGAGCGTCGGCCGGCCGAATCCCGGGCCGCGATCGACGCAGAACACCATCACCGGGAATCGCGCCAACGCGATGCCCGGCGGATAGACGTTGGCCCAGTGCCCGGGGCGCGTCTCGTGAAAGGCGTAGGTCTCATTGGCCTGGCCGATGAAGTTCAAATCGCCGCGCAGGATCGCGTAGGTCCATGCGTGGTACCCGACTCCGTCCGACCGGATGGGCGGGCCGTTGTCATAGGGCTGAAGCGCACAGACAAGCGTTGTAACAACGGCAGCGAGTCCAAGTCCCCAAAAACGCCGGACGACTCCGGAGTTACGGTTGTCGTCGGCGGCGGGGGAGGGTAAAGTCATGAGTTTCATTTGGCGACCCGGCGAGCCCAGCCGGGCTGGCCGGCGTTCTATAACTTAGGGAACCGGATCCACCCCTCGGCCCGACCATCGGACGGATGCACGACCAACGCAACGACTACTCCGACCCCCCCTCCTCCCAATCGCCGCGCGCGCCCCGGCAGCGGTTGAGCTTGTGGGATTCGATCTGCCTGATCATCGGGATCATCATCGGCGCGTCGATCTACGAAACCTCACCGAGCATCTTCAGAAGCTCGGGCGGCGCCTCGATGGGCATGGCAGCCTGGGCCCTCGGCGGGGTCGTTTCGCTCATCGGCGCTCTGTGCTACGCGGAGCTCGCCAGCGCCTACCGCACGGCCGGCGGGGATTACACCTACCTCACCCGGGCCTATGGGCCGAAAGTCGGGTTCTTTTTCGCCTGGGCTGAGCTGGCGGTGATCCGCACGGGCGGCAGCATCGCTTTCATGGCCTATGTGTTCGCCCGGTACGCGGTCGAGTTCTACAACTTCGGCCCGACCTCCAAGCTGGTTTACGCCCTCCTGGGCATCATCGTTTTGACGTTCGTCAACGCGGTGGGCGTCCGCCCGGGCCGCGTGGTCCAGAACGTCCTGACGACCGCCAACATCGTCGGGCTGTCCAGCATCGCAATTATCGGGTTGATCTGGACCTTCGTCCTGAAGACCGGGCCGACAGCCGGCGACCAGCTCGCGGTGGAGGTCGCGGGCGCGATCGGCGCCGCGAACAACCCGGCGTCCGCCGGGACAACCGCCGCCGCGACAGCCTACTCGTTCGCCGCTCCGCTCTCGTTCGCCTTCACCATGGTGATGGTCTTCTACGCCTACGGCGGCTGGAACGAGGCCGCGTTCATCGCCTCGGAGGTCAAGAACCCGAAGCGGAACATCCGCCGGGCGCTGATCATCGGCACCCTGCTGGTGACGGTGATTTACCTGGCGGTCAACCTGGCGTACCTCGGCGCGCTCGGGTACTGGGGGGTGTGCAAGTCGGAGGCAATCGCGGCCGACATGTTCGCCCTGCCGTTCGGCGACTTCGGCCGCAAGGCGATCAGCGCGCTCGTCATGTTGTCGGCGCTCGGCTCGGTCCACGGCCTCTTGTTCACTGGCATGCGCCTTTACGGGACGTTCGGCCGCGACCACCGGCTGTTTGCCTGCCTGGCCGGCAAGGAGGACCAGCCCCACGCCAAGGGGGCCCTCTTCGCCCAGGCCGCGTTCAGCATCCTCTTGATCGCCATGGTCGAGCTGGCCTACCACTGGCGACAGCTCCTGGGCGAGATCGGCGCCTATCTCGGGTTCCAACTCGACCCGGCATTCCAGCAGAACGGGGACATTTACAAGCTGGTCGCGTGCACCGCCCCGGTGTTCTGGCTGTTCTTCCTTCTCACCGGCTGTTCGCTCTTCGTCTTGCGGTGGCGGGAGCCGCGACACGAGCGGCCGTTCCGGGTGCCGCTGTACCCAGTGTTGCCGCTGGTGTTCGTCCTGTCGTGCGCGTTCATGCTGGTCCGGTCCACCGCGTACGCCCTCGAGCAGGAGCCGGCCGAGGCCCTGATCGTGGCCGGGCTCATGTTGCTCGGCATCCCCCTCTGCATCTGGTCCGGGCGGGCGCGCGTAAAATACCGGCAAGGCGACTCCCGCTACTGAGATCGAAGGCATAAGCCATAAGGCAAAAGGAAAAATGCAAAAAGCCGAGCCGGGTCGCTGACCTGCCGTCCTTTTTGCATTTGCCCTTTTGCCTTTTGCATTTCACCGACCAAGACCATGCCGCGAGACTACTACGAGGTGCTGGGCTTGTCGAAGAACGCGACGGCCGACGAGATTTCGAAGGCGTACCGCAAGCTGGCGCGCCAACACCACCCGGACCGGAACCCGGGGGACAAGCAGGCCGAAACCCGGTTCAAGGAGATTCAGAACGCTTACGACACGCTGAGTGACCCGAAGAAGAAAGCCGTGTACGACCAGTACGGGACCGAGATCCCGCCCGGGGCCGGGGGTCCCGGGTTCCCCGGCGGCGGCCCGGGCGGGTTCCAGTTCGGCGGGGGCGGAGCCCAACAGATGGACCCGGAGATGGCCCAGGAGATCTTCCGGCGAATGTTCGGCGGGGCGGGCGCGGGCGGCGGCGGGTTCGAGGACCTGTTCGGGTCGTCCACCGGCGGCGGTCGCGGCCGCGGGCGGAGTCGGTCACGTCCGCAGCCGGCGGCCGAGGCGATCGAAGTGGAAGCGCACGTCCCGTTCCTGACCGCGGCCCTCGGGGGCACGATCGGCCTGCGAGTCGGCGACCGCGACATCGACGTCAAGGTCCCCGCCGGCTTTGAGGACGGGCGGAAACTCCGGGTCGCGGGGCAGGGTGAGTACGGGGAAGACATCGTCGTGAAGGTCCGCGTGGACCCGCACCATTACTTCCGCCGCGAGGGCAAGGATATCTTGCTCGACGTCCCGATCAGCATCCCGGAGGCGGTGGTGGGCGGGAAGGTCGAGGTGCCGACGATCACTGGCAAGCGCGTGACGGTGAAAGTCCCCCCGGGCACGTCGAGCGGTTCGCGGATCCGGCTGCCCGGGATGGGGGCGGCGGGGGGCGATCAGTATCTCGTGATGAAAGTAGTGGTCCCGAAAGGGCGGCCGGACGAGCGGACGCAGAAGTTGATCGAGGACTACGCCAAGCTGCACCCGGATGACGTGCGGATCGACGTGCCGTGGCGATAGCCGGCTCGCGGTCTATCGATGCAATAACGGGGCGATCACCCGATCCACGTCCGCCTCCGTCTTCACCGCCGGCACGTCCGTGAACAACTCCCACGTCTCCTCCAGCTCCGCGCTCTGGCCCGGGATCAACGTGTTTAGCGGCCCGACCGTTTCCATCTCCAGCATGTCTTCATTGGAAAACGTCTGGTAGCTCGTACCCAGGTCCGGGTACTTCGCCCACTCGTGGTGCCGGAAGCGCTTGACGAAGAGCGTCCCCTGGTTCAGGTACGCGACCCACGGGACCGGGTGGCCGAGGCCGATCTTGGTCGGGCCCTTCTTCGGGTCCTGGCGGAGGAAGATGTACTTCGAACCGAACGTCCATCGGTCATCGGTGAAGTCGAAGAACGGCCAGAGGACGAGCGACTGATTGGGTGCGAAGTCGCCGGGGTGCTTCGCGTTCTTCGCGTCGCCGGGGTGGTTCGCCTTCGGCGGCAACGGGATGATCTCCATGCCGCCCGGGGCCATCACGGTCGGGGCCCAGGGCGCCAGAGTGGTCGGCGTCTGGCCGACGTTCGTGACCCGTAGCCGCACGTGGACCCGCGTGCCCGCGGGCTCCAGGCGAATTTCCATGACCTTCTGGATGCCGTACTCGCCTTCCGGCGGCGGCGTGAACCGGGCGGCGAGGTCTCCGAGCGACGTGTGACCGACGGGCCGGTTGTCCGCGAAGTAAGTGCGGGTCAGGTCCTCCGGGGCGAGCCAGAAGCGCAAACCGCCGCGGATCTGCCATTGCTTCTCGCCGGTGCCCCCCATCATCTCGTCGTAGTTCTTCATCACGTTGAACCCGCCGGGCTTGCGGTAGGCGATGACTCGCGGGCCGACGTCGAGGGTGACGATCAGCTCGGCCGACTCGTTGGCGATTCGGAGGTTGTTCTTCCAGCCGCGGTATTCGACTTTGTCGAGCATGGCGGGGCTCGCAATTGGTGAAGGAAGGATACGAACTGGGGAGCGGCGACGATGGGCTAGCAGCGTGGTCCAAGCGCCACCTGCCCCGGCTATTTGGCTCGCTTGAAGGTGAACATCAACTTGCCCTTCGGTGGCCGCTTCTCGCTCCCGAGGACGGTCGCGAATTCCTGCGGTCGCTGCGACGACTTGTTGGGAGAGAAGTTGGTCCCGACGCAGATCGTGAGTTCGCCCTTTTCGATTCGGTAGATGGCATGGCAGACTTCCTTCTTGTCTGCGTCCAGAATCAAGTCGAGGTAGGCCGGAGTCTTTGACGGGTCGATCTTGAACCGGACGGGAATTGGGTCGTCCGTACCTCGTCGGAAAGTCATTTCATCGTCTTTGACGGTCACCACCAATTGTTCGTCGAAGTCGCCTTTGTCGCCTTTCTCTTCAAACGCGACCAGTTCCCAGCGCCCCTGAAGTTCAGCCATTGCTTTGCGAACTGCGTCCGGGGGCGCGGGGGCAGCCGTAGTCGAGGCAAGCATCAAAATCGAAAGCGCAACCATCGATTTGCCCCGATTAACGCTCCGGCTTCTTCAATTCCCCCAACACCACCGTCCCGTCCGCCAACGGAACCAGAATACGATTCCCGCCCACCGGCACCGCCGCGGACGCGAACGCGTGGCTCCCGGTCAGCCGGAACTCCTCGCCCGTTTCCTTCCCCGTCTCCGCGTCCAGCACGCGGACGACGCCGGCCCGGTCCGTGATAAGGATCCGCTTTCCGTCGATGAATGCCCGTCCCTCCGCGGCCTTGAGCGGCTCCGGGCCGACCCATTTCGGGGCCGCGTCGTTGGGATGCAGACACACCAGCCGGCCGCCGACCGCGTACATGATTCGCCTTTGCTCGCCGGTGCCCTCTAGCCAGAGGCCGTCCGTGATCTGGCCACCGGGGGGGCCGTTCCGCTCGCCGGGCCGCCATGACTTGAGGATCGGGGGCTTGAGGGTGTAGGCGTCCCACACGTTCAAGTTGCCGCGGGCGTCCGCGATCACCAGTCGCGGCGGCGACCCCGGGAGCACGACCGGATTCGCTCCGACACGCTCGGTCAGCATGAGCTGGCCCTGACGGCCGAATTGCTTCGTCGTGGAGAACCATTGCCAACGAGATATTCCCCTCGCCCCGTCGGACGCGAACAGCTCGTCGTCGTTGATCGGTGTGAGGTAGCAAGTCGAGGTCGTCGGGAGCCTCTCCGCCCGCCACGTCGGGCCTTCTTCGAGCTGCTTGCCGTCCCGAAGCGCCAGTCGGTACAGGCTGCCGTTCGAAAGTGGCAGGATGAGCATACGCCCGGAGACAATCGCCCGGCCCGCGAGCGTGCCCGCTGCGGCGACCGCCCGCTCCTCGACGCGGTCGCCGTTGAGGATGCGGACGAGCAGCTTCCCCTGGTTCTCGCCCTCGCCGGTGAGGACCGCGATGGCGGTGTTGGCGGGGCCGGGAAGGAGCCCGGTCGCGGGGGTGTAGCCGTTGGCGGGCG
>DATFWZ010000538.1:0-3483 GCA_035258765.1 Gemmataceae bacterium
GATCGGACGACGCGTCCTCGCTCAGGTACGACTTCAATTCCTCGAGGCACTTGCGGACGATCGTCTTGCTGAATCGCTCGGTCCCCGGACCCGGCCTGCGCACCTTCGTGACCACCGGGCGCAGCCGATCATCTTCATCCAGCTCAATGATGAAGCAGCGGTCGGCCTGCTTGAACACCTTGAACAGTTCGTCGGCGATCATCGGCAGCAGCGCCCCAACGTTCAGGGTCTTGCTGAGGGCGGCGCTGATGTCGAGCAGGATGCGCAGCTTTTCGTGCGGTTGGGTCTCGAGGAACTGCTGCGGCGAGGCCCGATTGAAGGTCGCCTCGACGGTGGTGTTGGAGGTCTCCTCTTCGTCATCCAAGTCGCGGCCGCGTTTCTTACCGATGGGGTCTTTGGCGTTCTCGTCGTAGTACGAGAAGAGAAAGTCGCAGATCTTGATGTTGTCGCCGTTCTTGAGCGGATTGGGCCACTTCCCTTCAACGACTTTGTTGTTCAAGTAGGTTTTGTTGCGGCTCTGCAGGTCCTCAACGAAGTACTGGCCGTTGGACGGGATGATTCGCGCATGTTCGCGGCTGACCGCGTTGGCAGGCAGGACGACCCGGCACTTCTCCGGGCTGCGGCCGATGATCAGGGGTTCATTACCGAGCGGATGTCTTTCCCCGGTTGCCGATCCGTCCGGCGTCTTGGTGAGGATCAGACTCGGCATGATGCACCGCGAAGCGCGAGTCCCTGGATGCGGGTCTACGGAAAGATGGATTGTATCGCCCGTGCGGAATCGGTTCAACAACCGACTCTGGCCGCGCGTCGGTGAATAACGAACTGACCCCATCGCAACCAAGCGTTGCGACGGGGCCGGTAAGAGGCAAGACCTGTGGGCAGCCGTCACTGGTCCCCAGGGCGACTCAATTGGCGGGGGACCTCGACATCGGCCTGCGCGAGCAATCGCGTTCCCTCGTCATCAACGACCTCGGGCAACCGGGCCAGCCGGCCCATCGCCCGGGCCTCTCGGAACTGCCGCATCGCCGCCTCCTGTGCCCGCGCCGGATCGTTGCTCAGGCCCGGTCGACCGAGCCATGCCACCACCTGGAGTGCGAGCGCTTCGCCTTCTTCGTGCTTCTCACCCTCCGGAAGCCCGGCCAACGCAGCCAGAACCTCGGGCGGGCGGGTTTGGGCCTTTGGTGGCAGGGCGTTGAGCCACCCGAACCGGGCGGCCGCCTCGGGTAGCGCCATCCGACCGGCGATCAACTCCCGGGCGACCAGGTCCTTCGCGGCAACCCGGACGAGGTTATGGCGGACCGCGGGGTCCGCGTCCAGGTGCTCGACCGCCACTTCTGGGTTGGGCGGAGTCCGACGGGGACAGACGACGAGAACGGTACATGTCATCCCGGCGGCACAGATGATCGCGAGGGCAATACGGGTGCCACGCATGAAAATGACCTCGGTTGGCGGACGGGTTAGGCGGTCCCGGCCGCGAATGATGCTGACGATCGGCGCGAATGATGTGGCCGGCGATATCGGGCGTGGTCGCCCCCCGGTCTACTCGTCGAGGTACGCTCCGGGGTACCTCGCCGGACAACCCCCTGTGCGACGTTTGCGCGCGATATGGCTCACGCGGTACGGAGAATGTCAAAAAACCCGAAGGGGATGCCGCAATCGCAAACGACTCGTGCCGGGTGCGTCGGGTGATGTGGGTCTGAAGCGAGCCACCGGAGGTCCGGCGATTCGGAATGAGTCAGTCCTGCGGCCGCGGGGGCGGAGCGACTTCCCGCGGGGGCGGAGCGAGTTCTGTCGGTGGCGGGGAGGCTTTCTTCTCGGCGGCCGCGGCAAGCGCCTCGCACTCCTTGATCCACTTGGCGGATGGATACCGCCAACCCGGGGTCCGGCTTCCGAGTTCGTGGCCGCGCCGGAGGGCGGCCAACGACTCCTGATACCGCCCCAGTTCCTTGAGGGCCTGGCCCAGGTTGCAGTAGGCCTCCGCCGAATCCGGCTTGATGCGGATGACGTCCTGGGCCGTCGCCACAACGTCGGCCCAGGACTGCTTGAAGATGTAGACCATGCACAGGTTGTTCCGCCACAGGAATTCGTCCGGCTGGAGCCGGATGGCCTCGCGGAACTCGCCGATCGCTTCGTCCAGGTCGCCCTTCATGACCAGCGCGTCGGCGAGGCGGCCGTGGGATTTGGCGTCGGCCGGCTGGAGGCGGACCAGCTCCCGGCCCACGACGACCAGTTCGTCCCAGGCCTGCTTCCGGTCGAGCACCCGGGCCAGCAACTGGCGGGACAGCACGTCGTCCGGTTTGAGGCGGATGGCCTCGCGGTAGGCGGCGATCGCCGGGTTGAGGTCGCCCTTGTGGGCGAGGGCCTCGCCGAGGTTGCGGTGGTAGGCGAACTCCCGGGGGTTGAGCCCGACCGCCCGGCGGAACGCCGCAATCGCCCCGTCGTAGTCCCGCTTGTACTTGGCGAGGGCCTGGCCCAGATTGTTGTACCCGTCGGCCTCGTTCGGCCGGAAGCGGATCGCCTCCCGGTACGCGGCGACGGCCTCGTCGCCGGCGCCCGTCCGGTAGAGCGCGTGGCCGAGGTTGATGAGCGCGTCCACGTAGCCCGGCTGGAGGCGGACCGCCTCGCGGAGGTCGGCCACGGCCTCTCCGTACCGCCCCTGGAGGTACAGAAAGGTGCCGATGTTGTAACGGGCCTTCGCGGAGTCGGGCCGGAGGCGGGCGGCCTCGCGGTAGGCGGCGAGCGCCTCGCCGAGGAGCCCCTTCTTCGCCAGGGCAACCCCCCGGTCGTTGTGGGCGGGGGCATAGTCCGGTCTCAGGTGGAGCGCCCGGTCGTAGGTCGCAATCGCCTCGTCGAGCTGGTCGGACTCTCTCAGTGCCGTGGCGAGGCTCATCAGCACCACGGGGCTTTCCGGCCGCAGCGCCACCGCAGCCTGGTAGAACGGAATGGCCTCCCGCGGGTTGACCCGCTCCAGTTGGGAGCCGAGGGTGTGGTTGAGCCAGAAGTCCCCCGGCCGGCGGCGTTGGGCCTCCCGGAGCATGGCCAGGGCCGCCGGCCGCTGGCCTACCGCCTCGACGAGGAAGATGACCATACTGGGGTGGAGTTGGTCGCGCGGGGCGTCGTTGAGCAATTCCTTCAAGGCGGCCTCGTTCGGGCCCTGGTTCCCCCCAGACGTCCGGGCCCGCTCCCGCCACCAGTCCAGGCTCTCCTTCGCGGTCGAGGGGTAGTAAAAGGCCCTCAGCCGCCAGACCGCCCGCACCCGGTCCCGCCACGAGTCCGGGTCGGCCGCCCGGGCCGCCGCCAGCAGGTGGTCCCAGCCCCGGTCATTGTTCCCGCTGAACTCCCGGCGGAGGCGGGGCGCCGGGCCGGCGAGTTCCTCGAGGACGAGGACCGACTGGAGCGGGCCGGCCGGTGGGTCGAGGCGCTCGCCCTGATCGAGCGGGTTGAGGCGGTGCTCGGCGGTACCGGGGACGCGGGGCTGCGCGA
>DATFWZ010000539.1:0-5647 GCA_035258765.1 Gemmataceae bacterium
ATGGCGCCGGTGACCTCCTCGTACGGCTTGAGGAGGGCGTTCAGGGTCTTCTGGGCTTGGATCGCCTTCTGGGCTTTGTCCTGGTTGGTCCAGAAGTCCGGCTCGCCCTGCATATTCAGGAGCTTGTTGCGCTCCTGCAGCTTGGCGGGGATGTCAAAGGGAGTCCCGAAGGTAGGTGAGGCGTGTGGTCAAGTCGTCGGTCTTTCGTCGCAATTCCGGGTTCATGCCGGCTCCTTCGGGGGAAAGCGCGAAGCCGCTCGCGGCTTCGTCCATATTCTACGACGGTAACTTACCACAAGTGGTTCGGGACACAACGCGAACTGGGGACGGTCATGGCCGCGGTCGCGGGCAGGACGGTGCTCATCACCGGCGGCGGCAGCGGTGTCGGCCAGGCGGCCGCGAAGCTCTTCGCCCTGGCCGGGGCCCGGGTCGCGATCACCGGTCGGGACGCGGACAAACTCGGTAAGACGTCCGAAGAGGTCCCCGGGGTGTTCTTCAAGGCCTGCGACGTGACCGACCCCGCGAGCGTCGCGGACCTGGTCAAGGCGGTCACCGCGACCCTCGGGCGGATCGACATTCTGGTGAACAACGCCGGGACCAACCTCAAGGCCCGGCGGATGCGCGAGCTGACTGTCGAAAATTGGAACAAACTGATCCGCACCAATCTCGACGGTGCGTTCTACTGCATCCGCGAAGTCCTGCCACAGATGCTCGAGCGCAAAGACGGGGTGATCATCAACGTGAACTCGATCTCCGGGAAGCGGCCGTACCCACTGGCGGGGGCCGGGTACGCCGCGGGCAAGTTCGGGCTGCACGCGCTGGCGGGTTGCTTGGCGGGCGAGGAGGTCGAGAGCGGCATTCGCGTCAGCAGTATTTACCCAGGCGAGATCGACACGCCGATCCTGGAAGTGCGGCCCACGCCCGTGACGCCCGAGCAGCGGGCGAAGATCCTCAAGCCGGAAGATGTGGCCGCGGCGATCCTGTGGATCGCGGGGTTGCCGCCGCATGTGTCGGTGCCGGAGCTTATTATCAAGCCGACAGCGCAAACGTATTTCTAGAGCACACCCTCGGTTCGTCGCTGAACGATTCGTCGCCCGTTTTGAGGCTCCCACCAATGAATCGACTCATCCTCTCATGCCTCGTCACCGCTGCCCTGGCCGTCCCGGCCCTCTCCGAGGATAAGGCCGGACCGACCGACAACAAGCCGCCGGAAGGGTTCACCGCCCTATTCAACGGCAAGGACCTCACCGGGTGGCAGGGCCACATCGATATGCGCGAGCGGGCCACGGTCAAGGGCGAGAAGCTCGAGAAGCTCCAGAAGGACCGGAACGACCTGATGCAGGAAACCTGGACCATCCACGACGGCGTCATCCACCACAACCCGAAGATCATCGAGGTGAAGGGTCAGAAGCGGAAGACCGGTTGCAGCCTGCAGACGACCAGGGATTATGGCGACTTCGAGTTGTGGGTGGACTGGAAGATCGAGAAGGCTGGCGACAGCGGCATTTACTTGCGGGGCCAGCCGCAGGTGCAGATCTGGGACTCGGACAACCTGCCCAAGGGGCTCGACGCGGACGTCGGCACCGGGTCCGGGGGACTCTGGAATAATCCGCTGCCGAAGGGGGTCGATCCGAAGAGCATCGGCAAGACGCCGCTGAAGCGGGCCGACAAACCAGTCGGCGAGTGGAACACGTTCAAGATCGTCATGAAGGGCGACAAGGTGACGATCCACCTGAACGGCGAGCTGGTGGTCGATAACGCGTCGCTGCCCAATTTCTGGTTCAAGGACCAACCGCTACCGGAGAAGGGGCCGATCGAGCTGCAGTACCACGGCGACAAGCTGTGGTTCAAGAACGTGTACATCAAGGAGCTGAAGTAGTTCCTTCCTATAGGACCTATAGGTCTTATGGGACCTATAGGTCCTATTCCGGACTCATTTCCCGCCCCGCAACTGAAACGGAAACTGCTTCTTCGGCCGCGGCGCCTCTTCCTCGTCGGCCTCGGCCGCGGCTTCGCGGGCCGCCAGCTCGGCCTTCGCGGCCTCCGTCTCTGCCTTCTGCTTCGCTGCCTCGACCGCCTTCATCGACAGCGACATTCGCCGGGCGTCCTTGTCGATGGCGAGGATCTGGACCTCGACCTCGACCCCCTCCCGCACCCGGTCGCGAATGCGCCCCCCGCGACCCAGCACCATCTCGCTGACATGGATCAGCCCCTCGACCCCGGGCTCGACCTCCGCGAACGCCCCGAAGTCCATGATTCGCGTCACCTTCGCGGTCACTTGCGACCCGACCGGGAACCGCTGGCTGAGCGTGTCCCACGGGCTCTGGATCAGGTCCTTCAAGCTCAAGGAGAGCTTCCGGGCCGCCCGGTCGATGCGCTTGACCTTCACCTCGACTTGCTGTCCGATCGACACCACCTCGCTCGGCGACCCGACCCGACCCCAGGCCAGCTCGGACACCGGCAATAGCCCGTCGGCCCCGCCCAGATCCACGAACGCCCCGAACGGCTGGATCGATCGCACGGTCCCCTTGAGCACCTGGCCCTCCTCGACCTCGGCCCAGAACTTCTCGCGCAGCCGCTCGCGCTCGCGCTCTAGCAGGGCCTTTCGGCTGACGACCAGGTTGCGCTCGGCCGGATCAACCTCCGCGACCATGCACAGGAGCCGCTGGTTGACGAATTGCTCGACGTTCTCGACCCGGTAGATGTCGATCTGGCTGATCGGCAGGAACCCGCGAATGCCGTTGACCTCGACGGCCAGGCCGCCCTTGTTCGTCCCGGTGACGCGGGCCTCGACCGTCTGCCCGATCTGGACGCTGGACCAATCGACGTACTGGGCGGCTCCTTCGCGGGTGAGCCGGAGGACGCCGTTGGCCGCGTCGTAGCCCTCGACGTTGAACTCGACCTCGTCGCCGACCTTGGGGGGCTTGTCGAACTGCGTGATCGGCATGAACCCCTGGCTGCGGCCCCCGGGGACGTCGATGAAGACGTCCTGTCCGTGGATGCTGATAATGCGGCCCTTCTTGCGGCCGCCGGCACCCTTCGGCGCCTGGGCGGCTTCCATCGCCTGCTTCCGGGCCGACTCGGACTCCTGTTCGAGCTCGGTCTCGAACCCCGCCATCGCCTGGACGAGGTCGCCCTCGATATCCTTGTCGAGGTCGCTGAGCTTGAGGTTGGTGGAGAGCTCGGTGAAGTCGAGCTTGGGCCGTTCCTGCCGCGGCTTGTCGGAGCGAGGGGGGCGCTTGCCGCGCGGCGGCCCCGCGGGCGGCTTCGCGGCGGGCCCGGCGGGCGGCTGCGTGGCAGGCGGGGTTGCAGGCGCTTCTTTGGCCGGCTCCTGGGCGGCGGCAGGGTTAGGTTCGGGAGAGGGGTTTGGCTCGGTCATTTGTCGTCATCCTCTTCGCCCGGCGTCGCCGGACAGTTCTGTCACTGTATGACTCACGGTGGGCAAAAATGAGCGTCCCGTAGGACAGGTTTCCCAACCTGTCCTACGGGATGGCGTGCTCGGCCGGGCTCGCTGTCGGCCAACAGAATGACCGCGTCGGCGTCCCGTAGGACAGGTTGGGAAACCGGTTGGGAAACCTGTCCCACGGGACGCTCATTTTGTCAGCACTTTGATCCGCACGTTCCGAAACTCCACCTGCTTCGAGTGCGACTGCAAACACACGTACCCGGACTGCGGTTTCGACTTCAGCTTCTCGTCCGTGGACTGGTCGAACACGAGCGTGTCCGTGCCATTGAAATTCACGCGGATCTTCGGACCGACACACTCGATCTCGACCGCGTTCCACTCCGGGGCCGGCTTGTGCGCCGTCTTCGACGGAGCGACGTACCGGTAGAGCGACCCGGTCGTTCCCTTGCCCGGCTTCGCGTCCGCGTCGTCGAGGAGCTGGACCTCGTAGCTGTAGAACGACGGCCGCGTCGCGGTCGATTGCTTCGGGTCGAACTTCGTCGTCCGGATGCCGATCCCGCTGTTCACCCCCTTTTCCTTGACCATCCGGTATTCGACGTGGAGGATGAAGTCGGAAAACTCCCGGTCGTAGCGGAGAAACCCAAGCCCGACGCCGGCCGTGCGGATCAGCCCGTCGTGGACGATCCAGTTCGGTTTTGTCTTGTCCCCGTCGGCCTTGTCCTTGTACTCCTTTGGTCCCTCGACCACCCAGCCGGTGAGGTCCTTGCCGTTGAACAGTTCGACCCAGGCGGGCTTGTCGTCGGCCGGGGACACGCCGGAGGTGGCGAGGACGAACGCGAGGGCCACGACAATGCGAATCATGGGTGAGGCTCCAGGCAGATTGATCCGGGCAAACTAGGGGAACGTGCGGTGGAGGCAACCGGCCGATGACCGACGGCGACGCGCTGTACCAGGCCATCCTCGACGCGCCGGACGACGACGCCCCGCGACTCGTCTGGGCCGACTGGCTCGACGAGAACGGGCAGCCGGACCGCGCCGAGTTCGTTCGCCTCCAGTGCGAGTTCGCCAAGCTGGATCCGGGCGACTTGCGCCTGGACGAGCTGACCGAGCAATACGGCCGGCTGACCGTGAACCGCGAGGCATGGACCGCCGGCCTCGGTCCCTACGCCCGGAATTGCGGGTTCTGGCGCGGCCTGCCAGACTGGTTCGAGTTGACCACCGGCCGGCTCGCCGCGGCCCTCAAGGAGTTGCGCCGGCAAGTCCCGGCCCAGTGCCTGTCGCTGACACTTTCCGGCGGCGGACACCCGGAGCTCGGCAATTGGGCGGGCCTCGATGCGATTCGCTGCCTCGACGTGACCGAGGCCGACGCGGACCCGTTCTACCCGGAGTCGTCGCTCCGCGGCTGGGTGTGGCTCATCCATTCGGCCCGGCTTCGCGGCCTGGGGTCATTCCGGGCCGACATGGTGGAGTCGTCCGTCGGGTTCATCTCGGCGCTCCGCGGGACCGACTGGCCCGATCTTCGGGACCTGGGCTTGCGAATCCACCATGTCCCGTTGCGCGAACCGCCGACCACGCCCTGGCAGGCGCCGCCGTCTCCCCCATGGCAGGACCTGGCCGAGGCGCCGTGGTTTTCGAACCTGCGCTCGCTCGACCTTCGCGATTGCCGGCTCGGGGATGCCGGACTCGACCGCTTGCTGACCGCCAGCCCGCCGCTCGCCCTTACGCGGCTCAACCTGGGCGCGAACGACCTCACTGCGGCCGGGGTGCGCCGACTCGCGTCGTCCCGTGCTCTGGCACGGGTCCGGCGACTGGCGCTCGGCCAGAACAACATCGGAACGGCCGTCGCGGACCTGCTTCGGTCGGCGGCGCTTCCGGAGCTTTGCTCGCTCGACGTGTCCTATTGTGCCGGTTACGGCTGGCAGTCCGGCCCGGACATGCTCCGGGCCATCGCCCCGGCGGCGCCGCCCGGGCAGCTCCGCGCCCTGGAGGCGAACGTCTGCCATTGCTCGGCGGGCTCCGTCGCCCGCCTGGTCGGGTCCGCGGTCGTCTCCCGGCTGGAAGTCCTGTCGCTCAACAGCAACGACCTGCCCGACGAGGCGGCCGCCGCGATCGCGGAATCCCCACACCTCGGCACGCTGCGCCGTCTCGAGTTGGCCAACAACCGGATCACTGACGCCGGTCTGCGGTTCCTGATGCGGTCGCGGCACCTGGGGGCGCTGCGGGTGTTGAACCTCGGCGGGA
>DATFWZ010000540.1:0-8899 GCA_035258765.1 Gemmataceae bacterium
CCCACTCGCACAAAGGCCAGTACCCGCCCCTGATGGTACAGCAGGGCCGTCCCCGCCACGGTCACGGCCCGCCGGGTGGCGGCCTTCGGAACAGCCACGTCCGCCTTGACAAACAAGCCCGGGCGCCAAGACACGGGCGGATTGCCCGCGGACCGGGTGGTGTCCACCTCGTACCAGTACGCCGCCAGTTGCGAGACTGGGTCGATCCCCGGTGCATGCCCGACAAGGGTCGCGGGGATTGTCGGTGGCGGCGATTCCGGTTCCGGTCGATTGGATGCCCCGTCCAGCGCCGGCGGCCGCGGAGCGACGGCCGTGAGATCGACGCGCGGCGGCGGTCCGGCGGTCAAAAGGTCGGCCGGTAACTCCAGCCGGACCAGCGCGAACCGGAATTCGACCACCCGCGCGACGGTGGCGCCGGCTTCGACCGCCATGCCGGGCCGGGCCAGCACTTCCGTTACCTCGCCGTCAATCGGGGCGGCCAGCCGCAGCCGCCAGGGGGACTCGGACCGCTCGCCCTGCCGATCGATCGCGTCTAACGCCTCCTGCCAGCCCTGGACGGCGGCCTTGGCGGTCCCAAGCCCGGTCTCCGCCTCGGCGAGCTGAGTTTGGGCGGCGTCGAGCTCGGCCCGCGAGACCCCGGACCCGGCGACCGACAACCGTTCGACGCGCTCCCGCTGGATCCGGACGACTTCGCGGGCCCCCTGCTCGCGCGCCCGCGCCTCGTTCAACTTGCTGAGCAGGTCCAGTCGCTCCTGGGGGCCGACTCGGACATCCAGCCAACCGAAGCGCTTCCCGGTCTGAACGCGCGTGCCAATAGCGGGCCAGGCGGCCTCGGAGTCGGCCCGGAGGGTGCCCGGCAAAACGGCGCGGATCTCGGCCGTGGCGCGCGGGTTCGGCACGACCCGGCCGTACGCGGTCATTCGCGGGGCCCATTCGACCGCTTGTGCCGGCTCATCCTGGATGCCGTGCGACTCTGCCAGTTCCTTCCCGAGCTTGACCACGCTGTTGGCAGCCCGCCGGGGAGCCTGGACCGCGTCGCCACCCTCGGCCGCGCGGCGCTGTCGGGCCTGGTGGTGAACCCAATAGGCGCCGCCCAGCAGTGCAGCGACGGCCGTCAGCACGAGCGCCCAGTTCAGGAGTGTGACGGCGACCTTCCGGGACACGGCGGCCTCCCTCACGGTTGGGAACCCTTGGGCATCGGGATGCTTAGCTTCCAATGACCTTCCTGGCGGACGAGGGAGAACTTCTCCTTATCCCCGTCTGGCTCGGTGTAGTTCACCGAGGCCGCGTCGCCCTGGACGGTGACCTTCTCCAGCTTGCTTTCGGGCACCTCGTCATACTTCCCGTGGAATCGCTTCGACTTCAGGAACCCGGGCCCCTTGAGAGCCGCCAACTCCTTTCCGTCCAGGCCGAGCGCCTTTTCCATCTCCGCCTTCTCGGCCGCCGTCGCCTTGGCGTAAGCGGCCTGGATCGCCTGGGCGGCCCGCTCGGCTTCCGCCTGACTGTCGGCATCGAGCAGGGCCCAAACCTTGTCCGGGTCGCGGGCCTTGAGGGCCGACTGGAAGTCGAGAAACACCTGCCGGACTTGCTCTTCGTCCTTGGCCGTGCCGGCTGCGGGAGCCGACGTGCCGCCGGTTTTCGTGTCGCAGCCGGCAAGCATGGTCGTTGCCAGGAGCGCCGGGTACAAGAGCGACGGGGCCAGGGGTCGATTCAAGATCATGGCGGGTGCGGTCGGGGTGAGTTGTTGCAGGACCTGACGTCGGTTGTAGTGATTCCGCGACACTCGCGAGTCCGCCTCTATCGCGCGGGCCGGGTGAGGGTTTCCCCGACATCCAGCTGCATCAGCCCTTCCAGGTCGGCTACGGCTAGCCAAAGGGACCGCTTGGCCTCCGTCAGCGTCAGCCGGGTCGCGTTCAGGTTCTGTTCCGTCATCAGCACATCGCCGAAAGTCACTTGCCCCGACCCGGCTGCCAGCGCCGACCGGAGTAGCTCCAGGCTCTTCGTCAGGCGTGGGAGCACGTCGCGGGTGAGGCGGTCCACTTGGACCCGCGCGGCCTGGTATCGCCCGAGGGCCTCCGCCGTGTCGTGGCGAAGTCGCGTCTCCGCGCTGCGAATCGCCGCCTGTGCCCGGGCCTGCCGGGCCCGCGCTTCGTGGATCGCCCCCTGGCGGCGATCCCACACGGGCAACGGTAACTCGATGCTCAGGAGTGGTCCAGCGGTCCGATCGACATTTTCGCTCACGTACCCGGCGCCGACGGTCACGTTCGGCACCTGCTCGGCTGTCGCACGCTCGACCGCCAGCCGGGCCCGTTCGGCTTCGACGGCCGCCTGTTTGATGGCCGTGTTCGCCTCGATCACGCGATGCAGGACGACGGCTTCGTCCCATTCGGGCGGCCGGTCGTCGGCAGGCGTGGTCGGCGCCGGTTGTGGCAAGTCCGAAACGCCGACCAGGGCCACGACTTGCCGCCAGGCCGCCCGGCCCAACTCTTCGGCCCGGGCCCGGCCGATCTTCGCCTCTTCGAGCAGCGCCTCGAGCCGCACGAGGTCCGTCTGGGGCCGCGTCTTCGCCGTCTCCACTTGCCGCCGGGTGACCTCGACCCCTCCCTCAAGGCTGCGGACGCTCTGTTCGCTCACATCGAATTGGGCGCGGAAGGCGCGGTAGTCGTAATAGGCCCGGCGGAGCTGGGTGAGCACTTCAAACTTCCGGCCAACCATTGCGACTGCCGCCGCCGAAGTCTCCCTCTCGGCGACGGCCTGATCCAGCTCGCGTTTGCCGCCGGTGACAATTTCCTGGTTGACTTGCAGCAGTCCGTTCCCCTGGCGGGCGGCCCGCGACCCGATGACGCTTTGCTCGTACAGGACGCGCGGATTGGGATAGAGACCGGCCTGGACGAGCCGCCCCCGTGCTACCTCAACGTCGGCCTCGGCCTCCCGCAACGCCGGGTTGTTCGCCAGGACGAGTTCCCACAAGGTGTCGAGTTCGAGGCGATCGGGGCCGGAAGCGAAGGTGGTTCGCCCCGTTGGGGCCACTTCCCCTGACGGCGCCCGCACGGCGGCGAATGAATGAACCGGGTCTGCGACACCCCAAACGAGGTCGGCCCGATCCGTTCGGCACCCGACGACGAGAACCAGCGCCGGAATCCAGAACAGACGGATCATCCCTTGCCCAAAGCGGACGCGGGTCCTGTCAGACTGTATCGGTTGTGAGGGTCGTGACGGTTGAGAAGAACTGGGTAGCAGGCCACTGCACGGCCGCCGCGGCTCACAATCACCCCCGTTTGCGCCCCTACACGATCCGCACCCCCGGCTGCCCCCGCGACTCACGCGAAGTGCAGGAACGTCGGGTGGCGGCCCACGAGATTTCCGGTCGTCACCATCTTTGTGTTCATCCCCGCATTGCCGTCGAAAACGACCGGCAGCGGAATCGGGGCATCGAATCGCACCTTCCCCGCAGTGGCCAGGTGCAAGGAGTCATCGCCCAGTCCCAGGGAGACGTTCACGGCCCTGTTGAAGACGGTTGTGGCCGACGACGCCGACCCGCTGTTGATCGTCACGGCGTCGGCACCAGGCCCCGTGCTCAGGGTGAAGGACCCGCCGAACGTGGACCCCTTGGCCGCGGCGGCCCCGTCGATTGCCACCGTGTCCGCCCCGGCCCCGGTGAACACGGCCGTGTTTCCGGCGACCGAGAGATCGTCCATGGTGATGGCGGCGTTCCGCGACCCGGTAATTGCGCTCACGTTCTGCCCCACCTTCAGGCCGGTCCCGCCGGCCCCAAGGGCGACGGTATCCTCCCCGGCCGCGGCCCCCCGGACTATCAGGTTGCCGCCAATGGACACCGGGGCGGCGGTGACCGCTGCATCCGCGACCGCGGCCCTGAACGCCCCACTGCCCAGGAACAAGCCCACGCTCCCCCGCACGATGACGTCACCCACTGTGTCCCCGGTCGCCGAGTCGCCGGTCAGGTTGGAGACCACCAGGTTACCCCCGATCGTCGCCCTGGCCGCGTTGTTGGCGTTCTTCACCGTGGTGGATCCGGCCGCGTTGTCCGACGCCCTGGCTAGCCCATTAGTGAACGTGACATTCCCGCCGACGTTCGTGTCGAGCAGGTTGTTTTCGGCCATACCCCTGGTGTTGATGACTGTCAGGTTTCTGCCGATCGAGGAGAATTGGCCGGCCCCGCCGAGGTTGTCGAACGTAAGCACGCTGTCCCCGGCTCCGTGCACGACGAGCGCGTTGCCACCCACGACCAGGTTGTCGAGCGTCGTGGTGACCTGTCCGGCCGCGTACCGGATGCCCAGGCCGCCGGCCACCCGCAAGTCAAACTGGCCGGCGTTTGTCGTCGTCGTGGTCTTGGTGCCCATCCCCATCGTCCCGTAGTCGATGACCAGGCTGCCTGGCAGGGTGATGGGCCTGAACAGGTCGAACGACAGGTTGTCATTCCCCGCCCCGAGGCGGATGACCAGATTGCCGAGGAAGGACCGGGTGACGGGGACCTTCAACCCGTCCACCGTGGTGCCGGCGCCCGGAGAGATCGTGACCTGGCCGGGGGCCGCCTGGCTGATGGTGATGGTGTCGGCGTTGACGTCGCCGATCACGAATAGGGAGCCGTTCACCAGGGCGGTGACGACGGCGGCCGGCACGTCGCGGCCCTCCAGGTGCTCCACGCGCAGGCGGCGGCGGAGAGAGTTGGTGCGCATCGTTACTCCGAATCAGCAGACAATGGGGGTCACGCCCGGGGGTAAGAGAAGGCCTCCGACGAAACACGCGGCGCGGCGTGCAGTTGGGACCGCAACCGTGATGCCAATGGTCGCGACTGGCTGATTGTCCGGCCGCCGGCCGGGCCCGGTATTCGGGCGTGTGCGTCCCACTCGTGGAGATGTCGGGGAACCCAAGGATGAAATTCGGCTTCAGGCAGCGGGTAGCTGGCCGCCGCGCCGAGGCCGCCGAATAGGAAAGTGGCTGGCAGCCGGCCAGTGTGATTCCAGACTGGCCACCGATTGAGCTCCCGGCCATTTCGATCGCATATCCCGCGTCCAGTCGTCACACGCCGACGGCGGCGCGGCGCGAGATAACTCCAAGATGAGCTCGAGAGCTAGGAGAGTGCGGGTAACTTCGCGGCAAGCCTTACTCGCTGACAGCCCGCGCACAGTTGCAGGTCACACGCCGCGAAGTGACTCTTGGCCGGAAGTACTAAGGGCGGTGAAGGCTGTCAGGATGGGGCTTGCGCGTACCGTAAATCACGGCCGGGATGCTGACGGCAATCAGAAGGCCGCCGAGTCCCAGCGTCACGGTATCGCTCCCACGTGAGTCAGGGTCTTCCTGTTCGTGGACAGGCTCGCCGCCTAATTCCTCGGATCGTTCCGGGGTAAGCCAATTCTGGATCTCTGCCGCTTGCGCCCATGATCCTGGCGACTCTGGACGCCCTACGCCGCTGGTCCGATCCTCCTCGAGACTTGCCGCTGGCTCGTTCAGCGTTTGATCGCTTGCGATGGTAACGAACTCGCCGGACATCCGGCGAGCGCCGATCAGACCCCGTCTGGTGCGCGCTGTTAGTTCCGGAGCCGGTTCGCGCGGATTGGCCTCCGAAGGACCGACATCGAAATGCCCGTCAAGGAATAGGGGAGTATGGCGAGCATTCAACTGCGCCGCATGATGCTCCGCACGAGAGCGAAAGAGCTGGGTTTCGACCAATACGGGGAGAATCTCGGGAAACTCCTGCCGTGCAGCCGTGAGAGTAGGGTTGGCTCGGGCGGCTCCGCCGTCGTCCACCTGCGGCTCGGGAACGACCGATTGGGTTGGGACCAGGACCAGGGACGATTCCTTGCGAGAGCGAAACACCTGGGTTTCGCCCAATGCGGGGATAATCTCGGGAAACTCCTGCCGTGCAGCCGTGAGAGTAGGGTTGGCTCGGGCGGCTCCACCGTCGTCCACCTGCGGCTCGGTTACGACCGATAGGGTTGGGATCAGGACCAGGGACGATTCCTTCAGTGGCACAAGGACCCCGGTCGGGGAACCCGGGACGTCAGCACGGAAGGCTGGGCCGGTTCTCGGCGGAAGAGGATAATCTCCCACCTCGCCGGGGGCATCCTCGTCAAACGAATCCGCGCCCGCCGTATCGGCCCCTCTCCGCTGGGGTGCCTGGATGGCGCCGAAAAGGCCGTGGCCCTCGTCGCCTGGCCCCGCGGTAAAGAAGAGGGTGTCCGCCGCGCCCGCCTCGTGGCCGTTGCCGAACGTAACGGCCCACAATCGCGGGACCGCGATTGCGGCGCCGCCGCCGTCGGCCAGCGGCCCGAGAAATGCGCCAGTTTCGGGGTCGTAAGCGTTGATCCGTCCATCGCCGGCGTTGCCGACGAGCAACGCGCCTCCGGCCGGCCCAAAATCCGCGGGCGCCACGGTGAGCCCCCAGGGGGAATCGAGAGCACCCCGAGAGGCGAATCGTCGCACCAGTTCACCGCCCGCGTCGAACACGTCTATGAACCCGTGCCCCGCTCCGGGGACGTCGTCCCGCCGAGCGCCGTCCTGCTGCGCGTAGGTGACGAAGAGCATGTGGTTGATGGCCTGAATGTTGAATGGGACGTACCCGGCCGGGAGGTTTGGGTCCCGGAAGGCTCCCGCGTGCACCACCGGCTTGAAGTCGTCGTCGAATTCGTCAATCCGCCCGGCACCGAAATTGGCCGCGTACAGGAACGTGCGACCGGTGACGTCCGCGGCCAGGGCGAGTCCCGTGTAGTGTGCCCCCGAGGCCGAGTTGTTCACGGTCACAATGGCTCGGCTCGGGTCGACGACCTCGGACCACCCGGAAATGGTGCCGTCGTCGCCGGCGAACAGGAACCGGCCGGGGGCCGAAATCCCTTTTTCCGAAACGACGAACCCCGGGCCGCCGTTGAATACGGTGCCGGTCGGCCCACCGGCTGCGCGGTCTGCCGCCGGGACACGGACCACGAGTGGGACCGCTCGGCCGCGGCCGTCCAGGACATCGGAGATCCCGGTGCCGTTGTCCGCGAACCAGAACGGCCCCGTCGGGCTGAACGAGAGGCCCCACGGGTTGACAAGGCGCGGGTCGGTGAAGCGAGCCAAGCCGGGCACGTCCGACGCCAGGTTTAACTGAGCGTAACCGGCTGAATTGACGCAACGCCCTTCCAGCGGCTCCACGGTGAGCGGACGCGACCGCCGCTGGCCGGTCCCGAAGCGGGGCTCCGGCAACCATCTGTTTCGACGTCTGGTCCGCGTGGTCATGGGCGTATTCGCGGTGGCAGCTGATCGCCGGCGAGGGATAGAATCCCGCCGGCCACTGGCTGCAGCCGCTTGAACTCCAGGTCGTCGCGAATGGGTGTAAGTGCTGGGTCGGTGAGAATCTTGTCCCTCCAGAATGACGGCCGATCCTCGGCGCGCAGCATTTCGAGGGTCCGGCGAACCAGTTCAACGGCGCGGCGAAGATAGCCTTCAGCCAGTTCAGAATGATTGCTGCCGGGACCTGCGTCGGCACGGCCCGCGGCCTGCGCGAAAATACAAGCGACGTTGTGCATCATCTCCGGTGTCGTCGGATGTCGGCTCAGCGCTGCCTCGGCGTCCGCCACCGCCCCTGGCACGTCACCCAGCATTACCCGGGTGAGCCCGCGCCCCGTGTACGCGTCACCCGCCTCGGGCTTGAGGTCAATCGCCTTCGTGAAGTCACGCAGTGCCAGCTTCAAGGCATCCGAAAAGAAGTGAGCCCACGCCCGATGCTGGTACAACTCTCCGTCCGGAAACGATTCCAGCGCGCGCGTATAATCCTCAGCGGCGTCCGGGTACTTGGCCAGCCCCATGCGGGCCTGGCCGCGGGCCCGGAAGACGTCCGGCAGCGGCTGGCCGCCGTTCGCCAGGTACTCGTCGAACGAGCGCTCGGCCTGCTCGTGGCGACCGAGAGCCAGTAACGCCCGCCCGCGCACCGCCAGCGGCAGCGCCAAACCGGGAGTGAGCTTGAGGGCCGTCTCGCACTCGCGCACCGCGTCTTCGTATCTCGCGTCCCGGAGCAGCCTCCGACCGAGCTCGGCGTGGTATCCGAAGACCGCTCGGGCTGGCGGGTGGAAGCGCAATGCGATGTCTACCTGCTCGGCTGCGGCCTGGTACTTTCCCTGCGCGAGATACACGTGAGCCAGATTGAAGTACGCGTGATGCTGGTCCGGCTTCAGGCGCATTGCCGACCTGAAGTCGGCGGACGCAAGGTCGAGGTCACCCTCTTCAAAGTGGAAGACACCACGGGTCAGGAATAGGGCATGGCGCGCGCAGTCGTTCGAGTCGAGTTCCATCGCGTTGTCGAGGTCGGCGTGGGCAGCGTCGGCCTCGAACAGTTTTTCGTTGGCAAAACTGCGGAAGAGGTAGGCCCAAATAAAGTTCGGGTGCTGGCTGAGGCAGGCGTTCAGGTCCGCGCGGGCCGCCTCCCACTCGTGACATTTCAGCTGGCAAATGGCCAGGAAGAACTGTCCCCAGAAATGGCCAGGCTGGGCGGCGAGGACGCGGTGAAAGGCGCGCCGGGCGCCCACCCAGTCGCCGCGTCGGTACAGCTCCTCGCCGGTCAGGAACAGGTCCAGCGGCCCGTCGGACGGGACGGAGCCGGCACGTTCTGTCTCCCGCCGCGACTCCTCGTGTTGCCCCAACCGCTCCAGGATTGATGCCCGCCGCAGGTGAAGCGCTCGCGTCTCAAACCCGAGTCTGTCGGCGCAGTCAAGCAGCCGGAGGGCGGCCCGACATCGTTCTGCGTCCGCGCGATTGGAGGCCGGTCGCTGATTGCAGCCCCCGCCAGCGACCAGCAATAACGTGTAACAGTCCGCGGCCACCTGGGGCCGTCGATGGGGCGCGAAGGACCCGTCGACGGCGGGCTCCCGCGAATCTGGATCGACCCCGGCGACACGCAGTGCTT
>DATFWZ010000541.1:0-16780 GCA_035258765.1 Gemmataceae bacterium
GGCGGCCGGCGCGGCCGCCGGCGCCTCCCGGGTCACCGCGGCCGGCCGGTAGCCGACGGTCCCCCGCTCGATCAACAGGTGCCGCAACAGCCACAACTCGAGGAGCAGAAACGTCAACCCGACCGGCATCATCATCCACCCGTTGAAGTCGTGGATGAAGTCTAGCACCTTGGTCTTGCGATCGCCGTCGTACAGCCACACGTGGGCGAGCCCGGTTGCAGTGATCCGCAGGACGTTGGTGACGAGGGCGATCGGCACGGCCCCGGCCAGAACCAGCAGCTTCACCAGCCAGTGCCGGTCGAGGACGAACGCCGCGGCCACGGAAAAGGCGACGAACGTGACCAGCATCCGCAGCCCACTGCACGCCTCGACCACGTTCAGCGTCACGCCCTCGATCAGGATGCGGTTCCCCTCCGCGATGGCCGGCTGGCCGAAACACTGGAGAAGGAACGTGGTGCAGATCGTGGCGATCCGTTGCAACTCCGCCCCCATCATCCGCGACATCTCGTACGGCAGCGGGATCATGAACACCAGGAACACGATTGGCGGCCAGAAGCGTGCCAGCCCCGCTCGCCCGCCGGCGAGGGTCGCGAGGGCCGCCAGACTCAGGACGAATGACAACCCTTCCAGCGGCAGAAAGCTCGTCGCCGATCCCGCCAGTCGCATCAGGACCGCGACCCCAAGGGCGACGAAACCGAGCACCGGCCAGGGTCGCGGCGCCGTCGCAGACGGCGCGGGCTTTCGCTTCACGAGCAGGTATAGGGCAAAGAGCGGGACGAGCATCCCGTGCGAGTATTCCGGATGCGTGGACCAGGTGTCGTAGAGCTCGACAAACGTCGGCCAGTAGACCCAGCCGAGGACGCCGAGCAGGAGTAAGGCGCGCGGGCCGGGACGTGCGGAGAGGCTCATCGGGGTCCCTCCCGGGTCGCGGCGGACTCCTTCCGCCGGGGCTGTGGGCGGCCTGTGGGCAAAATGCGAGGCGGGCGAATCCTACCGGGAGAGCGGGAACACGGGCAAGGGCAGTTTGTCGGGGCAGAACGGGCGTCTGTGTGAACCGACCTCAGGAGTGACGTTGACCTGCCGCGCTGATTGACGTCAGATAATCACCCATTCGCCTGCGTACCTCCGGAATAACCGATGCCGTCAAACTCTTCCCGATTTCGCGCCCCTCCTTAAATACCCAGGTTTTCGAATCTTACGGCATCGATGGAAAATTAGGTCGGCGAGTAGTAATATGTCGTCTTCTGGGTGGGGCGACAAACACCCCGCGGCCTCTCGCGGCCGCCCCGGGAACAAATTCCTGCTTCTGCTCCTGCCGCTCCGCCCCCGAGGTGCGTTATGCGCTGGGCTGCCCGCCTGTATCATCATGCCGTCCGTTCCCTCCGCCCCAATGCCCATCGCCGTCACCGGCCCGGCCTTCGGATCCAGACATTGGAGCACCGCGAACTGCCTCACATCGCCGGCTTGGTTTTCGTCGACTTCAACCAGGACGGGGCCCAGGATCCGGATGAGCCCGGCGTGCCCGGCGTGATCGTCCGGGTCACCAACTCGGCCGGCGCCATCGCCAGCGCCACCACGGCGGACGACGGGACGTACAACGTCGAAGTGGACGACGCGATGGCGCGGGTTGAGTTCACCAACCTCCCGGCCGACACGCGTCCCGGCCGGATCACGGGCGACAGTGGGGCGACCGTCCGCTTTGTCAACTCGGCGCAGGGTGCGACTGACATCAACCTCGGGTTGAGCGTCCCGCTCCTGGCCACCACCCAGTTCAACTACGACAGCGCGATCGACGGGGCCAACACCGGCGCCCCCGCCGTGGTGGAGATCCCATACGGATCCACGGACTCGCCGACCCCGGTGGTCCTCGCAACCATGGCCGACGTCGGCAGCACCTGGGGCCTTGCCTATCAGTCGAGCTCCGACAGCCTTTTCACGTCCGCGTTTGTGAAGCGGCACGCCGGGCTCGGGCCAAACGCGAGTGGCGCGCCGACCACGGGTGGCATCTGGCGGATCGACCGCACGACCGGGGACGTCACGCTGCTCATCGACCTCAATGCGGCCGGGGCGGCATTCAACGCCGGGGCCAACCCGCACCCAACGTCGGCCGAGGCCGCGGGCGGTGACTGGTTCCACGACGCCGCGACCTTCGGGCTGGTCGGCAAGCGCGGACTCGGCGGCCTCGCCGTGTCCGCCGACGGACGGACGCTTTACACGGTCAACCTCAACACCCGTCAGCTCGTCGAAATCCCGCTCAACGCGGACGGCGCCCGCGACACCGGCCGCCAGCTCCGCGGAACGACCATTCCGCTCACCAACCCGACCGGCAGCGGCATCGGCAGCTTCAACGCCGGCGACCTGCGGCCGTTCGCGGTGGCGGTCGGACCCAACGGGACAATCTTCGTCGGCGTCACTTACACGGCGGAAACGTCCGGCAACCGAAACGACCTGCGGGCGTTCGTGTACACGTTCAACCCCAGCGCGGGCACGTTCTCCGCGGCCCCGGTCCTGACCGCCAATCTCTCATACACTCGCGGGATTGTTGACGATCCCAACCCGGACATCGCCGGCGACGAGGTGTCCGCTGATTGGCGGGCCTGGAGCGGCAACTTTGCCAACGTGACCGGACCGGCCGAATTCCCGGTCCTGCCGCAGCCGTGGCTGACGGACATCGCCTTCGACGGCAGCAATATGGTCCTCGGGTTGCGCGACCGGTTCGGCGACCAGTCCGGGTTCCAGACCGGCAACACGACCCCGGACGCAGACCCGTCGGACGACCCGCAGTTCACAGGAATCGCGGCCGGCGAGATGCTGCGGGCCGCCCCGAACGGGTCCGGCGGCTGGACGCTCGAATCCAACGGGTCGTCCGGCGGTGTCAGCACCGACGGGGCCGGCAACGGCCAGGGCCCGGGGGGCGGGGAATTCTACTTCGGGCAGGGGGCCATCTCCACCCGGCAGCACGTGACGAGCGGCGGACTGGCGCAGGTCCCCGGCTTCACCACCATCGCCGTGACGGGATCCGACCCGCTCGCCGCGTTCACCGGCGGGGTCTACACGTTCAACAACTCCGACCCGCCGCCGGCCGAGTCCACCAACCCGATCGGCCGCGTGAAGGCCGCTGCTCAGCTCGTCGAGACGTTCGACCAGAGCACGTTCGGCAGCGCCAACGAGCTGGGCGACCTGGCCGTTGTCCCGGCCGCGGGCATCCAGGCTGGCGATCGGGTCTTCGCCGACAGCAACCGCAACGGGATTCAAGACGCGGGCGAAGGCGGCATTCCCGGCGTCGTGGTCCGGCTATTCCAGGCTGGAAATGCCGTCGATAGCGTCACCACCGGGGCCGGCGGCGACTTCGTGTTCGACGACCTGCTCCCCAACACCGCCTACGAGCTCCGCATCGACACGACGCAACCGGCGGTTGGCAACCGGCGTCTGGCGCCCGCGAACCAGGGGACGAACGACCAGTTGGACTCCGACGCGACGCTCACCAGTACCACCGCCGCCGTCGCATTCACGACGGGCCCGGACGGGACTGTCAACCACGCCCTCGACATCGGCTTCGGTGGGGTGACGACGCAGGCGAATGGGCTGGAGGTCGGGGACACGGTTTTCCGGGACGTGAACAACAACGGGAAACTGGATTCGGGCGAGACCGGCATCCAGGGAGTCACCGTCGAGCTGCTCCACGGGACGGGCGCGACGGTAATCTCGACGACCACGACCGACGCGTCCGGCCACTACTCATTCACGGGCCTCACCGCTGGCGACTACATCGTGCAGCTCCCCGCCTCGAACTTCCAGTCGGGCGGCGCGCTCGTCGGGTTCAGCGCGGGCACGACCGTCGCGGCCGACCCGAACAACGACGTGGACAACGACAACAACGGGGCCCTGAACGGCACGCTCGGGACCGGCGGCACGATCCGCAGCGGGATAATCACCTTGTCCACCGGCGGCGAGCCGATCACGGACGGGGACAGCGACCCGAACACCAATTTCACCCTCGACTTCGGGGTCGTCCCGCCGGGGACGACCGGGACGCTGAGCCTCGGCAACCAGGTGTTTAACGACGCCAACAACAACGGCACGCGCGACACCGGCGAGAACGGGATCGCGGGCGTCACCGTCCGCCTGTTCGCCGCCGGCGACGTGAGCACCCCCGTGGCCACGACCACGACCGACAGTCAGGGGCTGTACGTGTTCCGCAACCTGGCCGCCGGCGACTACATCGTCGAGCTGGCCGACGTGAATTTCATGGCCGGCGGTGTATTGGTCGGGTTCACGAGTAGCACCGGCACGGCCAACGCGTTCGAGCCCGCCCCGGACCCCGACACGGCCGCGACCGACGGCGACGACAACGGGACCACCACCGGGACGCTCGGCCAGGCCGGCGGTGTGATCCGCTCGGCCGCGGTCACGCTCGCGGCCGGGTCCGAGCCGACGGGAGAGACCCCGAATAATGACTCAACCACGGACGCGGACAGCAATCTGACGGTGGATTTCGGCGTGCTCCAACAGTCGCAGCCGAACACACTCACCCTCGGCGACCGCGTGTTCCGCGACAACAACAATAACGGCACTCTCGACACCGGCGAGACGGGCATCGGCGGGGTGACCGTCCAGCTCCTCGACTCGACCGCAACCATCGCCCGGTCAACAGTGACCGATTCGGCCGGCCTATACCGCTTCGCTAATCTCGCCGCCGGCAACTACCAGGTGCGGCTGGCAGCCTCGAACTTTGAGAGTGGCGGCGTGCTGGTAGGTTTCACGAGCAGCACAGGGGTGAACAACGCCTTCGAGGGCGGAAACACACCCGACCCGGACAACAACATCAACAATGACGACAACGGCACCACATCCGGCACCCTCGGGCAGGCGAACGGAATCATTGAGAGTAAGGCAATCACACTTGCGCTCGGCACCGAGCCGACGAATGACGGGGATGCCGATAACAACACCAACCTGACCTTGGACTTCGGCTTGGTCGCCCCGGCGGTCACCCTGACCGTTGGCAACACGGTGTTCAAAGACGTCAACAACAACGGCCGTTTCGACGCCGGGGAATTGGGCGTCCCCGGGGTCACGGTCGAGCTGGTCAACGCGGCCGGCGCCGTGGTCGGGACGACGACGACGAACACGTCCGGCCAGTACACGTTCACCGGCCTCGCCGCGGGCGACTACCGCGTGCGCCTGGCATCGACCAACTTCCGCGGCGGCGGCCCGCTGGTCGGGTTCACGAGCAGCACCGGCGGCAGCTCCGAACCGGCGCCGGACCCGGACAACGACGTGGACAACGACGACAACGGCCAGGTGTCCGGCACCCTTGGGGGGACGGGCGTCATCCAGACCGGCCTGTTCACGCTCGCCGCCGGGGCCGAGCCGACGAACGATGGGGACACCGATCCGAACACGAACATGACCGTGGACATCGGCGTGTTCCAGCCGTTCAGCGTCGGCAACGTCGTATTCAACGATCTGAACAACAACGGCACCCAGGACGCAGGGGAGAACGGGATTCCGAACGTAGTCGTGCGCCTCCTCAACGCCGGTGACAGCTCCCAGGTCGCGACCACGACGACCAACGCCCAGGGTCAGTACCTCTTCTCCAACCTGGCGGCCGGCAGTTACATCGCGGAACTCGCAGCGTCGAACTTCAACACCGGCGGGCCGCTCTTCGCCTTCCAATCGAGCACCGGGACGAACAACGCCTTCGAGCCGGCCCCCGCGAATACGACCGACAAGAACGACGACGGCACGACCTCCGGGACCCTCGGCTCCGGCGGCGTTATCCGCAGCGGGTCGATCACCCTCGGCCCAGGAATGCCGACACTCGAGAATCCCAACAACGACGCCAACACCCCCGACAACCAGAGCAACCTGACCGTTGACTTCGGCGTGTTTCAGCTCACCCCGTCCCAGGCGAGCCTGACCGGCCGCGTCTTCCTCGACTTCAACAACTCCGGTGCGTTCAACGGCCCGGACACCGGGATCCAGGGGGTGACGATCACGCTGTCCGGCGGCAACCTGTCGGCCCCGATCACGGTCCAGACGGACACCCAGGGCAATTTCAGCTTCTCCAACCTGGCGGCCGGCACATACACCTTGACCGAGACGCAGCCGACCGCCCCCGCGAACCAAACCGGCCGCGACACGCCCGGCACGGCTGGCGGTACCGTCTCGTCCCCGAACACGATCGCCGACATCGTCCTCGGCGCGAGCACCCACGCCACCGGGTACAACTTCGCCGAGGTGCCGATCGTCAGCACCGGCGGGAGCGTCTACGAGGACCTGAACGGGAACGGCAAGAAGGACGCCGGGGAAACGGGAATCGCGGGCGTGACCCTCACCCTCACTGGGACGAGCGTCGTGACCGGGACGATCACGCCCCGCACCGTCCAGACCGACGCCCAGGGCAACTACACGTTCGAAAGCCTGACCCCGGGCAACTACAACATCGCCGAGACGCAGCCGACCGGCTTCATCGACGGGCAGGAACAGAACGGCACCCCGGCGGCCGCGTCGGTGACGAACGACAAGTTCGGTGGCATCAACCTGGCGAACAGCGCCGCGGTCAGTACCGGTTTCAATTTCGGCGAGATCAAGGCGAGCGGGATCGCCGGCGTCGTGTTTGACGACACGGACGGCGACGGCACCCAGGACGCCGGCGAGGCCGGGATCGCGGGCGTCAAGGTGAAGTTGACCGGGATCAACGACAAGAACCAGGTCGTGAGCCTGACCGCGACGACCGCCGCCGACGGGTCGTACTCGTTCACCGCCCTGCGCCCGGGCATCTACCAACTGACCGAGACCCAACCCGTCGGCTACAAGGACGGGGCCGACAAGCCCGGGACGTCGGGGGGCAACGCCACGACGAACGACATGATCTCGAACATCCAGCTCGCGTCCGGGGCGTCGGCGACGGGTTACCTGTTCGCCGAGCAATCGGCTGCGGACCTGGCCATGTCGATCACGCCGACCTCGACCCAGGTCCTGCCGGGTGGGACGGTCGTGCTGACGTTCACCGTGCGAAACAAGGGTCGGGCCGCGGCCACGGCCGCAGAGGCGACCCTCAACCTCGGCGGGCTGACTTTCGTGTCGGCCAACTCGCCGGACTACGACAACACGACGCACAAGTGGACGATCGGCGACCTGGCGGCCGGAGCCACCGAAACGTTGCGAGTGACATTGCGAGCTGGGTCGGCGGGGACGTTTGCCCCTTCGGCGACCGTCACCACGACAACCCCCGAGTCGGTGACGACGAACAACACCGGTCGGGCGACAATCGTGTCCGGGACGGGCATGGTTTCAACAACGAGCACGAGCTTTACGCCGTCGCACTTGTGGTTCCTGACGTCGTTCTACCCGAACCTGGTGCGCAGGCCGCGGTAGGGGCCGCTTCGGTGGGCGGACGCCCCGTCAAGGGCCCGATGTGGTCGACATCGGCCCCGTGACGGGGCGTCCGCTCGCCGTCACTTGTGCCATGGCCTTAGAACTGATCCAGCCAGAAGTGGTTCCCGCGATAATACTTGTGGGAGGTCCACAGGAAGTAGTACCAGTTCGGCTCGCGGAATGGCGGGTACGCCATGTACGCGGGCGGCCGCATGTATGGGGCGCCGGGCGGCTCCGGCCATTGCGGGCTGTACGTCGGCCAGTAGTTGTGGGGGAAGTACACGTACGGGTAGTAGTACCCGCGGGGCAGCGGCGGGTCCCCGGCCAAGGCCGTACCCGACCCGGCCGCGAACAGGCCCGCGAACAGGGCCGCGCCGAGCATCCAGCGACGGAGCATTCGGTTATCCTCCTTGAAGCGCCCGGGCCGGGCCCGGGGGGTCCATCCTTCTGTATCGAACCGCCGGGCCGTGCAGGTGCCGGCCGGTCGGCCGGTTCCCACGCAAAACCGTAAAACAGCCTTCGTCCTGTGCCGGCCGTGGCGGTCGGGCGTCGCGTTCGGCCGACACGGGCGTGCCGACCCTGAACATGGGCCGGCGCGGGAGAAAGGCTCAAGTTCTCACCGTTCCGGCGAGCGGGTGCCCCGTACGGGGCACCCGCTCGCCACGAAGCGACCATGTCCGACCCCCACCTGTTCTACGACAACCCGCTCATCGGCCGCTATGCCTCGAAGGAGATGGCCGAGCGCTGGGGGCCGCGCCGAAAGTTCGGCACCTGGCGGCGGCTGTGGCTGTGGCTCGCGGAGGCCCAGCACGCCCTCGGCCTCCTCGCCGATGACGGGGAGTCGCCGCGGATCACGCAGCCGCAGCTCGACGCGATGCGGGCCCACCTCGACGACATCGACTTCGCCCGCGCCGCCGAGCTCGAGCGGAAGTTCCGGCACGACGTGATGGCCCACGTCCATGCCTTTGGGGAAGCCGCCCCGGCGGCCCGGGACATCATCCACCTCGGGGCCACCTCCTGCTACGTCACCGACAACACCGACCTGATCCTGATCCGGGAATCACTCCGCGACCTGTGCGGAAAACTCGCCTCGGTAATCGACGCCTTGGCGATCTTCGCGGTCGCCTGGCGGGCCGAGCCGACCCTTGGGTTCACCCACTTCCAGCCCGCCCAGCTCACGACCGTCGGCAAGCGGGCCTGCCTGTGGTGTTACGACCTGGTCATGGACCTCGGCGAATTGGAGCGGCGGCGGGACGGGCTGAAGTTCCGCGGCGCCAAGGGGACGACCGGGACCCAGGCCAGCTTCCTCGCCCTCTTCGGCGGCGACCACGACAAGGTGCGCCGACTCGACCGCCTGGTCGCCACCCTCGCGGGGTTCGACGAAGTCTACACGGTCACCGGGCAGACTTATTCGCGAAAGGTCGATAGTCTCGTCCTCGACGCCCTGGCCGGGCTTGGGCAGAGTCTGCACAAGTGGGGCACCGACCTGCGGCTGCTGGCACACCGGCAGGAGATCGACGAGCCGTTCGAGCCCGACCAGGTCGGGTCGTCGGCCATGGCGTACAAGCGGAACCCGATGCGCGCGGAGCGCATGTGCGGGCTGGCCCGGTTCCTGATGAACCTGCCGGGGATGGCCGCCGACACCGCGGCGACCCAGTGGTTCGAGCGCACGCTCGACGACAGCGCCCCGCGACGGCTCTATGTCCCGCAGGCGTTCCTCGCCGCGGACGCGTGCCTGAAGCTGGCTCTGAACCTGGCCGGCGGGCTCGCCGTTAACCGGACCGTCATCCGACGGGCGGTCGAGGAGCACCTGCCGTACATGGCGACGGAGAACCTGATGATGGCGGCCGTGGCCCGCGGGGCGGACCGGCAGGAGGCGCACGAAGCAGTCCGGCGGCACAGCCACGCGGTCACCGCGGGGATCAAGGCGGGGACGATGACGAGCCGCGACCTGATCGCCCGGCTACAGGCGGACCGCATGTTCGCCGGGATCGATTTGGCGAAGGAGCTCGACCCGGCCCGGTACGTCGGCCGATCGCCGGAGCAGGTGGACGAATTCGTCGCGCAGGAAGTGAAGCCGATCCGCGAGCGCTACGCGGGGGCGCTGGGACAGCAGGGCGAGGTGAGTGTGTAGGGCGATTTTTCAGACGGCGATGAGGGATGGCTACGAATTGAGCTTGTCCCCGGCCGCCGCGTACAGCTCGCGATCGTCCTCGCCGAAGCAACAGAAAATCACCTCTCGCGGCAAGTCGTTCCCGGCCAGCCAATCGGTCACCGCGGCGACCGCGACCTCACACGCCTCCGCCTTCGGGTAGCCGTAGACCCCGGTCGAAATGCACGGGAAGGCGATCGTTTCCAGCCCCCGCTCGGCCGCGAGCCGGAGCGAGTTCTGGTAGCATAACCGCAGCAGCTCGGGCTCGCCGCGAGTGCCGTCGCGATACACCGGCCCGACGGTATGGATCACGTGTCTCGCCGGCAGCCGGTACCCGCCGGTGACGCGCGCCTCGCCGGTCGGACAGCCGCCCAAGCCGCGACACTCGGCGAGCAGGCCCGGCCCGGCGGCCCGGTGGATCGCCCCGTCTACGCCGCCGCCACCCAATAGCGACTCGTTGGCCGCGTTCACGATCGCATCGACCGCGAGCTTCGTGATGTCCCCGCGGACGACGCGCAGCCGGGAGCGGACGGGGCTTCTCACCTGCTCATTCCCCCCGGTACGGCTTCTTCTGCTTGTACAACTCCAACCGCTTGCGGGCCGGGTCGATCTCCTTGAACGGCAGGTCGCCGGCCGCCCACGCCTTTTCCTGCCACTCGACCGCCTCGTCGAACTGCCCGAGTTCGGCGTACGCGGCCGCCAGCGTGTCGAGATAGCCGCCGTTCTTGTGGTCGGTCAACTCGCAGGCTTTCTTCGCCGCCTCCAGGGCCCGCTTGCCGTCGCGAACCTTTTCGTCCGGGGAAGTCGAGAGCAGCCATGCCAGCCCGTTGTGCCCGCCGGGCGACTCCGGGTTCAGCTCGATCACCTTCTTGTAGTCCTCCGCCGCCTTGGCGAAGTCTTTCTTGCGCGTGTACGTCACGGCCCGGTTCAGGTACGCGCTCTCGTAGTTCGGCGCGAGCTCGATGCACGTGTTGTGGTCGGCGAGGGCCTCCTCGAATTTTTTCTGCTCGCGGTAGATCAGCGCCCGGTTGCCGTAGCTGTAAGCCGCCCGCGGCTCCAGGCGGATTGCCTCCGCGTAGTCCTTGAGCGCCTCGTCGATCTTCCCGGTCTGGAACCGGGCCCAGCCCCGATAGGCAAACCAGGAGGCGTTACTCGGGTCGCCGTCCAGCATCTTGGTGTAATGCTCCACCGCGTCGGCCAGGCGGACGAGGTTGTCCTTCTCCACCCACACGCGCTTCGCGCCGTTCAGCACCTGGACGCGGCCCTTGTCGTCCTTGATGACCACGTACTGAATGGACCCCAGGGTCCCGATTGGCGTGAACGTGCCGTCGTCTTCGATCTGGCCGCACGGCGTCCGCGACTGCTTGATGAGGACGGTCTCGCCGACCCAGTCAGTGCGGGGCGGGAGCTTGGGGGCCATGACCGACGCCGCTATGGCGAGGCCGGCGAAGAGCGTGGGGCCGGACATGTGGGTCTCCGGAGAATGCGTCGCTTCAGAATACGGCCCGGTGGGCGCGGACGCAACCGGGCGTTACCGGGGTGTGAAGCACAGACCCCTCAACATTTGCCACGGCCGGTCGGGCTATACTGAGGGCGAGCTTACAGAACGTAACGGCGGAGGTGGGCCATGCAATGGGAAGGTCGCGAGGAAAGCAAGAACGTCGAGGACCGCCGCGGCATGGGGATGGGGAAGCCCGCGCTGGCCGTCGGCGGCCTCGGCGGGGCCATCATTGTCATCCTCGGACTCATCTTCGGGGTGGACATCCAGAAGTTCCTGGGCCAGGGGCCCGGCGGCGAACAGCCCCCGGGCCAAACGGACCCGTCGGAGGACAAACTCGGCCACTTCGCGAAGGTCATCTTCGGGGACACCGAGCGTATCTGGGACGAGCAGTTCAAAAAGATGGACCCGCCGCGCCGGTACGAGAAGCCCAAACTCGTCATCTTTAGTGAGAGCACCAATACCGGGTGCGGCGCCGCGGACGCCGGGATCGGCCCGTTCTACTGCCCGGCCGATAGTAGCGTGTACATCGACTTATCCTTCTACCACGTACTCGAAGACAAGCTCGGGTCGCCCGGGGAGTTCGCCCGCGCTTACGTGCTCGCCCACGAGGTGGGGCACCACGTGCAGCGGCTGCTCGGATACTCGGCCCGCGTGGACAACGCTCGGCGGACCGGCAGTAAGGCAGAAGCGAATCGGATGTCTGTGCGCCTCGAACTCCAGGCGGACTACCTCGCGGGCGTGTGGGCACACCACGCGCAGGAAAAGTACAAGTTCCTGGACAGGAAGGACCTCGAGGACGCCGAAAACGCCGCCTATCACATTGGCGACGACTACTTGCAGAAGCAGGCCCGCGGACGCGTGCAGCCCGACTCCTTTACCCACGGGACGTCGAAGCAACGACAGAAGTGGTTCCTCAAAGGCTTCCAGACCGGGGACGTGAAAGCAGCGGCCGAGCTCTTCGAATTGCCCTACGGCGATCTATAGCGCCGAACAAGGGGATTGACTTGGACGTCGGTCCCCACGTCAGTCCTTGAGATGATGCCGCGGGTCCACTGGCCGGACCAACAGGTTCGCCACCAGGGCCACGCCAAGGAGCGCGGCCATCAGATACAGCGTCGAGTTGTAGAGCGAGCTGGTCGGGTCGGGGGTGCCCGCGGGAACCACTTCTATCAGCTTCGCGATCGTGACCGTCTTGGCCGCGACCAATGTGTCCAGTTGATCGACCCCGGCCCCGAACCGCTCGGCGAATGCCGCGGGGTCTGCCTGCGCCGCGAGGTCCTCGATCGCCCGTCGCCGCGATGCTTCCCGTAACTGCGTAATCGCGAGCGGGCCGAGCACCCCGGCCGTACTCCACGCGGTGAGCAACCGGCCGTGGATGCCGCCGACGAACCGTGTGCCGAACAGGTCGGACAGGTAGGCGGGGATCGTCGCGAACCCGCCGCCGTACATCGTGAAGATCACCATCGTGACCGCGTAAAACGCGACCAGCCACCCCACTGCCGCGGACCGGCTGCCTTCCGCGGCGATGAACGGGATCGATACGTACAGCGCAATGCCCAGAACGAAGAAGACGGTGTACGTCCGCTGCCGGCCGACGTAGTCGGACACGCTGGCCCAGAAAAATCGGCCGGCCATGTTGAAGACGCTGATCATGAGTACGAATGTCGTCGCGAACGTCCCGGTCACGACCGTCGGCTGGGCCGTCCCGAACAGGTCCTGCATCATGTCCTTGGCCACGCCGAGTACGCCGATCCCGGCCGTCACGTTGAGGCAGAGGACGACCCAGAGCAGCCAGAATTGCGGCGTCTTCATCGCCTCGTTGATGGCCACGTGGTGCGTGGACATCATCTTCCGCCGCGTCTCCTCTTCCGCCGGCGGCGTCCACCTCGCGGGGGTCCACCCCGGGGCCGGGAGCCGGTACGAAAACGCCGCGACGATCATGACCAGGAAGTACACCGCCCCGAGGGTGAAGAATGTCCCGGCCACCCCCGCGTCCCCGGTCCCGACGACGTAGACGCCCGGCTCGCCCGGCACGATCATCCGGTTCACTTCGCCCGGCGCAACGACTACAACTTCCCGCCTCTGCCCGTCGAGTGTCGCGTACCGTCGGCCATTTTCGGTGACCGGCCTGGCCGCCTCGATGGTGCCCAGATAAACCGGCGGCCGGTAGAAGGTCTCGATGAGGTATTGCTTCAGTGGCGACCCGATGATGGCCCCGCCGCCGAACCCCATGATGGCCATCCCCGCGGCCATGCCCCGGCGGTCCGGGAACCAGCGGATGAGCGTGCTCACCGGAGAGACGTAGCCGAGGCCCAGCCCGCACCCACCGATCACCCCGTAGCCCAGGTACAGCAGCCAGAGTTGATGGGTGAGGATGGCAATCCCGCCGACGAAGAACCCGCCGCCCCAGCACAGGGCTGAAACGGTGCCGACCACCCGCGGGCCGACCCGCTCCAACCACTTTCCGGCGACCGCGGCGGACAGGCCGAGGAAGACGATCGCGACTGTGAACACCCAGACGACTTCATCCAGGCTCCAGTCGTCGGCCGCGCTCGCGGCCACGCCGCGGAGCTTCGTCAGGGGCGGGTTGAAGATGCTCCAGGCGTAGACGGACCCGATGCACAGGTGGATCGCGACGGACGCGAGCGGCACCTTCCAGCGAAGGTACCCGGGCGGGGCGACGATCCGGCTTTTCTGGAAGAGCGCGAGCATTGAATGCTAATCGTAGCCATAAGCGGCCCGCCTGTGGACCCTCAAGCCGGCCGCTTGTGGCTACGGAACGCTTCCCGCGTTGCGATCTTCCCGCGATGCCGCTGGAAATCATCTCCATCGAGCTGACCAACCGCTGCGCCAAGGCGTGCTGGTTTTGTTACAACCACAGTCTCCCCGAGGGCGAGACCCGCTGGTCGGTCGAAGAAGTCGTCGGCTTCGTCCGAAATTGCGCCGCGAACGGCGTGGAGGAGCGCGTCGCCTACGTGGCCGCCGACGGCGTCACCGTCCGGCCAATTCGTGGAAAGGAGCGACTCTTCCCCGATTTCATTCGCCGGGTCCGGGCGACCTGGCCGGACGTGGCGGCCCAGTATCGCTTCGAGGGGAATGAGGATTGAGGGCGCCTGATCGCGGGCGAACGGTCCGTTGCAATCTTGCCGGTTCGCGGCGCGCAATTGCGGGCCAGAGTGTCCTATCCAAATCGCGTCTCGTCAAGTTTTTGACCCCCGGAAAGTGTCCAGAATCTCTCAGACCGCCACTTGGCATGCATGTGTGGCGGCCTGAGGCGGCCTGAGGAGCCGCCCGTGCCGGTAAGGACTTGCGCCCATTCTCCCGGCCGTCAGAACGTCGCCACTGGCGGCCTGAGAAACGTGGGCGCAAGTGGGGGGCGTACCTTCGCGCCCGGCAGGAATGCCTGTCTCGGGCGAGCCGCGCGTTATTGTCGATTGCACATTCCGAAGTTTTTCACGCCTTGACGGTGAGCTTTACGACTTCGATCTCCGCCCGTCCGGACTTCTTGAACGGCCGCGGCATCGGTTGTGCGTGACCCTTTGCGTCAATAGTTCGGCACCGCAACGTATAGTCGCCGGCCGCGAGCCCCGGCAGCAGCGCCGCCCAGTGGGCCTTGGCTAACTTCATAGGCCAGCTCAGTGGCCGGCCGGTTTCGGCAGTAAACCCAATCGTACCCGCCGGGATCGCAACGTTCGGCAGCTTCCCGCCCCACTTCTCGGGCGGGCCCAGGACGTGGGCGTCGATCCACGGGGCCTTCGCGAAGTACGGGTCGTCCGCCGGCCACGGCTTGCCCGCGGGGCTCACCCAGACCTGCACCTTCGACAGCCCGGAGACCCCGACCTGGGCGTAACCGGTCACTGGAATCGGCTGGTCGGGCTTGACATCCGTCGGCACCTGGAGCGTCGCGGCGAACGTCTTGAGTGGGCTATCGATGTCGTTATTGCCGTCGAGGTACGTGTCGTTCGCGTAACCGAGGTTCGTCAGCACGACGCGGGTCAGCCACTTGATCGACTTGAACCCGTACGCCTCGGGCACGACCACACGAACCGGGCCGCCGCGAGCGGGCGAGAGCCAGTCGCCGTTGAGCTTGTAGCACAGGATGACCGGCGGCCAGTCGTGCGGGTCCTCCAGCACCCGGCCGACCGGGAGCGAGCTGCGGAACATCTGTTTCGGGTCGTCGTTGTGGTAGCCGAAGTAGAATACACGGCGCAGGTTCTCCTTCGGCTCGGTCCGCCAGACGATATCGCGCAGCGGCACTCCTTCCCACACGCCCATCCCGAGCGGGCAGCCGATGTTGAGGCAGGTCATCACCTTGACGAACCGGACCGCGTGCCGCTCGCCGAGCTTGAGGAGTCCCTCAAAGTCGAGGGCGGTCCCGTCCTTCTTGGTGAGCGGCTTGCCGAGGGTTGCCGGGTGCTCCGGGTCGGCGACGACTTCAAGCCGCCAGGTGTCGCGAGTCAGGCCAACTTCGCGACGCTTGGCCTCGGGGATCGAGTGCGGCAGCGGCTTGCCGCGGGAGACGTCCTGGAACTCGTCCGGCGGCGTGAAGTACGATTCGAGCTTTTCGATCGCCCGGGCGAGCTCCGGCGGCGGGGAGTCGGCGCGGGCGTCGGCGAGTGCGTAGCTGGTTACGGCCCAGGCGGCACCGGCCCGGAGGAAGAAGCGGCGGGTGAGGTCGGCGTGCCGCGCGAGGAAACGTTCGGCATCGGTCATGGACAAACCCCCTAGGCGAACAACTCCTTCACCACCCGCCCGGACACGTCCGTCAGGCGGAACGGCCGACCCGCGTACTGGAACGTCAGCCTCTCGTGGTCGAGGCCCAGCAGGTGCAGGATCGTCGCGTGCAGGTCGTGCATGTGCACCTTGTCCTCGACCGCGAGGTGGCCGAACTCGTCGGTCGCCCCGTAAGCAAACCCGGGCTTCAGCCCCGCACCGGCGAGCCAGACCGTGAACCCGCCCGGGTTGTGGTCGCGGCCGGTGCCGTTCTTCTCCGCGTACGGCGTCCGGCCGAACTCCCCTCCCCACCACACGATCGTGTCCTCCAACAGCCCGCGACGTTTCAAGTCGGCGAGCAGGCCGGCGATCGGCTTGTCTACGGCCCGGGCGTGGTCGCTGTGCTTGGGCAGGTTCGAGTGCTGGTCCCAGGCCGGGTTGGCGCTGTTGTCCCCGTATGTCACCTGCACGAACCGCACCCCCGCCTCGCACAGCCGCCGGGCCATCAGGCATTGCCGCCCGAACGTGTCCGTCGCCTTCTCGTTGACGCCATAGAACTTGAGCGTCTCGGTGGACTCCTTCGACAGCTCGAGGGCATCCGGTGCGTTGTGCTGCATCCGCCAGGCGAGCTCGAACGAGTTGACGACCGCTTCGAGTTCGGCATCCCCCGGCCGCTGCTTGAGCTGCTCGACATGCAGCTCCCGCAACAGGTCGAAGCGTGATTGCTGCACCGCCGGCGACAGGGCCCCGGACAGGTTCCGAATCGTCGCCTCGCTCGCCGGACCGCCCGCCCGGCCGACGGGCGTTCCCTGGTAGACGGCCGGGAGGAAGGCGCTGCCGTAGTTGCGGGCCCCGCCGTTGCCCGCCGAAGGGGCGATCGAGACGAACCCGGGCAGGTTCTGATTCTCCGATCCCAACCCGTAGAGGATCCACGAGCCCATCGACGGGCGGACGAAGTTGGTGGACCCGCAGTGCAGGAAGAGCGTCGCGGGGCCATGGGCGACGCCTTCCGTGTGGAGCGAGTGGATGAA
>DATFWZ010000542.1:0-3479 GCA_035258765.1 Gemmataceae bacterium
GCGGGGACGCGAACGGTGCCCGCCGTTCGGTGGGGCGTCGTCGCCGCGGCGATGGTCGGGGTGATCGGGATTGGCGTTCTCACCGTCGCCTTGCGGCAAGCGCGGCCCGGGAGCCGGCCGGCACCGCCGCCACGAGCCGAGGTTAAGTCGGCCGACGACGTCCCGCTGCCTGCCGGCGCGGTCGCCCGGCTCGCCTGGGACCCGCTGCGCATCGGCCACGCCATGTCCGCGCTCACCGCGGACGGCAAGAAGGTCATCGCCGTGGCGGGCGGGGCCGTTGTCCACACCTTCGACGCGGCGACCGGGAAGCTCCTCGACCGTCGCCCGCTCGGCAATCGCCGCGACATTAACCCGGAGGGCTGGGGCCTCTTACTCTCCGCGGACGGGTCGGTTGCGGCCGTCGAGGACGGCTCCGGCTCGTACCACTACACGGTCTGGGACCTCGTCACTGGCAAGCGACTTCTCGAGCGCCCGGGCTACGGTACCATCCGGACGCTGTCGGCCGACGGCGGCTCCTTGGCCGTGATCGAATACGCGCAGGCGAAGAAGGAGTTTGCCATCCGCGTGTATGATTTGCACACCGGTGTAGGGCGCGACGCCGCCTACACCGGCGACAGTGTCATGTCACACCTCTGGTTGACCCCGGACGGCAAGCGAGTCATCGCGCGTGCGCAGAAAGAGGGGGGTGCATTGATTTGTCACGACGTGGCCGCCGCGAAGGAACTGTGGGCGTTGCCCTCGGCGTCTCTTTCCGCTTCAACTACGTTCAGTTCGGACGGCCGGACCGTAATTGTCGCGGACATGGGCGCAAAGGAGCGGTTCCGGGCGATCGACGTCGAGACCGGGCGACCAGTCGAGGGGTTGCGGTTTCCCCCTTACAAGACGTTCGGCTTCGCGGCCGCGGCGGGCGTTCGCCTGGTGCTCGTACCGCAGCAGTCGGGTGAGGTTGCAGTCTGGGATTACCGGGCGGGGAAGGAGCTGCGGCGGCTGCGGGCGACGGCGCGCTCGTTCCTCACCGTCTTCGTGTTCCCGGCGGCCGACGGAAAAACCTCGCTCACAGTCGGCGACGGGCTGCGCCGTTGGAATCTGGAGACGGGCGAGCAGATCTTTGGCCCGGTGGGTGAACCTGTTCATTACGGCGCGGTCCACGCGCTGGCGTTCGAGTCGGACGGACGGCTCGTGTCGGCCGCCGCGGGCGGGGAAATACGGCGCTGGGACGTGGCGGCCGCCCGTCCGGTGGGCGAGCCGGGCCGGGGCTCGGGCGCGGAGCTTTGGGTCACCCGCGCCGGCCTGCGAACGGTGAATCTGGTCTACGCGAAGGCCGTCCTGAACGTCGTGGACGCGACAGGCAAAACGGTCGGCAAGGTCGCGGTCAGGGACGACGCGAAGTCAGTCGGTTTGCAAGACTGGCAATACGTGTTGCTCGCCGACGGCCGCACCGCGCTCAGCTACCTCCCGCGAAGCGACGGGCAAAAGTCCACGGCCCGCGTGACTGTCACCGACTATGTCGCCGGCAAGTCCGTGTCGCAGGTGGACGTCCCACTGCCCGGCCCGTTCCACTACTCCCCAGCCTTCTCGCAGTGCGGCCGCTGGCTGGCGGCCGGCGGCCAGGTCTTCGTGGTCGCTTCTGGGAAGTCGATCTGGACACCGTCCGCGGGCGAGGGCTGGACCTTACATCCCCAGATGGCGACGAAATTCTCGCCCGGCGGCCGGCTGTTGTGCGGCCGGGTAGTGCCGCAGTCGTCAACAGACAAGGACGATTTTGACCGAGGCGAGCACGACGTCTGGGAAGTAGCCAGCGGCGCGCGGCTCACGCGATTCGCCGCCAAGCATATCGGCCGGATCGCGTTCAGCCCGGACAACCGCACGCTGGCCTACGTGACGGGCTACGGGGTCCACTTGATCGACCTGGTGACTGGCAAGCCGTTGGCGGAATACGAGGACTCCGGCGTCAACTGCAGCAACTTCATGACCGGCGAGGCGGAGACGCTGGTATTCTCCCCGGACGGTCGGACCGTCGCGACCGCGCACCACGACGGGAGCATCATGGTCTGGAAGGTACCGCAACCCGACGCCGTCAAACTAACCAAGGCGGAGCGCGACGCGGCCTGGGATGACCTGGCCGGCGGTGCGGATCTCACAAAAGCCCGACTCGCAATCGATCGGCTTGCCCGCGACCCGGACGCGGCCGTCACGGTGCTGACGGAGCGGTTCAAGCCGCCGGCGGCCCCCGCGGAGGCGGACATCCCGTTGCTGATCCGCGCGCTCGATAGCCCGGCGTTCGCGGATCGCGAGAAGGCGACGCGCCGACTCCGCGATGCCGGGCCCAAAATCGAGTCCGCGTTGCGGGAGGCACTGAAGTCGGCAACTTCCGAGGCGAAGCAGAGAATCGATATTGTATTGGAGGCATTCGAGGCGTCGAAACGGTTGCCGTTGACCGGCGAGGCGCTCCGGCGGGTGCGAACCGTTGAGGTGCTGGAGCGGGTCGGGTCGCCGGCCGCCAAGACGCTCCTCCGGGCCTGGGCTGACCAGACCGCCGAGCTATATGTCGCGGCGGAAGCCCAATTGGCGCTGGAACGGTTGCAGCTCAAGGATGGGTGGCCGGACCGTTAGCCGCGACGCGGAGGCTTTGCGGAGCGGAGCGCGTCACCTGGACGAGTCTGGGCGCTGAATCAACGGCCCCGGTTCGCCCGCGTGACGCGCTCCGCTCCGCAAAGCCTCCGCGTCGCGGCTAACGAAAAACGGCGGGCCCCTTTCGGAGCCCGCCGCCGCGGCGCCGCATTCGGCGCCGGCCAACGTCACGACATAGTCACACCGCGGTCACTAGCTCACGGTCGATCCGGTTCACGGGTTCGTCGATCTCGGACGGGCTGTTATTCCCCTCCAGGACCGCCTTCAGCCGTAGCCGGGCGACGTGCAGCCGCCGCTTGATCGTCCCGACCGGCGTCTCGAACTCCCGAGACATCTGCTTCAGGCTCCGCCCGCGCAGGTAGAACGCCTCCAGCGTCTGCCGGTCCAGGTCCTTCAGCCGCTTCAGGCCGGCGTGCAGCTCGGCCTTCGCCTCGCCCCGCTCGATCTCCTCGACCGGCCCACGGACCCGGCCCTCGACGTTGTCGAGGACCTCCGGCTCCGTCCCGGTGACCGGGCCGCGCCGGGTCAGGCGGTTGATGGCCATCCGGGCCGTGATCCGCCGGAGCCAGCCGGCGAAGCACCGCGGGTCGCGGAGCTGCGGCAACTTCCGCATGCCGTGGACGAACACCTCCTGGGCCAGCTCCTGGGCCTCGACCGGGTCATGCACCCGGGTCAGGGCCATGGCGTACACGGACCCCTGGAACCGGCGCACCAACTCCCCGTAGGCGGCCCGGTCGCCGCCCTGCGCCTTCTCGACCAAGACCGTGATCTCCGTCCAGCTCATGGGTAGGGCTCCTGTCCCGATCCGTGTCGGTTGGGCTGTCGCGTCACGGCGGGGAGGGCCGGCC
>DATFWZ010000543.1:0-32864 GCA_035258765.1 Gemmataceae bacterium
CCAAGGCTCCTTTCCCGCCGCGACGCTTCGCAATCCCGATTTACCGCCAGAGCGCCGGCTCAGCTGGCTGTTCGAGCTGGGCCCGTTTCTCCAATCGATCATGGATTCGAACTGGAACAAACACCAGCACGAACCATGGGACTCCGAGGGTAACCTCGAGTACAAGCGCTATTTCATACGGTTGCACGAATGCCCACGAGCGTCGGAGGCCGAACTGCCTTTTGATGCGGCGCCGACGAGCTACGTGGCGGCGACGGGTCTCGGAACCGATGCCGCCTTGCTGCCCAAGTCGGAGTCCCGAGCGGGAGTTTTCGGATACGACCGACAGACTTCGATGCGGGAGATCAGCGATGGCCTGTCCGACACGATCATGGTGATCGAAACAGACTTCCAGGTCGGGCCATGGCTCGCCGGCGGACCGCCGACGGCGCGCGGTCTCGATTCGGAAGCGCTATCTTATCTCGGACGCGGCCGCCCTTTTGGCGGATTGCACCGGGGTGGAACGATGGCGGTGTTCGCGGACGGGACTGTTCATTTCATCCGGGACACGATAGACCGGGAGGCGCTTGAAGCCCTGTTCACGATTGCGCGGGGAGATCAGCCTGGGTCCGTGGCCGACTGACGGGTCCTACCCGTCGAGTTGAGTCGCGCCACTCGCGACTGGGTCGTAGGGCATGAGCCACTGAATGATCTCGATGCGATTCCCGTCCGGGTCGGAGACGAAGAACCGGTCGCACGCGGGGATCGGCGTGGTTTCCTGCGTCTCGACTCCGCGGGCCTGACAGTGGGACCGCGCGGCCCGGGCGTCGGTCACGCGGAGGGCGAAGTGGCGTGGGCTGACCGAGTCCGGCTGCGGCTTTTGCAGCAGATGGAGCTGCTGATCCCCGAGGTCGAACCAGAGGGCGACGAAGTCGAAGGTCTTCGGTTTGGCGATTTCCTTCAGGCCGAGGACTCCGCAGTAGAACCGGCGACTCGCCGCCAGGTCAGTGACGAGGACGGAGACGTGATCGATCTTGGCAATGGTGAGGGGCATTCGAGTGCGTCCGGTTAGCGCTTCCGCTTGGCGAAGAAGTCGGCGATAAGTTGCCGGGAGTTGGGCGTCCCCGCGAGTCGAAGGAAGGCCCCCGTCTCGAGCCGGATGCCGGCCGACAAGTCGGTCAGAGCTCCCTGCAGAACGACCTTGAGGACTTCGGCCGCGGCGGGTTTCATCGGGTCGTCGATCACGTCCAGCGTCTGCCGCGTCTCGGCGAGGAACTCGGCCGACGGCAACAAATCGGCGGGCACCGGGGCCTTCTTGAGCGCCCGGACCGCCCGCCAGTCGCCGGTCGCGAGCCATCGCCTGGCCGCGGCGTTTAGATGATCCGAAAGGACCATCTCGTCCACCAAGTCGTCCGGCGGCGGGTCGGTGGCGTCGTAGCTCTCACCGGAGAGCAGTCGCTCGATCGCTTCCTCGACACCCACCAGGCGGGGAAAGCGTTGCGTCCCACCCCAGCCGGGCATCAGGCCGAGCTTGATCTCCGGGGACCCGAGCTGCAACCGCGGGCTCGACCCGCAAACGCGAAAGTCGCACGCCAGGGCCACTTCCAAACCCCCGCCGAGGGCCGCCCCGTCGATCACCGCGACGGTCGGGAAGGGCATGGCCTCGAGCGTCTCCAGGACGCGCAGGCCGAGTTCGACTAACACCCGCGTCGGGGCTGGGTTCGCCGGGTCCGCTTCGGCGAGTTCCTTGAGGTCGGCCCCGGCGATGAAGATGCCCGGCTTGGCGCTCTCGAGGATGAGCCCGGTGATGTCCGACCGGTGGACCAGGCCGTCGAGAGTTTGACCCATCTCCGTCCAAAGGGCCGTGGACAGGACATTTGCCCGGCTGCCCGGCTGGTCGAACGTGAGCCGGGCGACCCCCTCCTCGACGGCGAGCTTGACGGCCGGTTCGCTCATGGTCCTTCTCTCTGCCGTCCTTCAGTAGGCGTTCCGGTGGACCAGCCCGTTCCAAAGGGTCATCCACATGATCTTCAGGTCGAACCACGGGTTCCAGTGGACGATGTAGTAGAGGTCGTACTGGATCCGCTTTCGCAAGGAGGTGTTCCCCCGCCAGCCGTTCACCTGGGCCCAGCCGGTGATGCCGCACTTGACCGCGTGCCGGGCCATGTAGTTCGGGATCGTCTTGCGGAACTTGTCGATGAACTGCGGCCGCTCGGGCCGCGGGCCGACGACCGACATGTCCCCCCGGAGGACGTTGAAGAATTGCGGCAATTCGTCCAGGCTCGTCTTGCGCAGGAACCGGCCGAGTCCGGTGGTCCGGTCGTCCTCCTTCGCCGCCCAGACCGGGCCGGTGACCGCCTCGGCGTCCTCGCGCATCGACCGGAACTTGAGCATGTGGAACGTCCGCCCGTTGAGCCCGCACCGCTCCTGCCGGTAGAACACTGGCCCGCGGCTGGTGAGCTTCACCGCCACGGCGATCGCGAGCATGATCGGGGACAGGACAAGGAGCCCGAGGCACGCGATCGCGATGTCCATCGACCGCTTGATGACGATGTTGACCCCGTAGTGTGGGCTCTCCCGCAGGCCGACGATCGGCATGCCCTCGAAGAATGTCGTCGTTAGCGAAACCCCGGCCAGGTTCGGCAGGTCGGCCACCAGCCGTACGTCCACCACTTTCTCGGATAGGACCGCGAACACCCGGCGGGATTCGTCGAACCGGTTCATCGGCAGGGCGATGAACACGTGGTCGATCTTGTACTTGTCGATCAGCTGGGGCAGGTCGGCGACGGTGCCCAGGATGTCGAGGTCGCTCGACCAGCGCGTCGGGTTGTCCTCGACGTACCCGACGTTCCTAAATCCCATCCACGTCGCCGAGCGCAGGGCCGCGGCCGTCTTCCGGGCCGTCCGCCCGGTCCCGACGATGACGGTGAAGGACGGGTTGTATCCCCGGCGGCGGAGCCAGTGGACGCCCCACCAGGTGAGCCGGCGGTTGACGAGCACGCAGAGGAACACCAGGGCGGCAAAAAGCGCCATGGCCCCGCGGGAGACGTACGGGTCCTGCAGAAAAAAGGCCGCCCCGGTGACCAACAGGACGAGCAGCGGGACGCCCTTGAGAGTGGTCCAGAGGTCTTCCCGGAGCCGCCGGAGGCGGGAGATGTCGTAGTTTTTCGTGAGCCAGAAGGCGACGGCCGCGAGGGCCATGACCAATGGCAGGTCGTGCAGGCACCACTCGAACGGCGGCTGGTCCTTCGGGATCGGAAATAGCCCGGAGAACCGCAGGTAATAGGCCCCGACCCAGGCGACCCCGACCGTGAGGACGTCGCAGATGCAGATCCAGGCCGCGAGGGTTTGGCTGCGCCGCTTGATCATTCGCGCTTCCCGCAAACCATCCTGCCTTCTAACAGCGCCCGGCCCGTGGGGTCAAGTCATAGGCGGGCCGTTTGGCGTTCGGCCGCCCGTCACCGCAAATAGTTAGCGACGGCCCAGGCGCCGAGCGCCAGCGCCCCGGCACACGCCGCCAGGAACGCCGCGGTCACCGCCCATTCGCGGGTCGTGACTCGCTTCCGCGCGACGGTCGGCTCCGGGAGCGCCGGCAGGGGCGGTACTCCGCGAAACGTCCACTCAAGGTCCACCGCCAGTGCGACTTGCCGGTGGTAATAGGCCTGGGCGATCGAGTCCGCCAGCAACAGAGTTTGTACGACGACCCGGCCATCCTCCGAGATAGTGCCGTCGAGGAGTTGGCCGAACAGCCGGGCGAGGTCGGCCGTGTCAGCGGGCGGTGCGGGTCCGGCATCGCGAACAGCGTCACGGAGTGCCGAAATGAGACTGACGTGCAGGCCCGCGAGTTCGCGGGCCACGGCCGTCGCGGGCCGACCTGCCGATTGACCAATTTGCAATGCCGAGTGCCCCAGCTCGTACTTGCGTCGGAGCAGGTCGCGATCCGGCGGCGGCAGCTGTTTGAGCAGTTCTCCCAGGACTGCCGACCGCCGCTCGGCGACGGCCAGGACCGGCTCCGCGGATTCCGCCAGTTGCCGAAACAGGTCATCGGAAAATGGGAGCGGGCTCAAGGCCTTGCGCCGCTCGGCGACGACTTGCCGTGCGGTATCCTGCGCCCACGCGGGCAAATTGTCGGCCCGGGTTCCGCCGGATTGCCCGCCGATCCGGCCCACTGCCTCCGCCACGGCCGCGTCGGCCTGCGTCGCGTCCGGCATCAAGGCGCGGACGTAGTGGCAAAGCCGTCGGTGATGCCGCTCGACGAAGTCCCGGAGACTGGCGGATTCGGGCACGAGGTCACGGATGACGAATGACGCTATTCTCCCCGGTAATCAATCGGGCCGACCGGTTCCGGGTCAGGTAGCTGTAGAACCATTGCAACAGGACCAGGACGCGGTTCGTGAAGCTGATCAGGTACGTGATGTGGACGAACAGCCAGGCCAGCCAGGCGATGAATCCCGACAGTTTCAGCGGCCCGACCAGGGCCACGGCCGCGTTCCGCCCGATGGTGGCCATGCTCCCCTTGTCCCAGTACACAAACGCGCCGACGTCGCCTTTCCCGGCCAGGCGCTTGAGGATCGCCTTGGCGGCGAACTTCCCCTCCTGCATCGCCCCCTGGGCCACGCCCGGGACCGGCTGCCCGTTCGACGTGGCCGCGGCCATGTCGCCGATCACATAGATGTTCGGGTGGCCGGGTAGGGTCAAATCGGGCTGGACGACGACTCGTCCGCCGCGATCGACCTGCGCCCCCGTCGCCTCGCCGATCATCTTTCCCAGCGGCGAGGCCTTCACGCCGGCCCCCCAGATCACCGTCGCGGTTTCGATCCGCTGCGTCTTGCCGTCTCTTTCGACCACCACATGGTCGAGCTGGATGTCCTTGACCTTGGTCGACGTCCAGACCTCGACCCCCAACCTCCGGAGGGCCTCCTCCGCCTTTTGCGATAGCTTTTCCGGGTAGACCTGGAGGAGTCGGTTACCCCCCTCCACGAGGATGAGGCGGGCGGCGGCCGTGTTGATCCCGCGGAAGTCGCGGCGGAGCGTTTGCCGCGCCAGCTCGCTGATTGCCCCGGCCATCTCGACCCCCGTCGCCCCGCCGCCGACGACGACAAACGTCATGTACCGCTTCCGGTCCTCAGGGCTGGTGAAGCGCTCGGCGGCCTCGAACGCGGTCAGCACCCGCCGGCGGATTTCGGTGGCCTCCTCGATGCTCTTGAGGCCCGGGGCGTGCTCCTCCCATTCCGGCTTGCTGAAATAGTTGTTCACGGCCCCGGCCGCCACGATCAGGGTGTCAAAGGGGACGCGCTCGTCGCCGAGAAGGACGGCTTTGCCGGAGATGTCGAATCCGGTGACTTCCCCGAGCAGCACGCGGGTGTTCCGCTGGGACTTGAGAACGGAGCGTAACGGGGCCGCGATGTTGGCCGGCGAGAGGCCGCCGGTGGCGACCTGGTAGAGGAGCGGCTGGAAGAGGTGGAAGTTCCGCCGGTCGATGAGGGTGACGTCAACATCAGCCCGCTTGAAGGTTTGCGCGGCCGTGAGCCCGCCGAATCCGCCGCCGACGATGACAACTTTGTGGCGCTCCCCCATGGCGGTCCTCCGCGAATGGGCGCGGTCGTTACGATTGTCGTACGGAATGCCCGGGCCGAAGGCCGCGTGCCCGGGCCGCGCTCCCAGGCCCGCTTGATTTAACCGCGGGGCGAACCTAGAATCCCACAACTTTGCTCCGATCGCACCTTGCCGTACTGGCCGCTTCCGCCCTCGGCCGTCCTCCAGGCTCTCACCCCTGGCTCCCGGCCTGCTCCCGTAAGCCGCCCGCCGGCCGTCCGAATTGGCTGGCAACTGGACCCGCGCATAAGATGATGTAGTAAGCAGTCCTGATCGCATGATCCCCGAACCGTCGGACGCCGCCCACGCTCCAACTTCGGGGGGCCGTCATGGCAACCCGACCGCCGGCACACCCGGCGGCTCCCGGCTAGTCGGAGAAGTCCTCAGATGTACGAACGATTCACGGACCGGGCTCGCAAGGTGATGCAGCTCGCCAACCAGGAGGCGCAGCGCTTCAACCACGAGTACATCGGCACCGAGCACATCCTGCTCGGCCTGGTCAAGGAGGGGTCGGGGGTCGCCGCCAACGTCCTGAAGAACCTGGACGTGGACCTGCGCAAGATCCGGCTGGAGGTCGAAAAGATCGTCCAGACCGGCCCCGGCGGCGACCAGGTCGTCCTGGGCAAGCTGCCGCACACCCCGCGCGCCAAGAAGGTGATCGAGTACTCGGTCGAGGAGGCGCGGAACCTCAACCATAACTACGTCGGCACGGAACACCTGCTCCTGGGCCTGTTGCGGGAGCAGGAGGGCGTCGCCGCCCAGGTCCTGATGAACCTGGGACTCAAGCTGGAAGACGTCCGGGAAGAGGTCCTGAATCTTTTGGGGCACAACATGCCAGAGTCGAGCGAAGGGCCCAGCGAAGGGAACGGCGGCGGGACGCGCGAGCGGCCGGCCAAGGGCAAGTCCAAGACCCCGGCGCTGGACAGCTTCGGCCGCGACCTGACCGAGCTCGCCCGCCAGGGCAAGCTCGACCCGGTCATCGGCCGTGCCAACGAGATCGAGCGGGTCATCCAGATCCTTTCGCGGCGGCAGAAGAATAACCCCGTCCTCCTCGGCGAGGCCGGCGTCGGCAAGACGGCCATCGTCGAAGGTCTGGCCCAGATGATCGTGGACGGCAACGTCCCCGAGCTGCTCCGCGACCGCCGGCTCGTGGTCCTCGACCTGGCCATGATGGTCGCCGGGACGAAATACCGCGGCCAGTTCGAGGAGCGGATCAAGGCCGTGATGAACGAGGTCCGCCGCGCCAAGAACACGATCCTCTTCATCGACGAGCTGCACACCCTGGTCGGGGCCGGCGGGGCCGAGGGGGCGATCGACGCCTCCAACGTCCTGAAGCCGGCCCTGGCCCGCGGCGAGATCCAGTGCATCGGAGCCACCACGCTCGACGAATTCCGCAAGTACATCGAAAAAGACGCGGCCCTCGCCCGCCGGTTCCAGGACATCCTGGTCAACCCGCCGTCCAAGGAGGAGACGGTGGAGATCCTCCGCGGGCTCCGCGACCGGTACGAGTCGCACCACCGCGTGCAGATCACCGACGGGGCCCTGTCGTCGGCCGTCGAGCTGTCCGACCGGTACATCACCGGCCGGTGCCTCCCGGACAAGGCGATCGACGTCATCGACGAGGCCGGGGCCCGGATCCGCCTGAAGGCCATGACCCGGCCGCCCAACCTCAAGGACATCGACGAGCAGATTGAAAAGCTCAACCACGACAAGGAAGCGGCCGTCGCCGAGCAGGACTTCGAGAAGGCCGCCGCCCTCCGGGATCAGGCGGACAAGCTCAAGAAGAAGAAGGAGACGGTCACCAAGGAGTGGCGCGAGAAGTCCAAGGAGGCCGACGGCGTCGTCGATGAGGAGGTAATCGCCGAGGTCGTCAGCAAGATGACTGGCGTCCCGCTCAAGCGGCTGGGCGACGACGAGACCGCCCGACTGCTGAAGATGGAAGACGAGCTGCACAACGCCGTGGTCAGCCAGCACGAGGCGATCCAGGCGCTGTCCAAGGCCGTGCGCAAGAGCCGGGCCGGGCTGAAGGACCCGAAGCGGCCCATGGGTTCGTTCATCTTCGCCGGGCCGACGGGCGTCGGCAAGACGCTGCTCGCCAAGCAGCTGGCCAAGTTCATGTTCGGCAACGAGGAGGCCCTCGTTCAACTCGACATGAGCGAGTACCAGGAGAAGCACAACGTCAGCCGGCTGTGGGGCGCCCCGCCGGGGTACGTCGGCTACGAGGAGGGCGGTCAGCTTACCGAAAAGATCCGCCGCCGGCCGTACAGCGTGGTCCTGCTGGACGAGATCGAGAAGGCCCACCCCGACGTCTGGAACTCGCTCCTGCAGATCATGGAAGAGGGTCGGCTGACCGACAGCTTCGGCCGGCAGATCGACTTCAAGAACGCGATCATCATCATGACCACGAACATCGGGGCGGGTGAGATCATCACGCAGAAGCCGCTCGGGTTCGACCAGTTCGTCCGCCGGGACAGCGAGGCCAGCTACACGGAGATGAAGAAGAAGCTGAAGGCGGAGATGGAGAAGGTGTTCCGGCCGGAGTTCCTCAACCGGGTGGACGACATCATCGTCTTCCGCGGGCTGACCGAGGCCGACCTGCGGACGATCGTGGACATGGAGCTGTCGAAGGTCGCCAAGCGGCTCAAGGACAAGGGGTTCATCCTCGACGTGACCGACGAGGCCAAGCGGCTCTTGATCGAGAAGGGCACGAACACAGAGTACGGGGCCCGGCCGCTGCGGCGGGCGATCGAGAATCTCCTCGAGGATCCGATGGCGGAGGACCTGCTCCGCGGGGTGTTCGTCGGGGCCGACCGCATCGTGGTCCGGGCCGAGGGCACAGGCGACGACGCGAAGCTGGTCATGGAGGGGAAAAAGTCGGAGAAGCCCGCGGCCGCCGAGCCGGTGCCCGTGGCGGCCGAGGCGAAGTGATGTAGAAGTTTGGGTGCGACCTGAGAGGGCGGTCCCCGGCATGGGGCCGCCCTTTTTTTTGGCAAGCGTTCCAATTGCCCTAGAGCTCAGGCAACCGGGACGCTTGTCACTACGGCACGCCCGGACTTAGCCGCCACCGGTCCGGAGTCGGAGGACTGTCCAGGCCCCGAAGATAATCAGGCACACAAACCCGACACTCCCCAGGCTCCACAACCAGGCGCCGGCCCTTTGCGGTAGGCTGCCGAGAGTAATATTGTCGTCGTTGTTCGGGTCGTCGTTTTCGTCGTGCGGCTGGAGCATTGGCTTGCGCGGGGCGGTAAAGGCAAAGTTCTCAAGAATCCCGTCTGCTTCCCAACCGATCGAGCCCCGGGTGTTGATGACCTGCAAGACGTACGCTCGGTTGTTTGAATACGCGATCAGGAGTCTGTGGCAGGACCCGTCCCGCGCCGACTCCAGATCGAGGCGATAGCTCGGCACACCCTGGAACGACACGTGTTTTGCCCCCAACTTTTTCCACTTCCCCGACCTTGTCATGTCCGCTGCGAAATTGGCGTACGTGCGCTGGGTCACGACTTCGGACGGTTTGATCGGGTCACACCGGATCACGACTTTCAAGCCCGACCAGTTTCCGGCGCAGGCCAGCGCCTTGACGGGGGGCCCGGGCACCAACCGGGGGTCGAGCCACTCCCAGTCCTTGTCCGGCAGGGTGAATGAGCAGTCCTCGGTGGGGAACTCCCGAGTCTGCTTCTCCCCCAGGATCAATCGGTTCTGGGCCGACGCGGGCCAGGTAATGCCTAGCAATGCCAAGAAGCAACAGGCGACTCTGTTGTTCATAAGGCTCCTCAGCCGGCAAAGGGAATCAGAAGGCCTGGGGGCAAGCTTCAGGGCGGAGGTTCTTGGCGGGTTCGTCGGCAGCCGGCGCCACGGCCGGGAAGACAAGTCTAGTTCAAACGCGGCCCGCCGCAACCTTTCTGACCGACTTGCAGAAGACCGAGGATTCATTGCGGCCCGCGCGTCGCGGCGGCCGTCTTTCGGCGAGGCGGGGCCCGGAAGCGACGCCGGTAAGACGCCCGCGGTCGGGCGGTATGATGAGTATTGCGCGATTCGTTGACCGCCTCAGGCGCCGCCCGTATTAATGGGTGCTGATTTACTGCTCGCATTGGTCGTCGTTACCCGCCGGGAGCATCGCCGGATGTCATTTTCATCTTTCCGACGCGGCCGCGCCACGCTCCTCCTCGTCATAATCGGGCTGGCAGCACTTGCCGGCTGCCGGCAGGCGAAGCAAAGTCCCCCGGCTCCCCCACCACCGGACGTCACGGTCGCCAAGCCGGTGTGGCGGCAGGTGCAGAACTACCGGGAGTACACCGGGTACCTGGAGCCGGTCGAGACGGTCAACGTCCGCACGCGAATCCGTGGATTCCTGCGGAAGATCCACTTCACCGAAGGGGCCGAAGTCAAGAAGGGTGACTTGCTGTATGAGATCGATCCCCGGGAATTCGAGGCCGCGGTGGCCCGGACTCAGGCGGACCTGACCAAGGCGAACGCCGAGCTCGGCCGGGCGAAGGCCGACGAGGACCGTGGCCGCGTCCTCGTCCGGACCATGGCCATCAGCGAGGAGGAGTTCCAGCAGCGGGTGGCCACCCGTAAGAGCGCCGAGGCCTCCGTCGCCCAGGCGGAGGCGGCCCTGCGCATTGCGAAACTCGACCTGGAGTTCACCAAGATCACCGCCCCGATCAGCGGCCGGATCAGCCGCACCCAGGTGACGGAAGGAAACCTGGTCGGGTTCAACGAGCCGACGCTCCTGACCACGATCGTCCGCCTCGACCCGTTGTACGTGACGTTCGACGTTCCCGAAGCGAACGCGGTCGAGTATGAGCGGCGGGCGCGCGAGCAAAACCTGCCCAGCCCCGTCGGCCTGAAGATTCCTTTGGAGCTCGGGGTGGCCCGGGAGACCGGGTACGCGCACGCGGGGACCATCGACTTTCTCGAGAACCGGGTGGATCCGGGGTCCGGCACGATCCGGTTGCGCGGCGTGCTCGACAACAAGGACCGAGTGCTCGTTCCTGGCCTGTTCGCCCGAGTCCGCGTCCCGCTCGGGCCGCCCCAGCGCCTGCTGGCCGTGCCGGAGGTCGCCCTCATGTCCGACCAGGCCGGCCGGTTCGTGTTCGTCGTCACGGCCGACAGCACCGTCCGCAGGCAACAGGTAGCCGTCGACGGCCGCTCGGGCGAGTTGACGGCCGTCGAGACGGGCCTGACGGCGGACGACTGGGTGATCGTGAACGGCTTGCAGAAGGCCCGCCCCGGCGGACAGGTGAACCCGATCCGAACCGACCTGGACGCGCCGAAGGAGCCCGCGAAGAAGTAGTGGTCGGTTGCGGCTGGAATGTGGTCCGCTGGCTCCGCGAGCGGTGACCGGAATCCGCTCGCGGAGCGAGCGGACCACAGTGCGGATCGGGCGCAACTCACCAGTAGTGCCACGCCTTGCGACTTTCCCGTGGCGAGACGGGGGGTCAATCGTCACACGCCCTGCGGAAGTCAGTTACCGGACATGTTCTCCCGCTTCTTCATCGACCGGCCGATCTTCGCGAACGTGATCGCCATCGTCACGCTCATCTTCGGCGTCGTCGCCCTCTACAAGCTGCCGATCGAGCGATACCCGCAGATCACCCCGCCGACGGTCGTGGTCACCACGAATTACCCGGGCGCGAACGCGGAGGTGATCGCGAACACCGTGGCCGCGCCGATCGAGCAACAGCTCAACGGTGTGGAGAACATGATGTACATGTCCTCCACATGCTCCGCCGACGGCGGGTATTCGCTGACCGTCACGTTCGAGATCGGGACCAACCTCGATACGGCCCAGATCCTGGTCCAGAACCGGCTGGCGGTGGCCGAGCCGCAGCTCCCAGAGGAGGTCCGGCGGCAGGGCATCACGGTCCGCAAGCAGTCGTCGAACATCGTGCTCGCCATCTCGCTCACGTCCCCGGACGGAACCTACAACGGGCTGTTCATGTCCAATTACGCCACGCTGCGGCTGCGGGACGAGCTGACGCGGGTGGACGGTGTCGGTGACGTGGTGGTCCGCGGGGTCGGGGCCTACGCCATGCGCGTCTGGATCGACCCGATCCGGTTGCAGGCCCGCGGCCTGGCCACGCAGGACGTGCTGAACGCGCTGCAGCGGCAAAACGTGCAGGTGGCCGCGGGGCAAGTCGGGCAGCCGCCGGTGCCGCCCGGCCAGCCGTTCCAGTACACGGTCACGACCCTGGGCCGGCTGAGCACCCCGGAGCAGTTCGAGGGGATCATCCTGCGGAGCGGCGAGGCCGGGCAGATCGTCTACCTGCGCGACGTCGCCCGGGTCGAGCTCGGCGCGCAGACCTATGACTCGTTCTCCTCCCGGAGCGGCTACGAGGCGGCCAACTTGTTGGTCTACCAGCTCCCCGGGTCAAACGCACTTGACGTGGCCAAGGGCGTCCGCCGGACCATGGAGAAGCTGAAGCCGGGCTTCCCGCCCGGGCTGGAGTACAGCATCCCATTCGACACGACCAAGTTCGTGGACGCGGCCATCACCGAGGTTTACAGCACGCTGTTGATCGCCGGGGCCCTGGTCCTGGTCGTGATCCTCGTCTTCCTCCAGAGCTGGCGGGCGCTCCTGGTCCCGGCCACGACCATTCCGATCACCATCATCGGCGCCTTCGCGCTCATGCCGGTACTCGGTTTCTCGGTCAACCTGCTCACGCTCTTCGGGCTGGTCCTGGCCATCGGCATCGTCGTGGACGACGCGATCGTCATCGTCGAGAACGCGTCCAAGCACATCGAAGAGGGCATGACCCCGCGGGACGCGACCGTGCAGGCCATGCGCGAGGTGACCGGCCCGGTAATCGCCATCACCCTCGTCCTCATGGCGGTGTTCGTGCCGACCGCCTTCCTGGGCGGGATCACCGGTCAGCTCTACCGGCAGTTCGCGCTCACCATCGCCGCCACGGCCCTGATCAGCGCGCTGAACGCGCTCACCCTGAAGCCGGCCCAGTCCGCCACGTGGCTCCGCAAGCCGCCGGAGCGGCGGAACATCCTGTCGCGGGCGTTCAACAGCACCTACGGAGTCGTGGAGGGCGGGTATGCCTGGCTCGTCCGCGGGGCGGTTCGCGGCTGGTGGGCGATGCTCATCCTCTTCGTGGTCCTGGCGGCGGGGAGCGGATACCTGTACCGGTCGCTCCCGCCCGGGTTCCTTCCCACCGAGGACCAGGGGTACATCATCATCTCCATCCAGCTCCCCGACGCCGCCTCCCTCGACCGGACGCGGAAGGTGACCGAGAAGTTGAACGGCACGTTCAGAGACATGCCGGGAGTCGAGAACTGGTTCATCCTCGGCGGGTTCTCGCTGCTCGACGGGACCGCGGCGCCGAACTCGGCGACCTGCTTCGTCGCCTGGACTGACTGGAAATACCGTCGCGATCCGTCGTTGTCCCAGGACGCCCTCGTGGCGAAGGTCCGGGCCGCGACCGCCGAGTTCCAGGAGGCGATGATCGTGGTCCTAGTGCCGCCGTCCATCCAGGGGCTGGGCGTCGCCGGCGGGTTCCAGATCCAGGTGGAAGACCGGGAGGGAGTGGGGCCAGCCGAACTGCAGCAGCGGGTGCAGGAGATCATGGCCGCTGCCCGCGAGCGCTCGGAGATCGAACAGACCACGTCCACCTTCCGTGCCGGCGTGCCCCAGTACTACCTGAACATCGACCGCGAGAAGGCCGAGAAAATGGGCGTGCTGGCCGACGACATCTTCCGCACGCTGCAGGCGAACATGGGCGGCGTTTACGTCAACGACTTCAACCGGTTCGGCCGGACGTACCAGGTGCGAGTTCAGGCCGCCGCCCCCTACCGGACCAGGGCGGAGGACATCTACCGGTTAGAAGTGCGGAGCCGTCGCGGTCAGATGGTGCCGCTCGAAACCCTGCTCAAGGTCGAGGAGAGGCTCGGCCCACAGTCGATCCAGCGCTACAACCTGTACCCGTCGGCCAGCATCAACGGGAACGCGGTCAAGGGGACCAGCTCCGGGCAGGCGCTCGCGGTCATGGAGGAGATCGCGGGGCAGAAACTGCCTTCGACGATGGGCTACGACTGGACCGGGCTGGCGTATCAGGAGAAGCGCGTCAGCGGCGAAGCGATCCTGGTGTTCACGCTCGCCGTCGTCTTCGTGTACCTCGTGCTCGCGGCCCAGTACGAGAGCTGGCTCTTGCCGTTCGCGGTGATCCTGGTTGTGCCGCTTGGTCTGCTCGGGGTTGTGGCGGCCGTCTGGGTGCGGGGCCTGGACAACAATATCTACACCCAGATCGGCATGGTGCTGATCATCGCGTTGGCCAGCAAGAACGCGATCCTGATCGTCGAGTTCGCCCGCGAGCTGCGGTTGCAAGGCCGGCCGGTGCTGGACGCGGCGGTCCGGGCCGCCCGAATGCGGTTCCGTCCCATCCTGATGACGTCGTTCGCGTTCATCCTCGGGGTGCTGCCGCTGGTGTTCGCCACCGGGGCCGGGGCGGCCAGCCGGCAGTCACTCGGCACGGCCGTGTGCGGCGGCATGCTCACCGCGACGGTGCTGGCCGTTTTCTTTGTGCCGGCGTTCTTCGTCGCCGTCGAGAAGCTGTCCGAGCTCCGGTACGGGCCGCCCAAGGCCCGGCCCGGCGAGGTTCACGTGATGGCCGGCCCCGAGGGGAACGGGGAACTCGAGCGGGAGGAGGCAGAGCGAGTCGGCCCCGCGGTGGACGGGCAGGCCGAGCGGACACGCCGGGTCGCCGGAGAGTGATGACGCGATCTTGAAACCACCCCCCGGGTCTGTAATCCGGACCATGTCCGTCCCGCCCGGTGGTGCCTCCTGGCGGGCGTCTTCGGTACACCCTACATGTCCACGCTTCATCGTTTCGTCGCGGCCGGCTTGCTCCCGGCTTTGCTGGTCGCCTTTGTCTTCGGCGACTCGACGCCCAGCCCGACGCTCACTGTCCGCGGCGCCGGCGTCGGCGCCGACAAGGACGCGGCCCTCCGCGACGCGCTGGGCGACGCGGTCCTCGTGGTCGCGGGCGTCGTCCTCGACGAGCCCACCTTCAAGAAGAACAAGGCGACCATTGTCAAGAACGTCGTCCCAAAGGCCGCGGACCTGGTCAAGAGCCACGAGATTCTGAAGTCGGAAAAGACGGATGACGGGAAGGTGTCGGTCCGCGTGCGGGCCACGGTCGATCGCGCCGCGGTCATCGCCAAGCTGGCCGAGGCGGGCGTGGCTGTATCCAAACCGGCCGAAGGGCCAGAGGATAGCGGGCTGGGCGAAAAAGTCGTCAAGTTCTGCAAAGACAAATCGGGACAGCAAGTGGGTGACGGCGAATGCGGCACGCTGGCCCAAGAGGCCCTCGCGGCCGCGGGCGCGGCGCCGGTCAACACGTTCAAGGAGAACCCCGGCGCGGGCGACTTCGTGTGGGGGGAACTCGTGTTCGCGCTGGAGGCCAAGGATGGCAAGCGCAAGCGCGAACCGGCCGGCGCGAAGGCGATCCCGGGCGACGTGGTGCAGTATCGCGACGCGCTCTTCCGCGGGAGCCAGGGCGGGCGGCCGTACATCTTCCTCGCGGCCCATCACACGGCCATCGTGATCGAGGTCAAAAAAAACGGCGACCTGGTCGTCCTCGAACAGAACATGAACGGGAAGAAGGAAGTGTCGCAGGCGACCGTTCGCGTCAACGACCTGGCCGGCGGCTGGCTACGCGTGTACCGGCCGGTGCCGAAGTGATGGCTTACGCGGCCGCCGGAGCGTGCAGCTTTCGCCACCGGCGGAGCCGGACGCGGTAGAACAGCACCGGCAGGAACAGGTCGATCACCTCGTCGGCGACCAGTAGCCCGCCGAGCACGGGCAGGACCATCGGCCGGAATACTTCGGAGCCCGGGCCGGTTGCCCACAAGAGCGGGGCGAGCCCGAGGATCGTCGTCGCCTCCGTCAGCAGTTTTGGCCGCAGCCGGTGGACCGCTCCGTCCATCACCGCCTGGCGTAGCTGCTCAACCGACAAGTTCGCGAGACCTCCCGCCCGGTGCACGGCCTCCCGAAGGTAAACGAGCATGATGACGCCGGTGGCCGTCGCCATCCCGAAGCAAGCAACGTAACCGATCCAGACGGTCACCGTGAACTTGGTCCCAACCAGCCCTTGGACGATCATGCCCCCAGCCAGCGCGCCAGGCACGGCCAGAAGGATCAAGAGGGCGTCGGCCAGGTCGTTGAACGTGAAATACAGGATGACGCCAATGAGCACGATCGCGAGGGGGACGACGAACAGGAGTGTCCCACGCGACCGGGCCTCGTGTTCGAACCGGCCGGTCCATTCGATGTGAACGCCCGGGGGCAGCCGGACGCTCGCCGCGACGGCCCGCCGGGCCTCCGCGACGAACACGTCCGTGTCGCGGCCGCGCACGTTGAGCGAGACGTAGTTCCCCAACATGCCGTTCTCGCCGCGAATCGCGGCCCGCCCCCTGGCGATCCGCACATCGGCGAGCGCGGACAGCGGCACGGCCGGCCTCCCGTCCGCCCGGGGGATCGGCAGGAGCCGTGCGGTGTCCTCGTCCACACGCCACGACCGCGGGAAGCGAACTCGCACCGGGTGTCGCTCGCGGCCTTCGACCGTCGTGGTCACCACCTTGCCGCCCAGGGCCGTCTCGATCACTTCGTTAATTGTGCCCATGCCCACCCCGAGCTCGGCCGCCTTGCCGCGGTCCGGCCGGACTTCCAGGTAGCCCCTGTCACGGACCGGGTCCGCGACCACCTGGACCGCGCCGCGAATCCCTTTGAGCACCGCGGCGATGTCGTTCGAGGCGCGGACGACGTCGTCGAGGTCCCGGCCGAGGACGCGAACGCCGACGTCGGTGTTGACCCCGCTGGCCAGCATGTCCACGCGGTTCTGGATCGGCATCGTCCAGACATTCGTCCACCCGGGCATCTGCACGGCGCGGTCCAGCTCGCCACCGAAGCCGACGAGGTCAGAGCGGTCCTTCAGCCACAGCAAGAGGCCGGGGGCGATGGATCGCGATTGCTCGTCCTGAACGGCGTCAAGCTCGGGCACCGGGTCGAGGTCGGGCGGGGCCGCGGGCGCGCCGTGGTGGTGATCCGGTGAGCGATCAATGGTCGGGGGGTGGAGGCGGAACTGCTCGATCGCGTGCCACCGGGCGGCCAGTCCGGGGTCGTTGATCGGACCTCTTGCCAGTACTTCCTCCATCGACATCCGAGCGAACATCGGCGCCGCCCGCTCGCGCAGTTCTCCGTTGAGCTTCTCGATGTGTAATTGCCAGAGCCGGTCATACTCGGCCTGGACCTCGTCGCGAAGGCGGGAGAGGGGGAATCGCGGCGAGGCGCCCAGCATCTGGCGGACAGCCCCGGCGCCATCATCCAACCATGTTTGTCGAGGGAGCAACTCCTCAGGCGAGCGGATGGCCCCGCGACGGACCATGCGGGCGGCCGCGTCGTCTGCCAATGCGGTCACGTCCTCCAGAGTCGCGCTCATGGCGAGGTGTTGGGCATGCACGTCGAGCGCCTGTAGGTCTGCTACATTGAGTGCGAGGTCCGGTCGATGCGCGGTGAGCCGGCCGACGGTGAATCGCGTGAGCCGCGCGCCCAGTTGGCGTTCGAATGCCCGGTTCTGTTGGTAGGCGACCTCGCGGATGTGGACGTCGAATCGCGCGAGCGCTCCCGCGGCGACCTCCGCGACCACGGCAGCCCGGTCGGCGGGCGCCGAAATGATCCCGCGGCGAATCAACGCGTCGAGGGTAGCCGCCGCGTACGTCTGCGCGTCGCCCGGGCGCAGCTTGCGTTTCGGCCACTGCTCCTTCGGCCGGAACTCGACCATTGTCTCGATCATGTCGAGGGGGGCCGGGTCGGCGGGCGTTTCCGCGCGCCCGGCCTTGCCGACCACCATCTTCACTTCCGGGAACCGGCAGAGGATCATGTCCCGGGCTTTCAAGTCGTCCGTTGACTGGGTGATCGACGCCCCCGGGACGGTAATCGGCATGTCCATGGTCATGCCCTCGTCGAGCCGGACCATCACATCTCTCCCCGGCGGGGTCATGTTCTGCTCGGCCAGCAGGGCGACGAGAATGAGCCCGGCTGCGAAACCAACCCGGTGCCTCCGTTCGCGGACCAGCGGCAGCCCGGCGAGCAATGCCAGGCCGAGGATGCCGAGCAGCAGGTAGCGCTCTCCCGCGACTGCGAACCCCACCAGGAACGTCGCGGCGACAACCCAGACGATTCCCCCCGGCCGGTCGAGAAGCCAGTTCAGCACCGGCCGGTACACGCGGGCCACGCCTCGAACCAGCCAGCTCTCGTGCTCGCCGTGAACCCGGCCGCGGACGAACACCGTGCAGAGTGCCGGTACCAGGGTTACGGTGAGCGCGGCGACCGCCAACAGGGCGAACGTCTTTGTGTATGCCAGCGGTCGGAACATGCGGCCTTCCATGCCGCCGAGCGCGAACACCGGCAGGAACGAAACGAGCATGACCAGCACCGCGAAGACGGTCGGCCGACCGACCATCTGACACGCGGGCAGAACCGCGTCCCGAAGGTCGCCGCGAGCCGGCATGTCGCCGTATCGCCGGTGCAAGTGGTGCATGACGTTCTCGGTCATCACAACCGACGAATCGACGAGCACCCCGATGGAAATCGTCAGCCCGGCCAGGGACATGATGTTCGTCTGCGCATCGGCTATGCCGGCGTGACGCAGCAGGTCCAGCAGGATGAAGGCTGCCAACACCACGAGCGGGAGCGTGAGTGTGATGACGAACGAGGCCCTGAAGTGTCGGAGGATGAGCAACACGCACACCGTCGCGACCAGCATTGCCTCGACGAGTGTACTCGTCACCGCGCCGACAGCCCCCTCGATGAGCGGCGTGCGATCGTAGCACGGGACAATCCGAAACCCCTCGGGCAGTCCGGGGCGGAGTTCGAGGATCTTGGCGCGCAGCCGTCGGGTGACCTCCAAAGGGTTCTCGCCGTGCCGCATCATCACCACACCGCCACAAACTTCGTCGCCGTCCTTCTCGAACGACCCGCGCCGCGGGCGGGCGCCGATCGAGATCGTGGCAACCTCGGAAAGTCGTATGGGCGAGCCGTCCCGCCTCGGGACGATCACTCGCTCCAGGTCCGCAGCGACGCGGCGCGATCGATCCTCGGGGGACAGGTCGTCCGGCCCGGCGCCCAACCAGCCGACGCCACGAACCACAAATTCAGCATTCCCCTTGTGGACGACGTCACCCCCGACCGCCGCGTTCGATTGGGCAATCGCCTCAGTGACCGCCGCGAGCGTGATGCCGCGATCGATGAGTTTGAGCGGGTCCGGCTCCACCTGGTACTCGATCGCGAACCCGCCGACACTTGCCACTTCGGCCACGCCGGGGACCGACGCCAGTTGTGGCCGGACGTACCAGTCCTGAATTGCCCGCAGCCGGCCCGGGTCGTGGCCTGTGCCTTCGACCGTGTACCAGAAGATCTGGCCGGTCGCGGCCGCGTCCGGGCCCATCGTGGGATTGACTCCGGCGGGCAGGTCCGCGGCCGCGGCGGTGAGGCGCTCAGACACCCGGTGCCGAGCCGTCGGCATCGACACCGACTCGTCGAAGATGACGTGAATCAGCGAGAATTGCACGTCGCTCGTGCCGCGGACGACGCGAACGCCGTCAATCGCCTGGAGGTGCCGCGTGAGCGGGTAGGTGACCTGGTCCTCGACTTCCGGCGGGCTGTGCCCGGGCCAGGCGGTGAAGACGAGCACCTGGTTCTCGGACAGGTCCGGGATGGCATCGATGGGGACCTGGTTCACCGCCCGGATGCCGACGAGGGCCAGGGCGGCCGCCGCCAGTATGACGAGGGCTCGGTGGCGAACGGAGACGGCGATCAACCGGTCGATCATCGAGGTGACGTGGACAGTTTACCGGGGCACCTTGGCGAGATACTTCTTGGCGTCGGCCCGGAGCTCTTTTTCGCACCCTTTGCAGCAAATAAGCACCGTGCGGCCCTCGACGACGAGCTTCACGGGCGCGCCCATGGAGCCGAGCGGCGCGTCCGTGACCGGGCAGAGCTTTTGTCGCGCAATCAGTTGCTCGTCCTCAGACGTCGGCGGACTTGGGGCAGGCGGGCGGGCCGCGGCTCCGAAGTACGCGGCGGCCATCGCCGGGTTCAGCCGCGTCTCCGCGTCGAGCAGGAAGGCGCCGGCCGTTACCACCCGTTCCCCGGGCGCCAGCCCACGGAGGACCGGGTAGTAGTCGCCGCATCGGCGGCCGAGGGTGACCTCCAGCCCATCAAACATCCCCGCCATTCGCTCCACGAACACAAGTTTTCGGTCGCCCGTGTCGATTACAGCCCCCGCCGGGACCGCCAGGGTCAGCCCGGAGCCATGAAGCGCGAAATGGCATGCGCCGTCGAGGAGCGATTCGATCCCGGGCGGGCGGGCGAACGGGGACAACGAGTGGAGGGCGACCTCCGCGGCCGTGCGGTCGCGCCACGCCTCCCGGGCCAGTCGGTCGCTCTGGTCGAGTCGCGTGAGAGGGACCCTGAACCGGACAGTGACAAAGAGCCCCGGCCGCAATTCCTGGCGTTCGTCGTCAACCGTCAGCAGCACGCGAATGGTTTGCGTCTGCGGGTCAACATCCGGTCCCGCGACCTGGACGCGTCCTCGAAACTTCTCACCCGATCGGGCGTCGCACTCCACATCGGCCGTCAGCCCGGGCCGAACGGCCGCGAGCCCGTCCCGGGGCACATCGACCTTCACCTCCAGCCTTTCAGATCGTGATGCTTCGAGCCTGCCGCCGCAGGTCGCCTCCCAGGCGAGCGGCCGGAACTCGGCCGGGGCGGTCCGGATGCCGGCGAGTTGGACCCGGTACGGCGTGAACTGCATTCGCGCCACGACGCCGTCTGGGAGCGGGACCGGCTCGCCCTTCTTTCGCCGGACCAGGTCCATGTGGCAGACCGGGCACCGGGCCGGCCAGTCCGAAAGTACCCCCGGGCACATCGGGCACCAGTACTCGGTGTCGAGCGAGACCGCCGCGTCGAGCCCGGTCCGCGACCCGGTTAGCCGGTCCCAGTGGTTGCGGACCCACGGCCAGTAAGCGATCAGCAGCACCACCCCGAGCACGAGGAGTGGGAACCGAAGCCGTACGAGGATCAGTTCGGCGGCAGGTCGGAGAAGTCGCGCGCGCTGGCCGATGGTGAGAACCTCGATCGCGGAACGGGTGAGGGGCGAGTTACCGCCCGGGCGAGCTGCCGCGCTCGTCTTTCGCCTTCATCGGGTGGTCCCAATGATTGATCATGTCAAAGTCCTCGTGACGGATCACCCATACGGGGTCGATCCCGAACACGACGTAGCGGACCTTGACGTCGGCGGCCGGCCCGTCGAGCGTCAGCCGCACGGTGAAGACCCGCGGCCCATCGCCAGGGGCCATCCCGAGGACGGTGTAATCCTTCAGCCGCTGTCCAGGCCCGCGGTGCGAGTCCACAAACTGCACAACCGGGTCCGCGGTCCCGGGAACGGCCCCACCCGGCGATCCATTCCGCCAGCCGGTCAGAGCCGCGTCGAGCGCCTGCCGCGCCTTGTCCTCGGGCGGGATGTAGCGCCCCGGATCGGAGTTCGAGCACCCGGCGGCCAGGAGGAAAAGACCGGCGACGGCGACGCGGACCATCTCAGCCCCCCGCCTGCTTCCGGTAGTCGGGCTCGCTGTACACCCACAGCGGATCGATCCCGACCACGTAGTACTTCATGGTGTGCTCGCCCTTGGCCGTCTTGAGCTTGACCGAGTAAACCCGCGGGCCGCCCGGCGCGGTCTCCTCGGCGACGATGTCGAAGCCCTGGATCTTCTGACCCGACGACCACGCCTGGTCGAGCACTTCGACGTTGACCTTGCCTTGGGTAAATCGGGCGGGCTTGGCCTGGCCGTCGCGCCACTGGCCGAGGGCGGTCTCAAGCGCTTGCCGCGCGGTGGCCTCGGCGGGAATGTACTTCTCCTCCCCGGACCCGCGACAGCCGGCGAGGAAGCTCAGGGCGAGAAGGGGCACCAGGAAACGAGTGCGCATATCACGATTCCAGGACACAGGCTCGTGAGCGGCCGGAAGAGAACGAAAGACGATTAGGAGAATGAGTAGGATTAGGAGTAGGAAGAGGAGTAAGAGCAAGAGTACGAGCAAGATCCCACCCCGCTTCGGTCCTACTCCTAATCTGACTCCTGCTCTTACTCCTCTTCCTACTCCTAATCTGACTCCTGCTCTTAATCTCAAAAGACGTCGTCGCCCCTGAAGGCCTGACCGTCCGCGGAGCGACCGCTCAGTCCGTCCCCGTGATGACCTCGCCCCCATTCATTGTTCCCATCGCCCGCCAGGTCGCCAGGTCGATCGAGTCCTTGACGAACCGGACCGACCCGTCCCCCATCAGGCACTGGACGCCGCCGGTGTGCCGGCTCGACGGGGGCACCTGCATCGCCATGTTCGACATGTTCCCGGGGAAGCCGATGCCGGCGCAGGTCAGCGTGTTCGGCACGTCCATGTGGTTGTACGTCGTGCAGCACATTTCCCCCATCACCCAGCTCGCTCCCTGCTTGCTGGTCAGCGGCGTGAAGGTCGCCGGGTTCACGGCCTTGCACGAGTTGTACGTGTCCGCCGAGGTGTTCGTGTTCGGCATCGAGAACATGTCGGTCCGCGGGTTTGGGGCGCCCGAGCCGCGGAGCTTTTCGCTGAACAGCACGGTGTTGCTCAACCCGTCGGTCAGGTCGGCGAACTTCACCTTGCTCAGGTAGTAGAACGGGCCGTTCGCCTTTTCTGCGGGGGCGACCGTGCTCGCCTGCGCCTCCGACACGTCGCAGAGGAACGATGACCCCTGGTTCGCGTAGTAGTTGTTCTGTCCCGGCCAATCGCCCGACGTGCCGGCCGGGTCGGACGGGCAAATGAACATGGGCACCCGGGTCCGGCAGGGGTCGGCATTTTCCCGGTTCGGGTTCTGGTACGGGGGCATGAAATTTGTCACGCCCTGCATCCCCGGCGTTTCCGGCGGGAAGTTGAAATTGATCGCCCGGAACAGGTTGTCCTGCTCGAGGTAGGGCAGGATGGCGCTATGGACGGACCACCGGGCGTACGGCGCAGCCGTCGGCAAGGTGGCCAGGTAGTTCGCCCCCTTGCCCGACGGGAACTGCTGAAACACGTCGTGGCGGTTGTGCAGCGCGATGCCGATCTGATGCAGGTTGTTGCTGCACTTCATGCGGTTGGCCGCCTCGCGGACTTTCTGAACGGCGGGCAGGAGTAGGCCAATGAGGATGGCAATGATGGCAATGACGACGAGCAATTCGATCAGCGTGAATGCCGGACGGCGCAGGGCCATGGCAGGACCCTCGAATGAAGGAATGCGGGCGCCGGCTAGTGGGCGGCCGGCGGGCGCCCGGCGGTCGGCCGGGTCGCGACGATGAATGGACGACAGCCCGGCGCCGGTTGGCGGCGGGCGGACGGGTGGCGGTAGCAACGGACGTCGTCAGACGGACCGCGGGGGGTGGAAGATCCCGGACGGTTGATGGGAGGGGCGGTCCGTGGAATCGACAGGACAAACGGGCCACGTGTCGCGGGCCGACGCGGCCGGATCGGAATCCATTGAGAGGTCGAGCCCGGGCCGGTCGGGAGACGGTGGCGGACTGATCGGCGTGGCCGATTGCGGGACGGGCGAACACTCCGGCCCGTGGCAGGTCGGAGCCGGCATCGGCATCGGCTTGGGCGGCGTCGCGACCGGAGGGTGGTCCGACACGTTTGCGTTGTGGACGACGAGGACGTAGTCGCCGCACCCCGCGTAGCTCTGACCGGCGCCGACGAGGAGCAACACGAGCCCGGCGAGCGCTTCGCCCGTGAAGATTAGACTTCGTTTGATTGGCAATGAATGGCCGGGCATCAGACATCGAAACCAAGCGTCGGCCGCCCGCGCAAGTTGCGGGACCGACTGAATTTGATCGTACCACCCCGGCCGGGTAACGCAAGCCGATTCCGGGCGAGGTGGCGCCTCAGTTCGCTCGAGTCGGAGCCCCGGCTTTAGCCAGTTGGCTGCCCCGGTCCGGCTGAAGCCGGGACTCCAACCAAACCGACAGGCGGTATTTTCAGGTCGCTTGAGTTGCAGTTCCGGATTCAGCCGGACTGGCCCCCCAGCCGGCTAAAGCCGGGACTCCAACGAAAGTCCGTTCCCCGAACTGAGACATCACCCCGGGCAAAGGCTCCCGCGGGCAATATGATCTCCACGAGGTAGACTCGCGCGTGAAACGGCCGCGTCGCGCCGGGCAAGCGAGGGCCCACCGCCGCGGCATGTTTGACGGTTCCGAGAGATCACGCCGACCTTGACGCCTGACGGATTTTTCACGGATTCCATAGTCAGGCCGGCCCGCGTCGTCTGGAATGTGGTAGGAGCGCCCGATGGTTCGACGTTGGTTCCGTGTGCTGGCCCGGAAGTACTCGCCGGGCAGCCAGTTCCCGTCGCCAGTGACGCCGCGCCGGCGGCCGCGCACCCTGCTGCGCCTGGAGGCCGTTGAAGACCGGACGGTCGCCTCCACCGTCCAGGACGAACCCCCCACCTCGCTCCCCGCGGCCCACCAAACCCCGATCACGCCCGCGCCCAAGCCGGTAACCGGGACGGCGGAGGACAAACAGGGCCAACCGGCCAATAACGCAGCGAGTAACCCCGGGCAGCACCAGCAAGAATCGCTCGCACCGGTCGCCAGCGACGGGCCGGTTTTGATGGCCGAGGTCGTCCCGACCGTCACGACGGCGACAACGACGTTTTCCAGTCCGGCTGATCTCCATCCCGGTCTCAGGCTCCAAGTGGCGGCCGATGAGGTCCGCTCTGATGAGACCGAGCCGCAACCGGTCCGTTCGCAGCAGAGTATCGCGGCCGACGCAGTCGCGCCGGCGGACGCTGTCGCCAAGGCGGCGAGTTCCGCGGGAAGTGATCGCGGGCAGCCCTCGACCGATCGGGCGACTGCCGCGACCGAAGGGCGTGACTCTTCGGCGGCCCGACAAGAGGCGGGGCCGCCTTCCCCGTTGCCCGTCAACCAGGAAGCCGCCCGCGGCCAGCCCGTCCGGGTGTCCAACGGAGCGACTGACGCGGCAACGCGCCGGCAGTCGGACAATTCCGTCGCGGACGACTCCACCGCTAACGGCGTCATCCGCCCCTCGAACACTCAAGTCGGCCCGGCCGCTCGGGTCGCGGCCCCGCGCCTGTCCGCCGACTTGCCCGACGGCGCGCTGCTGTACCGATTCGTCGCCCACCGCGAGCAAGCGGCCTTCACAGCCCTCGTTCAGCGCCATGGCAGCTTCGTCTTCGGAGTCTGCCAGCGCGTCCTGCGCGACTTCCACGCGGCCCAGGACGCGACACAGGCCACTTTTCTTATCCTCGCCCGTAAGGCCGGCATGCTCGACCGCAATAGCCCGCTTGGAGGCTGGCTGTATCGCGTCGCCTACCACCTGGCGCTGCGGTCGCGTGGTGTCGCGGGCCGACAACGCCTGACCGAGAACGAGGCCGGCAGCGCGCGGGCCTCCCGCGCGACGGGTGACGCAGCCGCGGACGCGGAACAGCGCGAATTGCAACAGGTGATCCGTGAAGAGCTCCAGGGTTTGCCCGAGAAGTACCGGACTCCGCTGAGTCTTTGCTACTTCGGCGATCGCTCCCACGCCGAGGCGGCCCGCGAGATCGGGCTACCGCGCGGGTCAATGGCCAAGCGCATCGGCGAGGGCCTGGAGCGCCTCCGCGAGCGTCTTCTCGATCGCGGGTTTATGCTCTGATCACACCTGACTCGCCGCGTTTCACCCTTCGCGACGATTTTCTGTAGTTGAATGATGCCGACGCACCTGAATACGTGTGCGTGGCCGGCGGCCACACGTCGACTCGGTCGAATCACCGGGCGCCCGCGCAGGATGTGGCGAAGAGAACCCACCAAGGAGGAACCGCCGTGCTCGTTCTGAGTCGGAAGAAGGGCGAACGGATTGTAATGGCGAGTTGCGGGGTGACGCTCCAGGTCATCGAGGTCCGGGGGAACACCGTCCGCATCGGCATCATGGCGCCGCCCGGCACGGACGTCGTGCGGACAGAGGTTCGCGACCGACTCCGCGGAAATACACCCCCACCCGTGCGTGGCTGAGCACGCGTCGCCGAGTGCTCGACTGTTTCCTGATATCTGAAACTGACCCCCCCGGCCGCATGTACCCACATCGCGGCCGGGTCTCTCTTAACGACAGGTTTCCGATGCCCACCCGACTCATCCGTTCTCGAATGTCCCGCCGACCCGCTGCCCGCCTCCACGTCGAACCGTTAGAAGCCCGCGAGGTCCCGGCCTCCCTTGCCGGCCGCGTGTTCCTCGACTTCGACAACTCCGGGGCCGCGAACGGGCCCGACTCCGGCCTTTGGGGCGTAACCGTCACCCTCTCCGGCGGCGGGCTGACCACTCCGCTGACCCAGACGACCGACGCGCAGGGGAATTTCAGCTTCACCGGCCTCGCGGCCGGCACCTACACACTGACCGAGACCCAGCCGACGGCACCGGCCAACCAGTCCGGCAAGACCACCGCGGGCACGGCCGGTGGCAGCACGACGACGCTCAACACCGTCTCCGGCATCGTGCTCGCGGCGTCGACCGCTGCGACCGGCTACACCTTTGCCGAAGTCCCCCTCGTGAGTACCGGCGGGTTCGTGTACCAGGACACGAACGGGAACGGGAAGAAGGACGCCGGCGAGCCGGGAATTGCCGGGGTCACGGTCACACTGACCGGGAGCGCCGCCGGCAGCGATACCGCGATCACGCCCAAGACGGCCGTCACCGGCGACGACGGCAGCTACACCTTCACCGGGCTCGTGCCCGGCAAGTACACCCTGACCGAGACACAACCGAACGGCTTCATCGACGGAAAGGAAGAGAACGGCACCCCGACGGGGGCGACCGTCTCCGACGACAAGTTCACCAGCATCGACCTGACCAAGTCGTCAGCCGCGAGCGGCGGATTCAACTTCGGCGAGGTGAAGGCCGGGTCCATTTCCGGGGTCGTCTTCAACGATGCAAACAACGACGGTACCCAGGCCGCCACCGGCGAGCCGGGGATCGCCGGGGTCAAGGTCCGGCTGACCGGGGCCGACGTCGATGGCCATGCGGTGACCAAGACGACGACGACCGCGGCCGACGGGTCGTACACGTTCGGCAACTTGCTGCCCGGCACCTACGCCGTCCAGGAGGTCCAACCGGCCGGCTACGCGGACGGTAAGGAAAAGGCCGGGACCGCCGAGGGGACCACGACGACCAACGACCGGATCACCGACATCCACCTCGCATCCGGGGCCGCGGCGACCGGTTACACGTTCGGGGAGCAGGCGCGGGCCGACCTCGTGCTCAGGCAATCGCCGGGCAGCATGACGATCAACCCCGGCGGGACGGTGACGGTCACCTTTACGCTCAAGAACAAGGGGGCGGCCGCGGCCACGGCATCAAAAGTTGTCGTCAACTTCGGCGGGCTGACGTTCATATCCACCTCGACCCCGGCCGCGTTCAACGCGACCACCAAGACCTGGACGGTCGGCGACTTGGCCCCGGGGGCAACGCAGACGATTCGCTTCACGTTCCGGGCCGCGGTGGCCGGGACGTTCGCCCCGTCCGGCCATGCGACTACCACCGCGACCGAGATCACCGACCGCAATAATCGCTCGAGCGCCACGGTAATGGCGGGCGTTGTCCCTCCGCCGGCCCCGTCGACGAGCCCAATGGCGTCGATGTTCGCGAACCTGCTGGCGCTCATTAGCCAGAAGAACTTGCTCTCTCGGATTTGGCTCTTCAGTAAGCTTTTTGGCTGATGAGTCCCTACCCGGTGGCCAACGCGTTCTCAGTCGGACTTCCGGATGGGGTAGCGTTGCCCTCGCCTACCGCTTGTCGGCCGGTTGCGTGAGCCCCTCGATCTCGCTCAGCGCCTGCCAGCAATCGCCGAGGGCCTGCAGGTAATCGATTCGTGCCTGGGCCAGGACGCGGCGGGCATCGAGCGTCTCGAAGAAGCGCTCCCCCTTCGCCTCGTACACCTTCTCGACCTGCTCGAGAGCCGCCCGGGCGTCCGGGAGGATCTCTTTCTCGTACAGGTCCATTTGCCGGCGGGCGTTGCGGTACTTCTGATACACGGCGGCAAGCCGCTCGCGGACGCGAACGCGGGCCTGTCCAACGCCTGCCTGGGCCTGGGCCAGTCGGCCTTGAGCGGCGAGGATGTTCCCCTCATTGTGGTGCCAGATTGGGAGTGTGACGCCGACCTGGACGTTCGCGATCGGGGCCTGGATCGCGAAGTCGTACATGCCGGCCGTCTGGACTTGCAGATTCGGGAGGTTTTGAAGGTCAGCCAGTCGGACTTGCTCGCGGGCCTGGTCGGTGAGGGCCGCGGCCTCGCGCAAATATGACCCCCCCTCACTCGCAGCAACAGCTTGTTCGAAATCGACCGCGTGCGCGGGAATTGGGAGGTCGGCGGCGGCGACCGGGGCCGGAAGCTGGCCGAGGCCAATGGCGCCGGCCACCAGCCGCTCGGCCGCGGCGAGTCGTTCGCGGGCCGTGCCGACTCGGTTTCTGGCCTGCGTCAGCTCGATCCGGAACCGCCGCACTTCGTAGTTGAAAACCATTCCGGCCGCGGCCAGGCTCTCGGCCTTCCGCAGCCCGGCCTCGAACTGGCCGATGATGCCCTCGGTCTCCCGGAGGATGGCCCGGGCGGTCAAGTATTCGTAATAGGCTCCCCGAACGCGCGCCGTCGTCTCATTCCAGCGCGACACCGCCTGCCAATCGGCCGCGGTCAGTCCGTGCCCGGCCGCGAGACGCGCGACCTCGAGTTTTCCGCCGGAGACGACCTCCTGCGAGACAAAGACACCCTGCTGACCGGCCGTCCCGGGGCCGTCGTTGATCTGGTTGCCGATGTACCCGACGGTCGGGTTGGGGTAGAGGCCCGCCTGGACGAATTGACCTTGCGCCTCGGTGACGCGGGCGGCCGCCATGGCCAGGTCCGGGTTCTGCTGCCGGGCCAGATCGAGAAGTTCGCTCAAGCCGAGGGGTGCGGATGGGGCAGCGGACGTTTCGTGACCAGCGGCCCGGACCAGGTAGGTCGTCGGGAGAACCTCCCGTGTCTCCGCCACGACCATCGGCATGGGCCTGGGCCCGGCCGGGGGTGTTGCGCAGCCAGCCAGGCAAAGCGCGAACGTAGCCGCTAGTGCGAATCCCCATCCGTGGGGGCCGGTCGGCATATTGCCTCCCCGAATGCCCGGCCGCGCCGGCGCGGCGGGTCGTATCGCTTGTATCGGTTATTCGGGCCCGCTGGCTTTACGCGATGTCAGCCCGGGTAGAACTTCTTTGCGACGACGCGGACTGTCTTCTTGTCCTTCCCATCGCGCTTCACTTCGCCTTCCACGGTGATCGAGCCGCCGGGCTTGATGCCGCGGAAGCCGTCGAGCGACGCCGGCACCACCACCCCCGATTGGTCCACCAGCTCCACGCGGACCGCGTACTTCTCCAGGATCTGCTTGCACGCCGGGCACGTGGCCGCGTCGTCGCAGTCGAATTCCTCCTTCACCTCGTCGCGGTCCATGTCCTCGGGCGACATGAGCACGAACGCGGCCACCGCGGCGTTGAACGGCTTGACCTTCTCGGTCGGAGTCCGCCCGGACACCACGACCTTCTCGCCGTCCTTCATGGCCATCACGTCGCGCACGGACGCGGCCTTGGCCGGCTTCTGGCTCATGACGAGCGGCTCGAGCAAGTTCGCCGGGGTTTGTTCGACGCTGCCGCCGGGTTCCGGGTTCGGGCCCGCGGGCGGCGGGCTGTTGTCCGCACATCCCGCCAGGGCCACCGCGACGACGGCGAGCACGGATATGTAGCGACCCATATTAAAGCTCCTTCAATTACTCACGATTCAAACCGCCTTCAACGCATCCACAATCGTCATCCGGAACGCGCGCACGGCCGGCGGGATTGCGCCGAACACGCCCAGCACCAACCCGCCTCCACAGCCGACCAGCAGCGCAATCCGATCCAGCTGCAGCGTGAACGCTCCCATTGTGAATCGAACCGCGACCCCCTGGATCAACACGAGCGCCAGCCCCGTGGCCGCCAACGTGGCGACCGCGGCCAGGATCACCGACTCCTGCAACAGGCTCACGGCGATCGACCGCCGCGGGAAGCCAACGGCCTGCAGGGCCGCGAACTCGCGCACTCGCCCGGCGACGGCGGCGTACATGGTGTTTACCGCCCCGCACGCCCCGGCAACTCCGACCAAACCCACCAACAGCCACGCGAGAGTCCGCATCGGGCCGTAGTGCTTCTGGAGCGAGGCATAGTACTCGGCTTCGCGGCTGCCCATCAGCTCCAGGTCCGGCCGGCGGTTGCGACAGAAGTAATCGACGTAGCCCATCTGCTTCGTCGCGTCCCCCTTGGGGTCGAACCGCATGGCGACGACGCTCACGTCGTTCGGCCGCTTGACGGCCGCCTTCAGGTCTTCGAGCGGGCACCAGATTTCTGACTCCAACAACGTCCCCGGGGCCGCGAACCGCCCGCTGACCCGCCACGGCCGGCCTTCGATCAGGAGTGTGCCGCCGACAAGGACATCGGCGGCTCGCAGGCCGAGCTTGGCCGGCACCAGCCGGCCGACGAGGATCTCGTCCCGCCGCGGCAGCTTTCCCTCCAGGAGGAACGCCTGCCGGCGTACGAGGAAGACGCGGTCCCAGTCCACACCGCGGAGCACGCCCAGCTGGCCCGGGCCGCCTTCGGCAGTCCCGACGCGGCTGGCAATCGTCAGCTCCGGGGAAACCGCCGCCATGTCGCCGTATCGCACCAGGTGTGGAGAGAACTCGGTTCGGGCCAGGGTCGGCACCTCGTCGCTGATCGACGAGTTGTCCAGGTTCTCGGCGGCGTTCGCGTTGTGCAGGACTACCACTTCGGGATCCCCGCTCTGCTGCAGGCTCAGTTCCAACCCGCGGACGAATCCGACGACGAGTAACAAAAGGAACACCACCAGCGTCAATCCCAGGGCGGTCAAGGCCGTCCGGAGTGGCCGCCGGGCGAGGTTGCGTACGCCGTAATCCCACGGGAGCAGCCGCATGTCACCTCACAAACAGCGGGGCATTCCGTTGGAGTCCCGGCTTTAGCCGGTGCCGAGCCCCGAACCGCCTAAAGGCGGTACTCCAACCGCGCTTTACCTCAAGGACTGAACGATCTCGGCCCGCCCGGCCTGCCAGGCAGGGACCGCCCCGGCTACCAATCCAACTAGCGCCGCCAGCCCCAGTCCCCATGCCGCGAGGGCCGGGGTTGCCACGAAGTCGATACTCACGCCTTCCGTAGACACGCTCAACGGCTGCCAGAGCAGCCAGGCGACACACGCGGCGGTGCCCACGACTCCACCGGCCAGGCTGATGAGCAGGCTTTCGGCCAGCATCAGCCGGAAGATGCGCGGACCGGAGTAGCCGAGCGTCTGCAGCACCGCGTGCTCTTTCACCCGATCCTGGGCGGCCATGATCACCGAGTTCGCCACGAGCACGACGACCACGCCGACGCACACCAACCCGAGCCAGCGGGTCATCGCGATCAGGTCGAGCAGGTCCGCCAGTGCATTCTGGAAGTGGGCCTTCTGCGGCTTCGTCTCGGTTGGCACGTCGAACCGGTCCTTGATTTTTGCGTCAATTGCCTTGGCCACCGCGTCGGCCTGCTGCGGATCGTTTAGCGTCACCTCGAACAGGGTGACGTGAAGCTCGGCGTGGTGCTGGCTATTGAGCAGGAGCGGCAGGTGCGTGTAGATGACGTTTTCGTCGCCGGAGACGTCGGACGCGAAGACCCCGGCCACCGTGACGGTAATCCCGGCGACCGTGAACGACTGCCCGGGCTTGAGCCCGCGCCGCTCGGCGATCCGCCGGCCGACTAGCGCCGCGTCCGTCCGACTCGCGAACGCCCCCCAATCGCCCGACAGGAACCGGAAATGCCCACGCGCCCGCGGCAATAGCTTCGGATCCACGCCGTGGAAGACAACCGTATCCAGGCTGGCCCGGCAGTTGTTCACAACGACCTTCACGGGGAGGACGTCCTTGACACCCGGCACGCCGCGGATGGCGTCCTCGTAGAAGACGGGCAACTGGCTCGAGCTGGGGCAGAAGCGGTACGCCTGGTAGACGACCAGCTTGTCGTCCCGCGAATTGAGCAGCCGGTCGAGACCGTTCTGGATCGAGGTGACGAAGAGGAACAGGAACAGGAGCAGAGCCGTCCCGGCCACGGTCATCAGGGTGCGGACCCGGTGGCCGAGGATGTTCTTTCGGATGTAGGGGAAGAACTTGAACACGACGCGCCTTACTGCACGAGGGTAATGCACTCTTCTTCCCCTCTCCCCCGGCTTTGCGGGGGAGAGGGGCAGGGGTGAGGGGGTCTTCGGCTTGCAGGGACGGAGGGGAGCCTTCCGACCCAGCGAGCCGCAGCCCCCTCACCCCGAACCCCTCTCCCCCGCAAAGCCGGGGGAGAGGGGAACCATACCGACCGGCCCGTTCGCGTTTGCGTTACCCGTGAACGGCACAACGTCATCGACCAGCTTGCCCTTCTCCAGGTGGACCAGCCGGCGGGCCGTCCCGGCGGCCTTCGGGTCATGGGTCACCATGACCAGAGTCTTGCCCATCTCCTCGTTCAGCCGGCGGAGGAGGGTGAGCGTCGTGGCCGCGGTGTCGGCGTCCAGGTCGCCGGTCGGCTCGTCGGCCACGAGGATCGTCGGATCCGCAACGATGGCCCGGGCGATCGCCGTCCGCTGCTCCTGGCCGCCCGAAAGTTGCCGCGGGTAATGGTCGTACCGGTCCAGGAGGCCCACAGCGTCGAGGGCGACCTGCACCCGCCGCCGCCGCTCGCTCCGGGACAGGGGCAGTAGGAGCAGCGGTAGCTCGACGTTTTCGAACGCCGTGAGGACCGGTATCAGGTTGTAGAGCTGGAAGATGTACCCGACGTGCGTCGATCGCCACGCAGCCAGCTTGTTGCGGGAGAGCCTGGACAGATCCTGCCCGCCGACGCGAATGACACCGGAGGTCGGCCGGTCGATCCCGGCGATCAGGTTCAGGAGGGTTGTCTTGCCCGAGCCGGACGGCCCCATGAGCGCGAGGAACTCCCCGGCCTCGACCGCGAGACTGAGATCCTGGAGGACAGGGACGTCTTGCGTCCCCTTCCGGTAGGTCTTCGTCAGGTCCTCGATCTCGACCAGCGGCATAGCATCCTCCCCACTTCAACGGTTCGGCTGTTTTTCTCCCTCTCCCGCCGCGTCGGGGGGAGAGGGCCGGGGTGAGGAGGGTCTGCGCTTGCGGGGTCGAGAACGAGTGTTTCGTGCCCGCCGGCCCCTG
>DATFWZ010000544.1:0-3515 GCA_035258765.1 Gemmataceae bacterium
ATCGACGATCATCTCCGCACCGCCCGTCTCCCGTTCACCGTCGGCTTTCAATTCCTCGCCGATGGTATCCGGATCAAGAGCCAGTGGTACCCGGTCCTCAAGATGGAGTGGGTCGAGGGGTTGCCGCTCAACGACTTCGTCCGCCAGAACTTCGGCCGGCCGGAGCACCTGCGGGCCTTGCTCGGCATGTGGGTGCGGCTGTGCAAGCGGCTCCGCGACGCAAGGATTGCCCACGCCGACCTGCAGCACGGCAACGTCCTGCTCGTCCCCGGGGCGACGGCCAACAAGCTCAAGCTGCGGCTCATCGATTACGACGGCATGTGGGTGCCGGCACTTGCGGGCAAGCCGTCCGGCGAGGCGGGGCACCCGGCCTACCAGCACCCGGACCGGGCCCGCGAGCGCGCTTACTCCGCGGACGTCGATCGCTTTCCCCACCTGGTCATCGGCTGCGCCCTGCGGGCCGTGGCCGTCGCCGGCAAGCCGCTCTGGGACAAGTTCGACAACGGCGACAACCTGCTCTTCCGCGAGCCCGACTTCGCGGACCCCGCCGGCTCGAAATTGCTCCGGGCCCTCTGGAGCCTCGACGATCCGACCGTCACGAACCTGGTCGCCCTGCTGATCCTGTCCGCCGAGCGCCCGGTGGACGAGACACCATGGTTGGACGAGGTGCTCGCCGGCGACAAGCCGGCCGGGGTGAGCGACGCGGTCCTGAATCGGGCCGCGGACGTGATTGGCGTAACCCACCGCGCGGTCCGCAAGGCGGCCCCGCAGGCCCAGCTCTACGTCGTCCCGGAGGAGGCGAACGAGTTCGCCGACCTCGGCGCGGATGGGTTGTCGCCGGCCCGCGGCGCCCGCCGGCCGCGGGGCTCCAAGTTGGCCGTCGTCGCTGCCGCCGGTCTCACCGTGCTGGCCGCGGGCGTCATCGGGGCGATCACCTGGCGCGGCGGAAAGCCGGTCACAACAGATGACCCGACGCAACCCGGTCCGGCACCGGCGGTCGTCGAGAAGCCGCCGGCCCCGGACCAGCGATGGGTCAAGGTCGCGACCGGACCGGCTGTACCCGCGCCAAAGGAATTGGCCTCGGGCATTGACCCTGGTACGGACAAGTCGAAAGTGGTCCACTCTTACCTGCCGAAGGGGACGTCGGCCCTCGGCGCCTGGATCCTTCCGAATGGGGCCCGCGGCGTCGTTGCCCACCCGGCCGGTGTGTCCGTCATCGATCTGGCGACGGGACAGGCGAGTCGCGTGGTTACCGATCTTGCCGACCTCGCCCGGGCGGCCGTCAGCCCGGACGGGAAGTTTGCCGTCGTCGCGGGACAAGACCGCGTCATCCATTGCGTCGAACTCCCGTCCGCGGTCGAGCGATGGACGGCCCAGTCGCCCGGCTCGGTGGAGGCGCTCGCGGTCACCCCGGACGCAAAGCGCGTGGCCGCGAGTGGCGATGCCGGGTTGATCGAATGGTCGGCCGCGGACGGGTCGGAGGTCCGGCGCAACTCGGCCTTTCAGGCGAGTCAGTTCTGCTACACCCCGGACGGTTCGCGGGCCGTCGCCGTTGCCGAGGACGGCGTTTCCGTCTGGAACCTGGAAGACGGGAGTGCGCGCCTCATCGCTCCCGGGATCGCGGACGTGGCCGTCTGTATCTCGCCCGACGGCAAGCGGGCCTACGCCGCCGGGAGCGCCCGCGAAGTCAAGACCTGGAACGTGGCCGACGGCGAGGCACTGCCCGATCGCCCTCGCGGCGTCCGATTTCCAGCGACCGCCCTGGCCGCGATGGCCGACGGCACACTCGTGGTCGGGGGTCAGTTCGGCGAGCTCGCGGTCGTCCCGCCCGACGGGCCCCCGAGCGTTGGCACCATCGCGGTCGACGGCGGCCGCGTGATCGGGTTGCACCCGACCGCGGACGGCCGGCATGTCCTGGTTTCGACGGAGAAGGGGCCCGCCGTCCTGGTCCGTGTTGTCGAGCCCCGCCCGCCCGAGGCCGCGCCGCCGAATGGGGCGCTCGAGTTGGTTCGGTCCGGCGCGGTGACCAAAGGTGCTGTTCAGGTCGCGGCCAACGCGGCGGGCGATCGTTTGCTGGCAGCCGCTCCCGGTAAAGCCGTCGTCTACGAGGCGGATACGTTCAAACCGATCGCAGAGTACACCGTGGCGGGCGACCGGCTCGGGGTCGCGGCATTGGGCCTGGACGACACACTCCTCGTGTGCGAGGAGTTCGCCCGGCACCGGGTTTACGCGTGGAACTGGGCGAAGGACACCAAGTCGCCGTCATTCGCGCTGCCGCCGGGGGGGTCGGTCAAAGTGTCGCGGATGCGACCGGTGCCGAGCCGCGAGTGGGCGCTGGTTACGACCTCCGGCGTCGGCGACATACTGTTCGAGACCGACACGGGCCAGCGGGTCGAGGGCTGGCCGAACGCCCGCTCGGACCGCATCGTCGCCGCCCCGAGCCCGGACGGGACGCGGATCGCCTTCGGCACGTCCGCCAGGCCGGTGCAGTTCTGGCGCCCGAACACGGCCGCGTTCGAGCCGTCGTGCAATGGGTCCGTCGGCGTCGAGTGGCTGGCCTACACCCCGAACGGCACGCAACTCGTTGGCTTGTGGCCCTACGGGCGCATCCGCGTCTGGGATGCGGACACCGGCAAGCTAGTCCGCGAAGTCGATCACGCGCTGTCCGGCGAGTTCAGCGAGCTCGCCGCGCTCGGAGACGATCTGATCGCCGTCGTCGTGGGCGGCCGCCGCGTCGTGTTGCACCTGGAAACTGGAAAAGTAATTGACACCGGCCCGCCCGAGACTCTCACCGACAAGGGGGCGAACGTCCCGCGAAGGCAGTGGGTACTCAGCCTGGGAGCCGGCGACAAGCTGACCGCCTGGCACGTCAGCGCGAAGCGTGCAATGACCCTGCCGGCCGCAGCGCCGCGGCCCGGGCCGTGGCCGGACGCCCGGATCACCCGTGACGCCCCGGCCAATGCGATCGGGGCCGTGTTCGCGGCCGGCGGCCGCAAGGTCGTCGTGGCCACCGAGGACGGGAAGCTGGTCCGCTACAGCGGCGATCGCCTGGCCTACGAGACGGAGATCACCGCGGAGGAGGGCGGGCTGCGGGCAATCGCCCCGGTCGGCGACCAGGTGTATACACTCGGCCGCAAATCGGTCGTCGTCCGATACGGGCAGACACTCGAGAAAGCGATCGATATCTCCGTCAGCCCGCCGGGCGGGTCCGTCGTCTTCGCGGCCCATCCGGAAGGGACATCATTCCTCGTCGGCACGGATCGCGTGCGGATAACGGATGTGAAGTCGAAGAAGGAGACGGTGATCCCGCAACCGGCTAAGGCCCTCGTAGGCCGCCCGCTCACTCAGTTCGCCTATTCGGCGGATGGGAAAGTCGGCGTGGCCCGTTGGGGTCATGTGCTGACGACGGTCTGGCGGCCAGGAGTGAGCGGCGAGCCAAAAGTCTTGGAGGAGCTGAAGACCGCGGTCGTGGCGAACCCACACACGCTTGCTGTGACCCCGGACGGGAAGACCGC
>DATFWZ010000545.1:0-4025 GCA_035258765.1 Gemmataceae bacterium
CGCGCCGTCATCACCACGAGCTTTCAGTACCAGACTCAGTTGTGGGACGCCGCCGCCGGCGAGTCGCTGACCCCGCCGCTGATTGGCAAGCGCTTCTCTACCGTAACTGCCGACGGACAGCTGGTGATGCACGACGACTCAACCCTGGTCTACGACGTCCGCCCCGACGACCGCCCGGTCGAGGAATTGCGCCTGCTGGCCGAGGCGCTGTCCGGCCACCGGATCGATGACGCGGGCGGCTACGTCCCGCTGACCGACGACGAGCACGGCGCCGTCTGGACCCGCCTGCGCGCCAGCCATCCCGACGCCCAACCGCTAACGCCGCAGCGGGAACGGGCCTGGCACGCCGCCCGGGCCGAGATCTGCGAGCGCGACGAGCGGTGGGCCGACGCGGCTGCACACCTGACCCCCCTCATCGAGGCCCAGCCGTACCGGTGGCGGCTCTGGGCGCGTCGCGGGCGGGCGTTTCGCGAGCTGGGAGAATGGGAGAAGGCCATCGCCAACCTGACCGCGGCGGCTGACCGGGGGGCCGAAGACCCGTCCGTGTGGCTGGACCGCGGCCACTGCCGCGCCGAGCAAGATCAGCTCCGCGACGCCGCCGCCGACTTCGCCCGGGCCGCGGCAATGGGAGTCAGACACCTAGAGCCGCTGCAGGCGCTAGCCCTCTTGGCCGCCGGCGACCGCGCCGGTTACCGGACCGTCGCCACGCGGATCCTCGACTTCCTGAACACGAAGGCGCAGCCGTCGGATCCGATCGAATTGCTGGTCTGGCCGCTGGTGCTGCCGGCCGGCGAGACGCCGGACTTGTCTAAGTCGATTGCCCTGCTGGAGCAAGTAGTCACGCCGAAATGCCCGGACGCCATGGGGCTGCGCACTCTCGGGGCGGCACTGCTGCGCGCGGGCAAAACCAAGGAAGCGATCCGCCGGCTGGAGGAGGGGTGCAAAATGCGGTCGGAGAACTTCCCGTCGGCGTGGCTGCTTTTGGCGCTGGCACATCACCGCGCCGGCAGTCCGGCGGACGCCAAGAAGTGGTTCGATCGCGCGGCGAATTGGCTGGACGACCCCGACAGCGACTACGACCTGGAGTGGTCCGACCGCCTCAAGGTACGCCTGTTGCGCCAGGAATTCGAGCAGCTCTCCGCGGCGAAGTGATGCCTTACTTCGCCCCCACGGCAGCGGAAATCACTTCCGCCGCAAGTCCGGTCCAGGCATAATCGGGGGGCCGGTGTGCCGGCCGTCGCGTCGTCGGAGGACTTCCCGTGTCACGACTCCTCGGAACCGCCGCGGCTGCCTGGGCCGCCGCCGCCTGCCTCGCCGCCCCGGCCCCGAAGACGAGCGGGCCCACGTTCATCGACCTCCAGGGCAAGGCCAACCAGAAGCTGGCCGACGACGTGGGCGGGCGGATCCCGAACAACGATCTGGCCGCCGTCCCGACCGGGGAGCAGACGTTCGCGAAAGTGAAGTTCCAGGTAGGCGAGAAGTACATCCAGCTCGGAAGCCCGCTCCTCACCAAGGAGAAGCCGGAAAAGGTGGAGGGCATCCCGGTCGGCCGCAAGGTGGCCAAGCTGCACTTCCTCCACTCCACCCTGTTCGGCAAGGCCCAGCCGGTCATCGAGGACGGGGCGACCATCGCCGAGTACCGGGTCAACTACGACGACGGGACGTCGGCGACCGTCCAGGTGAAGTACGGGGAGGACCTGCGGGACTGGTGGTACGCCAAAAGCGCCCCGGAGGCCGGGGAGAAGGTGAAGGTGGCTTGGGAGGGTGAAAACGAGGCGTCCAAGGCGAGCAACAACGGCATCCGCCTGTACCTGACCACCTGGACCAACCCGAGCCGCGGGAAGAAGGTAACCACCATCGACTTCGCCCGGGTCGAGGGAACCCCGGCCTCCCCGATCTGCGTGGCCATCACCGCCGAGTAAGCCCAGTCCCGGCATTCGGCGGGCGTGCGCAATATGAAGGTCCTGGTTACCGGCAGCAGCGGACACCTGGGTGAGGCGCTGGTTCGCACCCTGCGCGGGTCGGGCCATGAGGCCGTCGGCCTCGACGTCGCGGCGTCACCCTTTACCCGCCGCGTCGGGTCGATTGCCGACCGCAGCTGCGTCAGGCAGTGCATGCGGGGCGTGGACGCCGTCCTCCACACGGCAACTCTGCACAAACCCCACCTGGTCACTCACAGCCGCCACGACTTCGTCGCGACCAACGTCACGGGTACACTCACGCTTCTGGAAGAGGCCACGTCGGCCGGCGTCGCGTCCTTCGTCTTCACCAGCACGACCAGCGCGTTCGGCGGTGCGTTGGTGCCACCCCCGGGGGCGCCCGCGGCGTGGGTGACCGAGGAGGTCCGGCCCATCCCCCGGAACATCTACGGCGTGACCAAGGCCGCGGCGGAGGACCTGTGCGAGCTGTTCCACCGCAACCACAAGCTGGCGTGCCTCATCCTGAGGACGTCGCGCTTCTTCCCGGAAGAGGACGACAACCCAGGGGTACGCGAGACGTACGACGACGGGAACGTCAAGGCAAATGAGTTTCTGTACCGGCGGGTTGACGTCGAAGACGTCGTGGATGCCCATTTGCTCGCCGTCGAAAAGGCCCCTCTGATCGGCTTCGGCCGATACGTCATCAGCGCGACCACTCCCTTTCATCCCGACGACGTGCTCGACTTGCGCGCGAACGCGCCCCAGGTGGTGAGGCGGCGGGTGCCGGAGTACGAGGAGGAGTACGCCCGTCGCGGCTGGCGGATGTTCCCCGGCGTCGATCGCGTGTACGTCAACGAGCGAGCGCGGCGGGAGTTGGGCTGGCGCCCCCGGTACGATTTCCGGTACGTCCTCGACCTGTTGAAGTCGGGGGCGGACGTCCGGAGCCCGCTGGCGCGTGCGGTCGGCTCGAAAGGTTACCACCCTCGCCGGTTCGCGAACGGCCCGTACCCCGTGTCGTGACTCACCTCTCCATGCGAATTTTGGCAAGTCTCAATGCGAATTGTGGCAAGGTAACGATTCCTCTCTCGCTTATCCGGATAGAGGGCCGCCCGACGACCACGTCCGGCGGCCAAACGGGGACTCGTGTGTACCGGGTCCCCGGAATCATCGCTGGGCCGCGGTCAGCCCTCGACCGCGGCCGCGACGGACGCACTCGCAAGCAGAAAACGTAACAGCGGCCGGTGACCCCTGCTCACGGGCGAAGATCTCCTCGCCCCGGCGCCTATTCCGCGCGCCGTGTACGCTGGCAAGCCACCAGCCCAAAGGAGCCCTCCCGTGCTGTTCCACGACCGATTCGCCTCTCGCAAAACCGCCCGCCCCTGTCGGCGCCGGCCCGACCGCCAGCTCGCCCTCGATCCACTGAACGACCGGGTGGTGCCGGCCTCCCTGACGGTCAGTGACCTCTCGATCATCGAAGGCGACTACGGCACGCAGAACGCGATGGTGACCGTCCGCCTGTCAGGTCCGGTCAACCCGCCCGTCAACGTCAACTACAGCACCGCGGACGGGACGGCCCTCGCGGGCAGCGACTACACGGCGGTCTCCGGCACGCTGACCTTCCTCAAGGGCCAGACGGTCAAGACGATCATGGTGCCCGTGGCGGGCGACCTGGCCAGCGAGCCCGACGAGACCTTCTTCGTCAATCTGCGAACCCCCAAGCACGCGACGATCGCCGACGGCCGGGGGGTCGTCACGATCATGGACGACGACACCCGCCTGAGCATCACCGACGTAACCGCGGCCGAGGGGAACGAAGGGACGACTGCCTTCAACTTCGCCGTGAGCCTCGCCGCCCCCGCGGTCTCAACCGTGACCGTGAACTACGCGACCGCGGACGGGTCGGCCCTCGCGGGCAGCGACTACGCCGCAACGTCCGGGAAGCTGACTTTCCTCCCCGGGCAGACCAGCATGCCGGTGACGGTGATGGTGAACGGCGACCGGCTGGGGGAGGGAGACGAGTACTTCTTCGTGAACTTGAGCGGCGCTACCCACGCGGTCATCGTCGACGGCCAGGGCATGGGAACGATCACCAACGACGAGCCGCGA
>DATFWZ010000546.1:0-21111 GCA_035258765.1 Gemmataceae bacterium
CGTCGTCCTGGCCGGCATGCCCATCCTCTTCCTGACTCAACTTTGGGGCGGGGTGTCGATGGGGATGATCCTGGTCAACTACGCGGCAACGTGCATCGCCGTGGTCGGGGCCGGGGTCGTGACCGCGGCAATCAGTGCCTACGCCGAGAGCATGAGGGCGGCAATCCTCCGGAGCTACGGTCTCCTGTTCCTCCTCGACGTCGTGTTCTTTCCCGCGTCGCCGTACCTCGTGATCGGAATGTCCGGCGGCCACTGGGTCGCCGGGCTGGTGATGCTCATCATCTACATCCCGATGCAATTGGTGATCGTCCTCGTCGGGTACTTCATCGGGCAACGCTGGCTGCGGATGGCGATGCTCCGGCAGAAGACGCGATTGACGGCCCGCCCGGGCCAACCCCCACCGCTGCCCGGCCAGGCCGGGAACCGCCTCCCACCACTCGACGACCACGCCGATCCGCTGCTGTGGAAGGAGCTCAACCTCGGCGGCCGGGTCACGTTCCGCGACGGCGTCGCCGCGTTCACCCGGGCCCCTGGCGACGCGTCCGTGGACGACCGGCTCGAGGAGATGGGCTTCGGCCGGTGGTTCGTTGCGTCGCGAGAAGTCCTCCCATACACGCTCCGGATTTGCGCCGTTCTGACCGGGGCGTTGTTCTTCGGTCTGGCGGTCACGAACGTGCTTCCGAGCGAGTGGTTCGCGCGGGCCGCCGGGGGGCTGGCCCTTTGCTGGCTGTTGTGCGCGGTTGGCCTGTCCGCGTCCGGCGGGATCGCCCGGGAGCGGCAAAGACAGACGCTCGTAGATCTGCTCATGCTGCCCGGCCCGCGCCGCGACCTGCTGCGGGCCAAGGCCATCGGGGCGCTGGCCCGCGGGCTCTGGCCGGCGGTCGTGCTGGCGGCCCTGCTCCTCACGGGCGCGCTCGGCCGCGGGACGGCGCTTGCGTCGGTCGTCCTCCTGGGCGTCACCACTGCGGGCCTCACCATCTTCGCTGTGGCCCTTGGAATCTGGTTGTCGGCGCGCTGCCGCTCGGCGCTGAACGCGACGGCCAACTGGATCGGCATCATGGCCGGGCTGGTGATCGGGACGTTCCTGCTCGCGGAGGCCAGTTTCGAGCGCGACGCCTTTCGGCCGGACTACCCGGCCTGGAGCCGGGTCGTCAACCCGCTGCTCTGCTGGGGCCGGCTCAACTTCCGGTACGACTACACCAGGGGGAGGTACATGTGGGGCGGCGAAGTGGGCGGCTGGCAGCTCACTTTCGACGACTTAGCCCCGGCGCTCCTCTGCCCGGTTGCGTTCGCCCTTGCCGGCGGCTTGTTGTGGCTGGCCGCCGTTCAGCGGTTCGAGAAGGAAGGGCGCTCGTGAGCCCGCCGGGTCAATCGTTGTGACTGTCCCTCCCCCTCTACCGTCCCGCCGGCGATCCGGACACGGCAACGCGCTGTTGGGGTGGGAGCTGTTGCGGGTGAGCCGGAAGATCGGGGCCCTCGCCGTCGGCCGGTTCATGTTCGGGGCGGCGCTGCTCGGCGTGATGTGGCTGATCTGGTCGGCCGGCTACGCCAATAAGCAGTTCCTGGCCGGAAACATCACGGAAATCGCGAACGAGCTGAACCGGTTTGCGGGCGATTTCTCGCAGACCTTTTTCATGGTTCAGCTCGCGATCGTGCTTTTGCTCACCCCCATCTTCGTTGCCGGGTCGGTGTTCGAGGAGCGGGAGACGCGCTCGGGCGAGGTGCTGCTGACCACCGACCTGACGCGCCGCGAAGTCTTTTACGGCAAGTTCCTGGCCCGCGTGGTGCAGGTCATAATGGTGGTCGCGGCCGGGATGCCGATCCTCGCGCTGACCCTGCTATGGGGCGGGGTCGCAATCCATTTCGTCGTCATCGGCTACGTCGCGACATTCTGCTGCATTTTCTCGTCCGGCGCCGTCGCGGCGTCGGTGGCCGGGGGTTCGGAGACGCTCCGCGAGGCGATCCTCAAGGCGTACGGTTACATCCTCGTCTTCGACGGCCTCATCCTGCCGGCCTCCCCGTTTCTCCTGGTCCCCCTGTTGCGAGTGGACTTCGGCGGCGCCCTGTGTGTCGGCGTCATATTCGTGGTTGTGCAACTGCTCGTGACGATCCTATCGCTCGGCTACGGGCTCCGCTGGCTTCGGCTGGCGATGTTGCGGCAGCGGCGACGGGTGACCGCCGACCTGGCCGCGCAAATGGCCCGCCGCAAACCGCCGGTGGCTGAAGAAGACCCGCTGGTCTGGAAGGAGCGGTACGTCGCCGGCGAGAACGAGATCGTCGCGACCATGTCGTTCACCATGAGCGCCCTGACAGTCGGGGTCGTGGGGATCTTCGCGCTGGTCGCGCCTTTCCCGACCGGGTGGGTGGCGATGGGGGTCGTGCCGACGGCCCTCGCGGCCGCGGCGGTGCTGGTGGGATTGGGGGCGGCCGGCGCCATCGCCCGGGAGCGCCAGAAGAATACGCTCGGCGACCTGTTTATGCTCCCCGGCGGTCGGACCGACATCCTCCGCGCCAAGCTGCAGGGCGCCATCTGGCGCGGCCGGTCGCCGCTGGCGGCGGTCGGGGTGCTTTTGCTCCTCGCGATCCCCGCGGGCACGCCGCTGGCGGCCGTCCCGCTGCTGGCCCTCGCGGCTGCGGCCTTCTTGCTGTTCGCGGCCGCCCTCGGGATCTGGCTCTCGATCCGGTGTCGCACGGCGCTGAACGCGAACGCGGCCTGGATGGGGTTTATCGCCCTCTTCCTGATCGGGACCTACCTGGTCGCCGACGCGAGTGCCGTTCGCGTGCCGATTCCGAACACCGCATCGGGACGGTCCGGCCAACAGTTCCGCAGGGAATACCCCGCATGGAGTCGGGTGTTGAATCCGGTGATGGCGTGGCAGGAGCTCGCGATGACACCCGAGGAAACCGGCGTACCGACGGCCAACCCGGTCCCATGGCGGATGCGCGTCCTGCCGCACCGGCCCCCTCGTGACCTGGTCCCGGCGGCCGGGGGCGTCGTCCTGTACGGCGCCGCGGCGGGGGCACTCTGGCTGCTCGCCCGCCGCCGGTTCGAGCGCGAGGGCCGCGACGAGTAGTCATTTCCCGAAGGGCGGGGCTTGCTTGTCCTCCGCCTCCTTGCCGAACACCTTGAAGTTGGCGATCCGGCCGGTGTCGTCAAAGGTCCCGAACCCCACCCAGCCGGTCCCGAACGACTTGTCCTCGGCGACCATGATGGGCTTGGTCATGTCCTCGAAATAGACCTTGATCCCGCCGTCGGCGAGCGTGCGGACGAGCCGCACCTTACGCCACGCGTCAGTCCCCCAGTTGTTGCCCTTGTTGGTTTCCTTGGCGATCTTCACCCGCGGCGCGTCATTGACAATGAACACGTTGTTCGCGTGGTCGTCGGCCTGACTGGCGATGTGGACGTAGTAGAAGTGGCTCGGGTCCTGGAACCCGAACACCAGCACCATGTCCCGGTGGCCGTACTCGCGGGCCGTGGACTGCAGCTCCGCCTCGAGGACGAAGTCGCCGAACTTCTTGCCCGCGATGAGCGCGAAGTTGAACGGGGACCGGTGCGGCGGCTCGTACTTGCTCGCCGCGTGCTGCTCCAAATAGGACTTCCCTCCCGCGGAACCGAGCCGCCAGGCCTTGGGGTCGGTGGGCTGAAAGTCCTTGATCGCCTCGGGCCTGACGAAGTCCTGCGCATAAAGGAGCTTCATGCCGTCGCGAGTGTCGTCGGCGAGGCACGGGGTCGCGAAGAGGGCAACGACAAGGAGCGCGGGTCGGTTCATGGTGCAGATCCGGGCGTGGAAATTCGATCGGGTAAGGGGAGTCTAACCTGGCGCGGGACCGGTGTCACCGGCCGAGTTTCGACGTGGGTGGAGTCTCAGATCGGGATTGGCCCGGGTTGGAGTCCCGGCTTTAGCCGGTTTCGGGAGCAGATTGCCTGCTAAAGCCGGGACTCCAACTCGGGCCATCTGAGTGACTACCTCGACTTGACGAACCCGCGGCGCGAGGTATGGTCCACGGCCATGAACGCCATACTCCGCTCGCTCGCGGCCGCCTTATTGGCCGGCCTCGTCGCTTCGGCCGATGCGCCGGAGCCGACGCGCGTCGTCGTCCTCGACAACGATAACGTGCTCGAGGGGCACGTTCGTCGTGTGGACGACGCCTACGAGGTCCGCCGGCCGGTGGGCGGGGACGTGACCCTGCCGGCGTCGCGCGTCGTCGCGGTCGTCGCGGACCGCAAGGCGGCCTTCGCGGTCGTCGCCGGGCGGGCCAACCGGCGGGACGCGGACGAGCGGTTGCGGCTGGCGAAGTGGTGCGTCAGTCAGCGGCTCGATGCGGAGGCGCTCGCAGAGTCGGAGGCCGCGGCCCGGATGCGGCCCGGGTTCACGGCGGCCGAGCGGCTCGCGGAATCACTGCGGGCGACGACGAAAGCAGGCCCGGCGCGACCCGATCCTGCCGTCGCACCGGCGAAGGGCGAGACGCCCGCCAAGGATGCCGTGAAAGACGTCCAGGCAATTGAATACAACAGCGAGTCGTTCCCGCTATTCGCCGGTAAGGTGAACTCGATCCTGATGAACACGTGCGCGACCTGCCACGCGAAAGACGACATGAAGACGTTCCACCTGACGCGTGCCGGTGGCCGGGCGGGGGTGACGAAGAACCTCATGTCGGCACTGGCCCAGGTCAACCCGGCGGACCCGACCGCGAGTCCGATCCTGGTCAAAGCGGTCACCTCGCACGGGAACGTGACCGAGTCCCCCCTGAGAGCCCGGACCCACCCGGCGTACCAGGCGCTGGAGACCTGGGCCCGCTTCGCCCGCGCCCCGGAGGGGACGCCGGCGCCTCTACCCGGCGAGCCCAGGAAACTGCCGGACTTGGGCCCCGAAACTCCCGCGTCGGATGAGGCATCGGGAAAAGACAGCAAGTCGGTGCCGGCGAAGCCCGTGAAGGCGCAGGGCGACGACCCATTCGACCCGGCGATCTTCAACGGCCAAGCGCGGAAGAAGTGATCGATGTGGGCAGGTCGCCGCTGTAGCTTGCCCACAGGGCGTCAATCGTGTGGGCGACCCAGATGTCCGGAGCGACCGCGCGCAAGTGTCGCGACACTTGCAGCAGGCAGCCGACGTTGCCCATGAACACCGCCCGGGCCCCCGTCTCGCGAATGTGAGCGGCCTTCCGGTCGCCGAGCCGCGTCGCCATCTCCGGCTGAGTGAGGTTGTAACTACCGGCGGCCCCGCAGCAGATTTCGGTCTCGGCCAGCGGCACCAGCTCCAGCCCGGGGATCATTTCAAGGAGCTTCCGTGGCGGCGACGCGATCTGCTGGGCGTGGCGCAGGTGGCACGCGTCGTGATACGTCGCGCGTATCGGCAGTGGATGCGTTGGCTTGATCGGCCCGAGCTGGACGAGGAACTCGGTGATATCCTTCGCCTTGGCGACGAACTTCTTCGCGGCGTCCGCGTGCTCGGTGTGGTGCATCAAGTGAGCGTAGTCCTTGAGCATCGCTCCACACCCGGCCGCGTTGATGATCACGGCGTCAAGCTCGCCGAGCCGTGGGCCGGTGAAGCCGAATGCGGCTAGATTCTTCGCGGCCAGCTCGCGGGCCGGCTCTTCCATCGCCGAGTGGTAGTGCAGGGCTCCGCAACACTGCTGGCCGCGAGGGATCCAAACCTCGCAGCCGTTCTTCTGCAGGACGCGGGCCGTGGCGACCTGCGTCTCCGGGTAGATCGCGTCCGCCACGCAGCCGAGGAAGAGGCCCACCCGCGCCCGCCGAGGGCCCTCGGCGGGGACGATCTCGGGGAGCGACCCATGGTGCCTATGAAGCGACGGCAACATGCCGTGCATCTCGCGCAGTTTCCGCGGCAGCAGCTTCAACAGCCCGCTCTTTCGTAGCAGCCAGTCGAGGCCCGTCCATTGCGCCAGCCGGGCCGGGGCCAGGGCGAGACGCGTTCGCGTCCGCGACGGGAAAATGTGGAAGAGCGTCCACCGCTGCAGGACGCCGAGTGGTCGCGTCGAGCGCCCGGGCTCGAGCCTCGCCATGTACTCCTTGAACGGCTCGATCAGCTTGCCGTATTGCACCCCCGATGGGCACGCCGTCTCGCACGCCCGGCAGTTGAGGCACAAGTCGAGGTGGCGCTTCACGTCGTCGTCGAGGGCGAGCTTGCCGTCGATGACGTTCCGCATCAAGTAGATGCGGCCGCGGGGGCTGTCGGCCTCGAGCCCGTTCTCGACATAGGTCGGGCAGGCCGATGTGCAAAGGCCGCAATGGACGCAGTCGAGCACGAGCTCGTAGTCGATGTGCGGTCCCCCGGCGGGGAGGACATCGAGGGCAGTCTTCGGGGCGGTGGCAACGCTCATTATGGGAATGGGGAACAGGGATCACGCTACGGGACGCGGCGGGAGCATGACGGCGACCGGGACACGGATGCCGGGCAGAATGTCGCCGCCATCGATCTCGGCGGATTCGTGGAAGCCGCGAGCCAGGGCTAGCGATTCATAGACTTGCACAAGCCGCGCGTCCGGGTGGACCACCCAAACTTGACGGACCCCGGCATCGAAGTAGTCGCGCAGCTTGTCCATCAACTCCCGGACCTCATCGGTCGGGCTGATGAACTCGACGGCTAGGTCGGGAGCAACTGGCCAGTGATTGCCGCGCTCAGGGAGTGGGCGATCCGCCGCCCAACGGTCGAGCGAAACAAACGCGATGTCGGGTCGCCGGCGCCGCGAGCGATCCGCTAGCGGCAATTCGAAGAGCATCTCATGAACAACCTGCCCCATCCTTCGGGGACGGATCAACGCGGCGAGTTCCTGCGTCGCTTCATTGGCCAAGAAGTCGTTCCGCGCGCTCATGGGCAACTCCACGCGAACGCCGTCGATGACCTCGTACACCGGTTCGTCCGGGTAGCCGTCCGGCGGCACCACCACCTTCTCTTCGCCGGCCAGCGCTAATTCATCAACGGACATGGCTCTGCCCCTAAATGCCATCCACGAAGCGCCCCGGGTTGAATACCCGGCCCGGGTCCATTTTATCCTTCACCGCCCGCATCAGCTCGCGATCGCCGGTCGGCCGGCCCCAGACGGGGACAACAGCCTTCCACGTGGCCGGGCAACGGGTGACGACGACGTTCCCATGGTACTCGCCCACAAACTGGGTCAGCCGTTTGAGGGCGGCGCTAAATTGTTCGAAGGATACCTCCGGCGCGAAGTGGCCGTAGCCGATGCCGCTGCCGGCATGGGCGACGAGGGCGGGGCGGGGGACGAGCGCGTCGGCAAGACGGAGGAAGTCCGCCACGCCGGCGGGGACCAGGTTCGCCTTGAACGTCAGACCGGTTGGCGTCGCGAGGGGGAAGTCCGCCCACCGGCGCAGGAGGGCGACCGCCTCCTCGCCTGAAACTTCGCTGGCCATCTTTTCCACTTCGTCCGGCAGCTCCCGGTTGAGTTGCTGGATCTGCCAGGCGACCGTGGACGACATTTCTTCGAACGCGATCAGAATCGTGTCCCGCGGTAGCTCGCCGCCGAGCAGGGCCGCGGCGGGAGCGTTCGCGACGCTGACTGCGGTGGGTCGAGTCGCGGTGCGGCTGACGATGCGCGTCAGGACCTGCGCCAACGCCGGAGTTGGACCGGGGGCCAGCACCGCGGTCACGGCCTCGGGGAGCGGCTTCACCTTCAGGGTAAGCTGCGTGATGATTCCGAGCGTCCCGAGCGAGCCGGTAAAGAGCTTCATCAGGTCGTACCCGGCCACATTCTTCACGACCCGGCCGCCGGCCTTCACTTCCTCCCCCCGGTCGTTCACGATGCTGATGCCGATGACGTAGTCGCGGAGCGTGCCGTGCCCAAGCCGGCGCGGGCCGCTCGCGTTCGTCGCCACTGCCCCACCCAGAGTCGCCCGGTCTGGCAGCGGGACATCGATCGGGAGCTGTTGGCCTTCCGCGCGAAGGATCGCTTGCAATTTCGCGACCCCGATCCCGGCCTGAACCGTGATCGTCATGTCGCGAGCTGGGTAATCGATCACCTGGTCGAGACCGCGGAGATCAATGGCGGTACCGGGCTTTGTTGGCGGCAGTCCGTAGTCGAGCATGGTCCGGCCGCCGACCGGGTAGACGGCCCGGCCGTCCGCCGCGACCCGGCGGACGAGGTCACTGAGCTCGGCAACGGACGACGGGCGGGCGACAGGAAGTGGGCCGAAGCCGTCGATCGACAGGGAGTCGTCCAAGGGGGAATCCGTCGGGGGCTCGCGGCCGGCAGGGGATGGTATACCCCCGACAGTGAGTGAGTCCAATGCTCTGTTCGGATCCCGGGCCTTCGCAGCTGAATTCGTGAGAACTCAGCCCGGCGACCATGACAGGCGGCTGAATTCTCATGAATTCAGCTACGAAGGCCGGCCCCGCGGCTCAGTCCTCGTCGCGGCGGCGGCGCGGTCGGAGGTCGTCATCGTCGTCATCGTAATCGGCCGTCCGACGACGACGGGGCCGGTCATAATCGTCATCGTCGTCATCGTACTGTCGGCGCGGGCCGTGATCGTAGTCGTCCCGCTCGTCCTCGTAGCGGTCGTCGTCCGAACGCCGCCTTTTCTTCTTCTTCTTTTTTTTCGCGCCGACGAGGCCGATGACCACGGCGAGGACCGCGCAAACTGACGTCAGACCGATTTCGATCAACATCAGTTTGCTCTCGTCGACATCGATGTCCTGCTTCCCTTTTCGAAGCGCGTCAGCTCCGAGTCCACACGCGATGACCAGGTTGACCGGGAGCGGCAACATGAGCAGGAGGGCGACAAGGTACGCCGGGGCACCGCGAAGCTCTTTAGTACCCAACGGCAGTCTGCCGTTGGACAGCACGGCGATGAGGATAGCGATCCCGCCCACCAAGAGTGCAAGTTCAACGAAGCAGAACATTCGGTGCCTCGGGTTGAATCAGCTCGGACGGCATATGACCAACGGGGACATTCTGCAAATTGCAGTGCAGTTTCAGTCCTCGTCGCGCCGGCGGCGCGGGCGGGGCTCGTCCTCGTCGTCGTAATCATCCCGCCGGCGACGCGGGCGGTCCCCCTCAGCCCGGTCATCAAGGTCGTCCGTGCGCCGGCGTCGCCGCCGGTCCTCTTCGACCTCGTCGTCGTATTCGGCAATCCGCTTCCGTCGCGCGCCGCGCTCGATCTCGGTGACCGGCTTCGCGGCCATCGCGGCAATGATGACCAAGACGACGGCAAGACCGATCATCACACCGGCCTGGATGCCGGTGAGGGCCCACTCGTGCTCTTTCGTCCACTTCTCGACCACATCGGGCCGCGTCGCGTCCGGAACGTTTGCGACGGTGTAGATCAAGGCGGCGAGGAAGCCGAGGGGAAATGGGAACAGGAACCCGACGCCGAGCAGCCGGGCCGGGATCCCCACCACTGCCCGCGACTTGGACAGCTGAATCCGGCCCCGAACGATCGCCACGATCCCGACGACGATCAGACCGATGCCCAATCCGATCAGTAACATGCGCACTCTCCAAAGGGGATAGGCCGGATCAGGTCGCGTTCACAGCGCCGCCCGCCGTGCCGGCTTTACCTGCTCGACGCGGCTCGGCTCGGCGCACGCGCCGGCCGTCGGCAGCATTTTGTTTGGGCTGCACAAGTTGGTCGGGTTGAACGCCTCGCGCAACCGCACCATCATAGCGAGGTCTTCGGGGTTGAACAGCTTCGGCATGAAGTCCAGCTTCTCGACGCCGATCCCGTGCTCGCCGGTCACGCTCCCGCCCAGGCGGATGCATTCGACCAGGATGTCGTGACTGGCCGCGAGGACCCTCCTCACCTGGTCCGGGTCGCGCTCGTCGAAGAGGAGGATCGGGTGGATGTTGCCGTCGCCGGCGTGGAACACGTTCGCGATCTTCACGCCGTACTTTTCGCCCGTCGCGGTGATGAACCGCAGCATCTCGGGGAGCTTTGTCCGCGGGACGACACCGTCCTGCGTGCAATAGCTCGGGGCCAGCCGGCCGACCGCCCCGAACGCCTGCTTGCGGCATTTCCAAAGGAGTAATCGCTCCGTCTCGGTGTTCGCCCGGCGAACTTCGCGGGCTTTGTTCCGCTTCGCGATGGCCTCGACCTTCGCGGCCTCCTCGTCGAGCCCGGCGTTGAGCCCGTCCACCTCCATGATGAGCACCGCCCCCGCGTCGAGCGGGAAGCCAAACTTGAACGCCTGCTCAACCGCCCCGAGGATCAGTCGGTCGAGCAGCTCCAGCGCGCCGGGGACGATCCCGGCGCCGATGATGTCGCTGATGGTGTTGGTCGCGTCATCGACGGTGTCGAAGACGCCCAGTAGCGTCCGGTACGCCTCCGGGTTCCGCGTGATCCGCACCCACGCCTTGCTGACGATCCCGAACGTCCCCTCGCTGCCGACAATGACGCCCGTGAGGTCGTAACCCGGATTGTCCTCGGCCGGGCCGCCGGTGACGACGACGCGGCCTTCGGGCAGGACCAGCTCGACGCCGAGGACGTGGTTGACGGTCACGCCGTACTTGAGCGTGTGCGGTCCGCCGGAGTTGGTGGCGACGTTGCCGCCGATCGTGCACGCCCCCTGGCTCGACGGGTCCGGGGCGAAATGGAACCCCCGATCCTTGCAATGGTCAGTCAGCCACTTGTTCACGACCCCGGGCTCGACGACCGCGAACCGGTTCGCGTAATCGACCTCCAGGATCTTCTTCATCCGGGCCAGCCCGATCATCACCCCGCCGCCGACCGGGACGCACCCGCCCGCGAGGCTCGTCCCGGCCCCGCGAGCGAGGAACGGCACTTTCAATTCGTTACAAACGCGCACGATGCGGACGATCTGGTCTGTGGTCGTTGGGAAGACGACAACGTCCGGCTGGTTCTTTTCGATCGTGAAGCCGTCGCATTCGTAGACCAGGAGGTCACTCCGAGAAGTGAGCATCCCGGCCGGGCCGACGATGGCCCGCAGGCGATCGAGGAGTGGTGAGGCCGTAGCAGGGGTCATTGGGGATGGGGGCGGGGGATAAACAAAGACTATGTGACAACGCGGAGGACGGCATCGGCAAGAAAACGTAACGGGCCAGCGCGAAAGGCTTCGCGCCGGCCCGTTGCGTTTCACCGAAAAAGCTTAGACCGCCAGGGGGGGCTAACTTGGCGGTCTTAGCTTTTGGCTTTTGAAGCAACTCCTGGCTCACAAGCCATTTGTAGCCGAAAACTGGTCACAAACATCTCGCGCACAGGCTTTGCCAAAGGCGTTTCCGTTGGCTCTGCAACCGGGTTCAATTCGTTTGGCAGGGGAGCCCGAGGCGCCAGCGAGGGCCGAGCCTGGGCCCTCGCTGGCGCCTCGGGCTCCCCCGGCCCGCTCTCCTGAAGTGCGCCTCAGGCCGCCTGGCCCTTCTCCGGGCTCAGGGCCTCGGCGAGCTTGTTCAGCTCCGGGCGGAAGCTCGGCTTGGCGATCCGGACGAGGCACTCGAGCAGAGTTGCAACAAGTTCGTCGCGCTCGGATCGCGACAGTCGGCCGCCCTTGCGCTCCTTCTTGATGGGCCCCCGGCCGTGCTCCTTCTCGTAGAGCTTGCCGAGCTCGATGAGTTGCCGCAGCCGCTGCCGGCCGCTGGTGAGCCCGTGCTCGCGCTCGTAGAGCTTACCGGCCTCGATGAGCTGGTGGATCCGCTTGGCGCCCTTGCGCCCGGCTTCGTTCCGCCAGGTCGGGGCCTCGTGGGCTGATCCATTGGCGTCAACTGCGGGAACGGACTCGGTCGCCGGTTCCGTCGGAAACAGCTCCGCCGGCGTTTCGGGCTGAATCGCCGGGGTATCGTTGGTCGGGACGAAGTCCCGGTCATTCGTATCGGTCATGGTATCCTCTCTGGTCCGCGGGCCCGGGCAGGACCGCGAGACGCGATACCAGCCGTCGAACCCCGACGAGGTTGTGATTACGGGTCGAAAATGATCCCACAATTAGATGCGGAATGGGATTCGCGGATTCGACATGAGAGCCGCTTCTCGCACAATTCTGCTACGATTAAACTATTAGCCACGTATGACTTATGAATTGCTCGCCGAAGACGCGGGACGCAAGCCTCTCGGGATTCGCCCAGGCCGCCTGAAAGTCGCCCTTTTGGTGCAAAGGGCGTTCAGCCCCGTTTACGGGGCTTGCCGCGGAGCGGTGTAGGCCCGCCGTTCACGGCGGGTTCTTTTGGTGCAAAGGGCCTTCAGCCCCGTTTACGGGGCTTGCCGCGGAGCGGTGTTAGGCCCGCCGTTCACGGCGGGGTCGCGGATGACAGAAATATGTTCGGAGCCCCGTTCACGGGGCTTCTCGACGTTTCGGCTTGAGCCAATGAACGTCCGGCGGCTGAAGCCGAACCGCGAGAAGCCCCGTGAACGGGGCTCCGGAAATTGGCGTAGCGCCCCGGGGGTCACCCGCCGTGAACGGCGGGCCTAACACCGCTCCGCGACAAGCCCCGTAAACGGGGCTCAAGACCTTCCGGGCTTGGCCGCGATCAGGGGTAAGTTTGCATTCCAGGTTCGCTCTTGGTCTGGTTTCGCTCTCCCGGTAGGATGCCCGCGAGGCTCTCGGAGTGACTCATGATCGGACGACACATGGACCCCCGGGCATTCCTGCTCCGGGTCGGTGAGGAATTGGCCCGGATCGATCCCAATGAGGTCAAGACCCTGGCCGACTGGATCTGGGCCGTCTACCAGTCCGGCCGGTTCGTGTTCGTCATCGGCAACGGCGGCAGCGGGTCCAACGCCTCCCACTTCTGCGAGGACTTGGGCAAGGGCACCCTCGATCGCAAGGACTTCGACAACGACGCAAAGCGCCGCCTCAAGATCCTCAGCCTGACCGACAACACGCCGTACATCCTCGCCTGGGGTAACGACGAGGGCTTCGACCGCGTCTTCGTCGAGCAGCTCAAAAACCTGGCCTCCCCGGGGGACCTACTGGTCGCGATCAGCGGCTCCGGGAACAGCCCGAACGTCCTGCGGGCCGTCGAGTGGGCGAACCGGAATGGTCTGAAGACGTTCAGCTGTACCGGCTACTCCGGCGGCAAGCTTCGCGGCCTGGCGCATGCCGGTCTGCACGTCCCGCTCGAAGACATGGGCATCGTCGAGTCGATCCACTTGACCGCGTTCCACTGGGTTTTGGACGATTTGTACCGGCGCATTTCCATGTGAGGTCGTCCGCGGCTGTTCGAATCGCCCATTTCCGGCAATGTGAGTCGAACCGGCAATTCCGTCATCGACATGCTTGACGGCCCGCCGCGCGTCCCCTACCGTGGGCCCAACTCGCGGCTCGTCCCACCCCCCTCCTCGAGCGCGTCGCTATGAGTCCTGTTCGCCCGCTGCGCCTTGCGCGCCCGTCCGTCTTGCTGTTGGAAGACCGCACCGTCCCGGCCGTCGTCGGCCACGAGTTCGTGTCCAAGGCCGTCTTCAGCCATCCCGGTCTGCGCGAAGGGCAATTCAACTCCCGCCTCGCGCCAGTTCGAATCGCAATCAGCAACGAGGCATTCCTGATCGACCCGTCGCGGGTGTCCTTGAAGATCAATGGCAGCATCGTCCCGTCAACGTCGCTAAGGATCAGCGCCCGCGAGATCCGGGCGGACGGCGTTCTGGTGGACGGCAAGAACGAAATCCGGCTCGACGCGGTCAACAGCCAGTTCTTTCCCGTCTCCTACTCGACCATGGTTTGGGCCGGATCGAATACCGTGCGCGTGAGCCTGGCGCACCCGGACGGCCAGCCGCTCAAAGGCATGGCCGTCGTCACCGCCAAGCTCGGCGACGATCAGTCAATCGTGAAGCGGGCCGTCGCGGTCAACGGGACCGCAGTCCTCAAGAACCTGCCCGGCCGGACGATCTTCTTCGAGGCGAAGGCCGGCAAGAGCTACGGCTTCGTCGGCGCCTTCGGCGGCGACGCGACGACGCGAATCGTCATGAACACCGTCGGTGCCCCAAGCCCCGTGGACAACAACGACTTCTCGTTGGGAACGGACGGCTGGAACATTGGAACGGCCCCCGTCGAAATCGTGGACGGCGGCGCCGGCCGGCTGCGCGACCCGGTGAACAAGAACCTGATCCTGCACACGTCCGGCGAGGGCGAGCAGGTCATTTTCCGCACCTTCCATACCGAGAAGGGGGTCTCGAACGTCAGTCTGCGGTACCGATTCATCACCAGCGAGGTGCCCGGCGGGTATTTCGGCAGCCGGTTCAACGACTACTTCCGGGTCACCCTCCGCGGTGGGGTCAAGCAGTCGAGCGACAGCAACAGCATGAACGGCCTCGGCCTCGCGGCGTTCGACTTCGCGACCGGCACGACCGCGTGGCGGGAAGTCACGTTCAAGGTCAACCCAAAGGGGGACGTCGTCCAGGCCGAGGTTGCCGTCGCCAACGTCGCCGACGGGTTGCTCGATTCGGCCGTCGAGGTTGACTTGATTGAGGAGAAGAAGGCCCAGTTCCATCTCGGGCTCAAGTGGAACACGACGGCCGAGGGCGGAGTCAACCTGACCTACAAGGTCCTTGGCGACATCGACGTCAAGGCGGACACGCCAGTTAAGGTCTACTGGGCCACGGGGCCGGACTTCAACAGCAAGATCGCCGAGGTGACCGGTGCCGAGGTGACCGTCCCGGCCGGGACCAAGGCCGGGACGTCGAAGACCGTCCGCATCCCCGGGGAGTCGCTGCAGGACGCCCCGGCCGAGACCCGGTACATCCTCGTCGCCACCGACGAGACCGACGCGGCCTCCAGGCCCGATGTCGCGATCACTTTCAATAGCGGGATCGACGGGAGTGTGCTCGGTGCGACCACTTTGCGGGTGCTCAAGAACCTCGGCCGGATCGCGGGGCAGAAGACGATCCGCATCTCGAGCACGGCCCGGACGATTGAGTCACAGGTGGCCGCGATGTTCGACAACCTGACCAAGACACCGAACATCGTCGCGAACGTGGCCGCCCAGAACGCCATCTATGACGCGAACGGGGAGGCCGTGATCGCCGTCTTCGCAGCCAAGGCCGCGGCGCTCGGCGACGACCTCAACGAGGTCCTCGCGAACGCGGCCGCGATCAAGCAACAGATGGTGGACAAGATCGTGGAGATCAAGCAGACGAATCCGAACGCCTTCAAGCACACGATCAAGGCGGAGGACTACGCGAAGTACAACGTGATGGACGTCCCGCTGTCGTCGTTCACGAACGCGCTGACGCGGGCCCACTTCAAGGCTGCCGCCGCGGCGGTCGTGACCAAGCTGCTGGATGAGAACGGGGTGCTCCACCTCGAGATTACGCAATAGCTAGCCATCGTCCCGTAGGACAGATTTCCCAACCTGTCCTACGGGACGAATCAGCACCCCTCAATTCTGATGGTTCGCTTCGTGCCACATGCGTCCCGCGGGACAGGTTGGAAAACCTGTCTTACGGGACGCTGATCGACGAGGTGGCGAGGTTAACAGGCAGCCATTTGTGCCGGATTGGCGCGCCGCTCGATTCGCGTCTTCGCAAGCCCATCCGCAACTGAGCCTGATTGAAGCGGTTACGCCGCCCCGCGGCCTCCCGCCTTCGCCTTGCCCTGTTGCGCAATTTCCCGGTATCATCCCGTCCCCCTGGCGTCGGTCCCTCCGACGGCATGCGGCCACGACGGCCTGCGCACCAGCGCACCCGGGAGTTTCTCATGCACCGGCTCTTCCTGGCGTTCAGCCTCTGCACCCTCGCGGCTTCCCTCGTCCTCACCGGCTGCACACAATCCGACAAACCGGGCGCCCTCGCCCAGGACAAGCCCGACAAGGTCTCCCCCGGCGAGTCCAAGCCGATCCCGTCCGGCGAATTGAAGCCGAATCCCAAGGGCGAAGACGACCCCGAGTCACCCGCCCTCACCGAAACCAAGACCGACCCGGACACACTGCCTGTCCTGCCCACGCTCTCAGCCCCGACCGGGGCGGAAAAGTACGAGGCGTCACTGTCGCGGGCGTTCCTCCTCATGGCCGAGGGTCGGGACAAGGAAGCGCTCGACTCCCTCAACGAGGCCCGGGCCGCGCAGGAAACGGATTTCGTCAAGACCGAGATTGAGCGACTGGAGGCCCGTGTCACGCGCAACGAGGCGGCCCTGAGGGCCGCCGACGCGATCAAAGACGTGATCGACGCGGGCAAGGGGGCCGAGGCCTCGAAGCTTGCGGCCGACGCATTGGCCCGGTACGGCGATAGCGACCTGGCCGAGAAGTTCTCCGGCCTCAAGCGCCAGGCCGATGTGCTCATTTCGGTCTCGCTCGAGGACAAGGCAAGGGGGGAGCGGTTCCTGCGCGAGGCCGACGCCGCCCGGAAGGACAACAACGTCCGCGCCGCGGTGCTCGCTTACGAGCAGGCCGTCGCCACCGGGGCCGACGTGAGTGCCGTGAAGGACACTTACGAGGCCATGCGCGCCAAGCTCCAGGCCTACGACGACAACCGGGCCAAGGCGGCCGAGCTGCGCAAGGAGCCGCTGCTGCTCGAACAGGCAGTAACCGTGCTGAAAGTGGCCGCGGAGAGTTGGGATACGCCGCAAGTGCGGCAGGAAATCTCCGAGGCCGAGCTGGCGATCAACAACCGCAAGGACCGCGTTGCGGTTGCCGACTTCGAAGTGATCAACGACATCGGCATCCCGCGGGCCGGGCACGCCATCGCCGAGGAGCTGGTCGGCCACTTCCGCCCGCGGTTCGACGTGGTCGAGCGGTCGATGGTGCAGGCCGTGCTCACCGGCATGAAACTGGAGCACGGCGAACTGGCGGTCAACGAGACGGCCCGGACCGAATTCGGCAAGCTCGCGAAGGCCCGCTATGTCGTCCTCGGGAGCGTCAACCGGCTGTCCGGGATTCATGTCAACGCCAGACTCGTGGACACGCAAACGGGCCTGGTCGCGCAGACGGCCCGGATCGTCGCGACGTCGCCGGAGGAGATGACGAACCGGCTGCCGGCGCTGGCCCGGATGCTGCAGATGACTGACGACGAGAAGCGGAGCTACGAGCGGCAGCTCGCCGAGCAGGCGAAGCCGGTCGCCCCGCCGCCGCCGGCCGCCGCGATCCCGCCGCCCCCGCAGCCGCCCGCTCCCGAGGTCGCGCCCCCGGCCCCGGTGGTTGTGTTCACCCCGCGGCCGCCGGACTTCGGCCGCGTCGTCGCCGCCGACTTTGACGGGTTCCGCGTCGTCGATGTGGCCGCGCCGCCCCCGCCGCCCGTCGTCGTCGTGGAGGCCCCCCCGGTCGTTCGCGACCGGGCGTTCTTCGTTGCCGTCGAGGTCGGGGACAACCTGTTCCGTCGTGGCGAGTTTCGGGCCGCGCTCCGGCATTTCGAGTTCGCCCTGGCGCTCAATCCCGGGCACGCCGACATCCGTCTGCGCGTCATGCAATGCCAGCCGCTTTGCCCGCCGCCGGTCGTGGTGGTCCAAACCCGGCCGCGACTGGTCGTATTGCCGTTTGCGGAGTTCCACGACCCGTTCGCGGTCCCGTCGAGCATCCCGCAGGGCCTGGGTATCTGGACTGCGGACGCGATCGCTCCGTACTTCGCCGGCACCTACGATGTCGTCGATCGCGGCGAAGTCTTCTGGTGGATGGGCCGCCTCGGCCTCTCAATGCGCGACGTGCTGACGAACCCGGAGGCGCGGCTTTGCCTGGGACGGGCGCTCGGCGCCCGCTACTTCCTGATGGGGTCGCTGCGCGAAGTCGCCAGCTTCGACGTAACCACGCACGTGATCGACGCCGAGCTGAACGCCCAGACCCTCGGGGCTCGCATTCGCGTGAACAACGCGGCCGAGCTGCGGTTCCGCCTTGCCGAGCTGGCCCAGCTCACCCTTCTGCCGCCAGCTCAGCAAGTGGTCGTCATTCAGCAACAGCAGGTCGTGCAACAGAAGGTCGTCGCCGCCCAGTTGGAGTTCCGGAAGGGCAACTTCGCCGTCTCCCTGGGCTTCTTCAAGGAAGTGCTGGTCGCGAACCCGAACAACATCGAGGCCCGGCAGATGCTGGTTCAGATCGAGTACCGGCAGCGGCAGGCGAACCTCGAGGCCGCTCAAGTCGCGGCGTGGCAGCAACAGCAAGCGGGCCTCCAGGCGGAGCGGGAGCGGCAGATCGCGTTCGTCGCGGCCGCCCAGGGGGCTCAGGAGCAGGCCCGGCGCGACATGCAGATGTTCAACGAGGTGCAGCGGCAGCAGTTGCTCCGGCAGCAGGCGCTTGCGCAGCAGCAGTTGCTCGCGCAAGCTGCCGCGGCCCAGCAGCAGCGGAACCTGGCATTGCAAGCGGCCCTGTTGGAGAACGCCGCGGCCGTTCAGCGGAATCAGAACGCCATGCGGCAGGCGCTCGACGCCCGTGCCGCGCTTCTGGCACAGCGGCAACAGCAAGTCGCCGCGGCGGTCCAGCAGCGGCAGAACGAGATCGCGCAAGCTCGCGACGCCCAGATCGCCCGCGTCCAGACCGCCGTTGCGGCTGAACAGCTGCGGCGCAAGGAGGCGGCCGATGCGCTGGCCACGACGGTCAATGCGCGCGTAAAGGCGGAATACGACGCCTTCGTGGCCCTCGGCGACAAGGCAATGGCGGCGAGGAACTTCCCCGGCGCCGCGGCTGCGTATCAGAACGCGGCTCGACTGAAGCCCTCGCCGGAGATTCAGAAGCTGGCCGCGAACGCGCTCCTGGAGCAGGCCAAGGCCGAGGCCGCCCTCAAGGGCGCCGAGCAGAAGGCGAAGCTCGAAGCGCAACTGGCCGACGAGATGATCAAGCAGAAGCAGCAGGAGACAAAGAACGCGGAGCTGCAGATCAAGTACCAGGAGACGATGAACAAGGCCAAGCTGGCCGCGGCCAACCTGCAGTTCGAGCAGGCCGTGGCTTCGTACCGGCTGGCCATGCTGACGATGCAGACGGACGAGGCCGCGACCGGTTTGAAGCACGCGCAAGCGGAGTTGGCCAAGGCGAAGACCAAGGACGACGCGGAGGCGAGCAAGAAAGCCGAAGCCGAGCGCAAGCAGGCGGCGCTGGAGAAGAAGCTGGTCGAGGCGAAGGCCGCGCTCGACGCGAAGCAGTTCGACAAGGCCGTGACCACTTACAAGGTGGCCGTCACGCTCAAGCCAGGCGACGTGGAAGTGCAGAAGCTGCTGAGCCAGGCCGAGCTGGCCCGAGACGACGCGGCCGCCGAGGCCCGCAAGCAGAAGGACACCGCGGAGAAGCAGGGGTCGCTTACCAAGCTCCTGGCCGCGGGGGATCAGAACCTGAAGGCGAAGCGCTACGACGCCGCGATCGTTTCCTTCACCGATGCCCTCGTCATCGCGCCGGACAACCGCGACGCGAAGGCCGGGCTGGCCAGCGCTCATTCGGCCCAAAAGGAAGCGGTGACGGACGCGGCCGCCCTCGCTGAGGCGAAGAAGAAGCGCGAGGACTACGAAAAGGCGATGCGCCAGGGTCGGGCGGCGCTCGGTTTGAAGCAATACGCGGACGCGCTCGGGTTCTTCCAGAAGGCGCAGGACTTCCTCCCCGGCGACGCCGCGTCGGCCGAGCTCATCAAGGATGTGTCGAAGCAGAAGGCCGAGGCGGAGACTGCCAGTGCCGTGCGGCAGAAGGCCACTGAGGTCAGCCAGGCGATCGCCGACGCCCGCGCGGCACTCCGGGAGAACAAGTTCGACGAGGCGAAGGCCGCGACCGACAAGGCTCTCAAGCTCGACGCGGACAACGCGGTCGCGAAGAAGCTCGCAAACAACATCGACGAGGCCCGGAAGGCCTACGCCGCGGCCATTCAGAAGAAGGACGACGCGAAGAAGTCGGCAAGGGTCGATGACCTGGTGGCCAGGGCGCGCCGGGCGATCCAGGCCAAGGACCTGGACGGCGCGGCGAAGTTCGTCGCCGACGCCGCGGCCGTGGACGCGACCGACCCGGACGTCAAGAAAGTTCAGACTGAACTCGATGCCGCCCGCCGGCAAACGATCGCGACCGATACCGACGCGAAGCAGAAACAGGCCGCGTACCTGCAGGCGCTGCGCGACGCGAGCACCGCGTTCGCGGCCAAGAAATACGACGTCGCCATCCGCGAGGCCAAGGAGGCGCTCGCGAACAAGCCCGGCGACGCGGCCGCCGCCAAGATCCTTGCCGACGCCCAGAAGGCGCAGGAGGCGGCCAGCTCCGCCGCGACCGAGGCCGCGAAGACTCGTGAAGCCTACGACGCTGCGATTCAGGCCGGGCGCACCGCGTACGCATCCCGGAAGTTCGACGAGGCGGCGAAGGCCTTTGCCGACGCGCTGAAGGCGATCCCCGGGGATCCGACCGCGACGCAGTACCTGAACACGGCGAAGAAGGCCGCGGCGGCAGTTGACGCGGCGGCGACCGAGGCGCAGAAGAAGAAGGACGCGTACGACGCGGCGATGAAGGCCGGCCGCACGGCCATGGCCCGGAAGGACTACGACGAGGCCATCAAGTCGTTCAACGACGCCCTCAAGGCCGATCCAGGCGACCCGACCGCGACCGCGCTCCTGAAGCAGGCGAAGGATGCCCAGGGCGAGACGGCCGCGGACGCCAAGAAGAAGCAGCTCTACGACGCCTGGATGGCCCAGGCCGACAAGATGATGGCGGCGCGCAACTACGACGAGGCGGCCAGCGCCTTCTCGACGGCCTTGCGCGTCATCCCTGGCGACCCCGCGGCGACCAAGGGCTTGGCCGAGGCCCGGACCGCGATGAGCAAGAAGGAGCCGGCAATCGTCGAGCCGAAGCCGAAGGACCCGTCGAAGAAGGACCCCCCGCCGAAGGGCGATCCGAACGCGGCGAAGGTCGCGGCGCTCTTGAAGCAGGCGGGCGGCGAGGAGGACGCGGGCAAGTACGCGGAGGCGTACCAGACGTACCAGGATGTCCTGGCGCTTGCCCCGGGCAACGCGGAGGCGAAGAAGCGCTCGACGTTCTGCCAGTGGATGGACCAGGGCAAGCGGCAGCTCGCGGCGGGTAAGCTGTCGGAGGCCGCGTCGAGCTTCGAGCAGGCGCTGAAGATCGACCCGAACGACGCGAACGCGAAGGACCTGCTCAACCAGGCGAAACCGAAGCCCAAGGCGAAGAAGAAATAAACGTCTGGTTCCCCCCTCTCCGATGCGGCTGACTGTTACCCGCAACATTTCGGGGAGGGTCTTCACTTCATTGGGGTCGGCGCTACCATTGGGGTGCGGACGGATTCGCGGTGACTTCGGA
>DATFWZ010000547.1:0-8692 GCA_035258765.1 Gemmataceae bacterium
GCTGGTCGTGGTCTGGGACGAGGCGTCCTGGCACTCGGGCGGCGGGGTGGCCGACTGGATCGACGAGCACAACCGGCGGGTGCGGCGGGAGGGGGGCGTGCGGATCGTCCTGTGCCCGCTGCCGGTCAAGAGCCCGTGGCTCAACAACATCGAGACCCGGTGGGGGCCGGCCAAGCGGGCGATCCTGGAGCCGGACCGCATCCTTACTGCGGCGGAGGTGGTCGCCCGCGTCTGTGAGCACTTCGGTGCCCCCCGCCTCCCCTACTTGAAAAGCACGGCGGCAAATGAAGGGAACACGAACTCGGTCGGAATGACCAGCGACCGGTGACACTTGATCCCGGCTTATCCGCGTATTGTTGCTGCCGGATTTGCCGGGATCTACATAGCGACATGACTCCCCGAGGAATTCCGGGACCGGAAACAGTTGGAACATTCCAATCAGAACGCGCTTGCTGTTCCGACCGAGCTGAGCGAATGTGTGTCACCTCGCCCACCGACCGTAATCCCGACCGAGGAGCGAAGATGACTCGCCGCGTCACCAACGCCGAGCAACGCACCGGGCGCCGTCGAGATTTTGTTCACGCCGATGGCCGCGAATACGCGACCGCCCGCGACGCGATCGAAGCGGCTGCCGCGGCTAAGCCCGTCGCCATCCGTTTCGATGGCCGGAACCTGGTTGTGACCAAGGCCGAGGCAGACCGGATGGCCGCGGCCGGGATCGCGTTCGCCTACCTGTGCGACCACGACGGCCGGATCGTTACCGTGCCGGTCAACGACTAAATCCGAAGTGCCCGCCCATCCATCGCTCGGCGCGCTGTAGGCCGTTCCCCGCGATCAGCCACCCCACGTCTTCCCCGTCTTCACCTCGACCTCGACCGACACCGGCGCGACCAGTGGGGACATCCCGTCGAGCATGGCGGTCCGCAGCCACTCGCTGACCGCCGTCGCTTGCCCCTCGTCGCACTCGACGACGATCTCGTCGTGTACCGCCAGCACCGGCATTGCGCCCGGCGCCTGGTCCCTTCTGGTCCACAGGAGGCCGAGCGCCGCCTTGAGGCCGTCTGCCCCGGTCCCCTGGACGGGCAGGTTCAGCTTCTCCGTGAAGTGCTCGACCCCGCACACACGCCGGCCCGCGAGCGTGCGGGTATCGATCGCCCCGTCCCGGATTGACCGGTGCCACCGTCGCAGGCCCGGATAGGCGTTGAAGAACGCCTCGCGGTACGCCTGGGCCTCCGCCTCGGTCATCTCCACGCCGTAATTAGTCCTGGCGTACGATCGGAACGACTTGGCCCCCATCCCATAGAGCAAGCCGAAGTTGATCGCCTTGGCGAGCTGCCGGTGCTGCTTCGTCACCTCGGCGACCTTGAGAACCTGGCGCGCCGTCAGCGTGTGGAGGTCGTCGCCCCGCTGGTACGCTTCGAGCAGAGCCTTATCGCCCGACACTTTGGCGGCGATCCGCAGCTCGATCTGGGAGTAGTCCGCCTTGACGAGCACCCGGCCAGGCGGCGCAGCCACGCACTTCCGGTATTCGCCGCGGGGCAGGTTCTGCATGTTCGGCGACCCGCAGGCCATGCGGCCCGAGTTGGCTCCGAGCTGCGACCAGTGCGCGTAGACCCGGCCGTCGGCGGCCACATGCGACAGCCACGCCTCACCGTAGGTCGTTTCCTTCTTGCGGGCGTCTCGGTGGTCCCGCAGCAGACGGGCGAGCGGGTGGTCGAGGGCCGCCAGCACTCCGTCCGCCGTGGACTCGACCGGGCAGCCGGCGAGCTCCAATGCCCGCTGCACCTGCTCGGGGCTGTCCCAGTTCCACGGCTCGGCGAACAGCGTGTCCGGCCGTGGGGGGGCCGCGGTGTTGAGTTCGCCCGCTACCCGGTCGGCATCCACCTTGGCGGCCGCGGCCAGGGCCCGCCACCGGTCCCGGTCGAACGGCACCCCCGACCGCGCGAGCCAGACGATGCACGGCAGGGCCGCCGACTCGAGAGCCGCGACCCCGGCCAGGTCGGCGGCCTTCAACTTGTCCGTGAGCGATCGATACAGGGGCACGAGTACCGCTGCGTCGGCCGCGGCATACGCCAGCTGGTCCGGCGACAGCGAGCCGGACCAGTCGGACTGCCGGAGATCCTTGGACACCGCAACTCCGAGCTCGCGCTGACAACACTCCTTCAAGCCGTGCCGGACCGGGGCCGTCCCCCGAATCCGGGCCGAGGCGTAGAGCACCTGCGACATGAGCAGCGTGTCGTGGACTTTGCCCGGCTCGAACCCGCGCCGGGCCAGGAATGCCAGGTCGAAGGCGCCGTTGTGCAGGACTACTTCGGCCTCGGTCAATGCGGGCCAGAGCGGCGCCGGATCGACGGCGAACGCGTCCACCAGGTAGGTGAACCGGCCGCCGTCCACCGTCTCGCAGTCGAGGCTCAGCAGGCGAAGGCGGCCCAGCCGCGCGTCCAGCCCAGTGGTCTCGCAATCGAGGCCGACCAGCCGCGACTCGGCCACGGCATTGATGACCAGGTTCAAGTCATCAACGATGCGGACCAGCAGGTAGGGGGTGTCGGACGGCACACCGCCATCGTAAGCTGCGGACGCATCCGCAGCCGAGCTCAGTTGATTTTGAGGATAATGAGGATCGGGTTCCTGACCGAAGGCGCTGCTGCCACCCTGGCAGTCGTCCGTCGAATATTGAGTATTTTGAGTAGTTTGAGGGACGATATCGGTTTCTGATTCACACCCACCAGCATCGCAGCCGGACACCGGGTGACTGGTTTCCGGAGGCGCATATCGTCGCTCAAAATACTCAATATTCTCAAAACCCTGGGCCACTCCGAGCGGTACCGAATTCTGAGCATTTTGAGTATTTTGAGCGACGATATGTGGGGCCTCCTCCGCCGCCGAAGGTGGGACCTCCGTCTGTCCACGGCGCGGTGCCGAGTCAACATATCGTCGCTCAAAATACTCAATATCCTCAGAATCCAGATCGGACTCGTCATCACTTGAAGGGCCGGCAGTACCTCCTTCCGAGTCCCCGGACTGCGTCGCTGCGTCCTCAATATCCTCAGAATCTTCATCAGTCGTGTCGGCGGCCGGAGTCGGGCGCGATGCCAACACCTCCGGGTTGACCTCGTACACTTGGCTCCGTCGACCCGGCCCCGACCGCAGAGCCGAGTCAGACGATCGGATGTAATGGTGCCGCGCGACCAGATCCAGGACCGGGTGCAGGTCGTCGACTGTCTTGATCGTCCCCCTCATCGCCTGGTTGGCGTCGCGAAGGGTGAATGTCGGCAGGCCGCGCCCAACAATCCACTGGACGACTTTGCGGGCCCGGTTCAGGTTCCGGTCGGCCCCCATGAGGCCGAAGGCGCATCTGGCATGTGCGACCAGGTAATCACGCACGAGCCGGACCGCCCGCTCGGCGACCGCGGCAGGGACCGGAGTGAGCCGTTGAGCGTCACCAGCCGCCGACTCGGCCACGTGCAGGACGGTGGCGATCCGCACCGCCCCGCCGGCCGCCTTGCCGGCCCACCCGTGTAGGTAGGACAGCTCCTCCCCCTCCGCCAGCCGCGGCTCAAGTTCCCGCTCAAAGGCGCGGATCACGGCGTCCGCCTCGGGGGCGAACTTCACGACCCAGGCCTTGGGCTTACCGTCTTCGTCTGTGCCGACGGGCAGGTCCCACAGGACGTGAACCTGGTGGTGGTAGCGGTCCTTCACTTCGTCCGGGACGGGCGGCGGGCCGATCTTCCGGCGGCCCACCATCGACTTGGGCAGGGAGTAAAACCACCGGGCCAGGAACCCCCGGCCAGCCAGCGCCGGCTCGTCCCCGAGCGCCTCGATCACCGCCGGCTGCGGAGCGATGGCACACGTCAGCGCCGGATGCGGACATTCGGTCCGCTCGCGCGTTATCCGGCCCACGCTGAGCGGGTCGCCGCTGTACGCTTTCAGGTACACGTCGAAGCTCGGCTTGTCGCTCCAGCGGCTGATGTTCTCAAATAGCGTGCCCTCGGCTGACGCCTGGAGCAGCCGCCCGCCCTGCTCGCACAGGACCTTGGCCAGGTTGTCGGGCGTCTCGTCGTCCACCACCAGCAGCGGCACGACCGGGACGACGACGGCCGCCAATTCCTCCCTCACCTGTTTGATCTCGTCGAGCAATTCCTGCCGCTCGGTCGCCTCCTCGGCCCTGCCGTACTGCTCTTCAAGCCGCGCCACCCGCTTGGCCATGGCCTTCTGTGTGACCTCGGCCTCCCGGCGGGCTGGGGCCGATTCCTGTCGGAGCCGCTCCTGGAGCTCGAACACCGGCGCTGCCGCGCGTGAGAACGTCTGGGTCTTGCGGTCGGACGGCGGCAGGGCCGTCACCCAGTACATGTTCAGCGGCTCGATCCACCCCGGCCGCGGATTGGCCACGAACTTCCGCGCCACGCCGGCCGCGCAGACGGCGATCCCCAGCGTCGCGGGTAACTCGACCGGCACCTGCAGAGCCAAGGCCGTCGCCTTCGCCCACTCGGCCAACCAGCCAGGTAGCACATCGATGGGGAACAGCGGTAACTCCGGCAGCGGGCTCAAAAGCGGGATCAACTCCGGCCACGGACCCAGGGGGTCCTCCATCCCCAGCCACTTACAGGTGCGCGAGACAACGTCGCGGCCGCGATCGCCGAGGAGCCTCGCCAAGGTCGGCCAGCCGGTTGCCTTTTTGCCGGCCTCCAAGTTGGCGGCTGTGCGGGCCACCGTGTTCACGCGCTTGCGGGCCTCCTCGTCGCTGGTCAGGTCAGCGACGGCCGCCAGGAACTCCTCGATCTGTGGGACAATCCAGCTTGTTCGGCACAGCCCGCCGGCCAGGGCCAGGAAGGCGTCCTGTCGCTTCCCCTTGGACTTGGGCCAGTGGCGGACGAGGATGGTCAAGGCGGCGAGCTCGCCCACCATTGAGGTGAGTTGGTTGCCGGGGATCTCCGTGGGCTTGCCGGCGAACGTATGCCAGGTGATCTCGTCCCCGCTCTCGTGCGTCCCTGGCGGGGCGATTGTTTGATAGCCGTCGCCGCAACGCAACTCCAATAGCAGAGTGTCGTCCACGTCCTCGAACTTTCGGTAGGTCACCGTCCCGATCGGCCGATACCAGTAGTGGGAGAACGGATTCCCGGCCCGGCCACTCACCCAGTTCGTCTTTGGCAACCACCGCCCGCCGGAGGCCAGTGCCTCCCGGCAGTCGAGGTCTACGTCCGCGATCCGCGTCGTTGAGCGCAGGATCATGCCGAGGTTGATCGACCTGTCGTCCGGGAAGTACTCGTGCAGGTTGGTCGGCGTCACCTGTAGGTCGGGCCACCCGTCCAGGACCGGGCGCTTTTGGCGCTTCGGGACGGGGACGGGCGCCAACCCCAGGTCCAGATAGACGGCCGCCGCCTGGCGGGCGCTGTGGTACGGGAAGGCTGAGCCGTTGCCGTTCGTCGAGCCGATCATCGAGCCGCCTCCTTGCCATTCGGCCGCCGCGCTGGGAGGCCCACCAGGTCGTTCAACTCGGTACGGGTCAACGGCGAAGACAGGTTGAGCGACGGGTCCGTCGCGATCAGCCGTGCCACGTCGCCGGCGTCAATGGTGAGTTCCTCTGCCCAGTCGGCGAGTGTTTTGAATTCCTGTTCGTCGCTCGCCGCCGACGGACGGGGTTCGGTGGGTTCCACCGTGAACCCAGCTTCGCCGAACTCGCGGGTCAGGAAGCCGGTGAACAAGCGGCCAAGATCCCGGCCCACCGGTGTCCGGCCATCGATCACGCACGCCCGACGGAGGCGATCGAAGTAGTGGCCGGCTTCCAACCGGGCGCCGGCCTCCCCGTGCAAGGCCTGCACCCCGATCAGGGCCAGGGCCATGGTCCCCTCAACTTCGTCGAGCGATACTTCGCCGTCGAACGCAAACCGGTACACTCCAGATTCGGTCATCGCAACTCCTCCTGTGGGCAGCGACCCTACACAAAACCAAATACCCGGTTCCGCGCGCAACTGACGATCGTCAGAGGTAATCCCGCAAAGACGCCCGTTCGAATGCGGCCCGCATCAGCTTGACCTCGCGGTAGATGGTTGTCCGCTTGCGTCCGATCGCGCGTGCGGCGTCGGTCTTGCTGTCCCCGGCCATCAGACGCTCGGCCACGGCGCGGGCGTCGTCCGGAAGACCGGCCAGGACTGTAGCCACGTCAACGGCCAGCTTCCAGTGACGCACCAGCCGGGCGTCGGATTCGTCGGGCACTTGTTCCACGGGCGCGGACGGCGAAGTCCCAGCCGGCGGTCGTCGCTTCGCGGCCCGGCGGTCGCGCAACAGACTGGCGATGGCGTTCTTAACGAGATGCCTCACGAACGCGTCTCGCGGTGCGCGGTTAGGGTCGAACCACCGCAATCCTTGCAGAAGCCGCACGGCGATTTCGTGCTCGATGTCCGGCACGTCTTGAAAACGGAGCCCAGCCCGGCCGACAAGTTGGCGGGCCTTTCGTCGGATCAGTCGTCGGGCGAAGTCATCGAAATCTCGCGAACTGCCTTGTTCGGACACAAACCTCTCCTCCCGGCCGGGGAGGAGGCGACGTGGGCCACGACGGAGGGAACGGAGGCAGGGCCAAAAGAAGCGGAGGCGCTGCGGGGTCGCCAACGGCGTAGCCCACATGCGCCTCCGCGGTGCGGCCGGCTGAATGTCGGGAATGCGGAAATCAGGTCAGCGCGCTCGCGACGAGCGGCCGCCCTTCACGAACATCCGGAACGGAAGTCCGTGCTTTACGTCAAGGATCAGGATCAGGCCGTCCCCGATCACATCGAACTGTCGGAATAAGTCGACGACCTGTGACTTGAGGAGGAAGTCCGTGGCGGTCAGGCCGGGGTGCGGGTCGTTTTCCCCACCGAACTTGTGCTCGCGAACGAAAGCCGGTGCCGGTTCGAGAACCGGCTCGCCGCCTCTGACGCACAAGTTCTCGATTCGCCCGAAGCCGACCCACTGAATCAATTCGAGCAACTGACGACGTGCTTCCGACAACGACTGCTTCGTAGTCCCGACCGACTGGCCACGGAAAGTTCTGTTCATCATTTACCTCTGCTGCGCCTTCGTGGTGTCTCCGAACAAGTGAGGCGACGATACATCTCAGTACTTACCCGGAAGAAACTCCGAATGACGGCCGGCCTAGCAATACGACTCGTGTAGCGCGACTTCTTTCCGCGCAGGACACGCGGAGCTTGTCGCTCTACCGCACCGACAGTCGCGCTACGAGTGTTGCTCACTCCTACGATACGCGCGCGACGCGGGCCACAGTGAGTTACTGAATGCAGTTGCAAAAAGGTGTCTTTGCACGAATGACGACCACTCATCGCGGACTGTGCCCGAAAGCGCCGACCGGTTTACGCCGAGTACTGCTAGCCCGAATCGTGCATAAGCCATTACGACGAAGTGAGTTCCTGAGGTGAGCATCATGACAAAGACAATCGAACAACAATGTGGGCCGGACCGCGCCGAGTCGCGCAGGACTATGCACGACGATGCAAAACCGTAACCGATCAAATCTCGAAGCGAATCTGTACATGGGATATGGGCTAACAGCCCATATACCGACCTTGGTAACGTTAACGTGATCCCATATACCGTTGCCTCCGGCCACTCAACGCCCTACTTCCGGCCGCCCAGGTGTCCGAATTTCGATACCAAGGTGCATCAGAACCGCGCGGCGCCTGAAGCCAATTCTTCCCACAGCTTCCGTTGCTTACGCCAGTTTGATTCCAGCGCAAGCGATTGCAACTCTCGCAGGATGACCGGGTCCCGACCGGCGGTGACTGCCGGTAAGAATAACAACTGTTCCTGGATGTCGGGCGCCAGCAGCGTCAGGTTCATGATTTGCGTTATGCGAGAGCGTGTTACTTTACCCAGCCGGGCTACTTCTGCTTGGTCCTTTAGCGACCCGTCGCGGATCTGGCGATCCAGCTTGATCGCAAGTGCCATAAACCTGGACACCCGCGGGGTCCGCGCACTCGGAGTCGCCTTGTCGGGCCGAAGTTGTAGTTCCTTCTGACCGCCGGCGCCGGATCGGCCGAACCGGACCTTGCACGTCAGCTTGAGCGGCGTCGTCATGCGGCGTTCCCCATCGATGCGGCGGCAACCTCGTCCACCAGGGCCTGGATGCCGACCGGGTGAAAGGCAATCGTCACCTCTCCGGCCGTTCCGTCGTAATCAACCTGAGATACCAACAGGCTGACCAACCGAGCCTGCTCCTTCGGCGTCAGTGACTCCCACACTCCGTCGAACCGCCCGAGGGCCTCGGCCACGTCCTCTGGTCGCAGCACCTCCTTCGCAGTAGTGGCCACCTGGTCGGCCACGACCGCGGCCCGCGCTTCGAGCCCGGCGATCCGCTGCTGAAGGTCCACCAGTTGCTGCAGGGCGTGCCCGCCGCGGTCCTCAGCCAGCCGGCCGGACAGCTTCCGCACCTCGGCGTGAGCCTTCTGGAGATCGCGGGACAGTCCCCGCCGTTCGGCCGCGAGTTCCTCGATCCGAGCCGCCACCTGCCGGCTCGCCTGCTCGACAGTGGCCCGCACGAGGTCCGGGTCGCGGCCGACGCACCGCAGTCGGTCAATGACGAATCGCTCCACCGCCCCGGCCGGGATCGACCCAGCCGGGCACGACCGTCGGCCCCGCTTCTGCGCCGCCGAGCACACATAGTATCGGTAGCGTTTGTGACCCTTGGCCGTGTGCGTCGGGG
>DATFWZ010000548.1:0-16861 GCA_035258765.1 Gemmataceae bacterium
TTCGAGGGGCTGCCGGACCCGGACGCCATCTTCATTGGGGGCAACGGCGGAGAAGTCGCCCGGCTGCTGCAAGCCTCCTACGCGGCGCTCCGACCGGGCGGCCGGCTGGTCGTCAACGTCGGCACGCTGGAAATGCTCGCCCAGACCTACGACACGCTCAAGCGGCTCGCCCCGGCGGTCTCGGTGTTACTGGTGAATCTGTCCCGGAGCGTCGAACAGCTCGAAGCCCTACGATTTGAGGCGGTGAACCCGACGTTCCTTCTGCGGGCGGTGAAGGGGTCGCCCATGGGCTGACGCCGGGGTCTTTAAAGTGGACGTCACGCTCCGCGTGACGAGCCCAGGCCCATTCCCCGGAGCGTGACCGCCGCCTTGGGTCGGGGCTCGTCACGCGGAGCGTGACGGCTACTGTAAAGGCCCGGGAGCGTGCGTCGTGAGGGGTTAGGTCGAAAAAAAGGGTCGTGTCAGGGATGTTCCGCCCCCCTATGATGGGATAGGCAGTTGACGGCCGGGGCCGTCCCTGCCCATACTCTCGGCAGAATACTGATGGGGTCTCGGGAAAAGGTGACCGGGTTGGAGTGCCATGCAAGGTCGGGCCCACACCTTGCCGACGTATAATGCACTTAGATCACTCGTCTCGACCGGACCTGCGTGAACGACTAGTGCGCCTTGGCGCGCGGGGAGTAGCCCGCCCCGTCCCGTCACCCGCCTCCCGCGCGCCCGTGCTTGCCGTCTTCAGGCGATCCCTACTGCCGCCGCCCCCGGCGGACCACTCCAGGAGGGCCTGACGTGCCAAGTCCGCAATCGTCCTACTCCGACTCCGAGGACTACCTCCCGGAAACGGCCGGCCCGGTCGTCAAGGCCGGGCGCGAAGTATTCAGCGGGTTCGACTCCCTCCCCGCCGACCGCTGCCTTGAGATCTTCCGCCTGATGGTCCGGAGCCGCACCCTGGAGGAGCGGACCATCAAGATGTCCAAGTCCGGCGAGGGGTATTTCTGGGTCGGCGGCCCGGGTGAGGAAGCCTTCAACGTCTGCCTCGGCCTCCAAGTCAAGAAGGGCCGCGGCCCGGCCTACGACTACTTGCACCTCCACTACCGAAACGCCGGCGTCATGATCGCCATGGGCATGTCAATGCTGGAGCATATGCGCCAGATGGCCATGACCGCGACCGACCGGCACTCGCTTGGGCGGAACTTCGTCGGCCACTACGCCGCCCCCGAGTGGAACGTCATCCCGGTCACCAGCGTAATCGAGGTGCAGTACACGATGGCTCCCGGGACCGCGCTCATGCAGAAGCGGCACGGGGGCGACGGGGTTTCCGTCGTGATCGGCGGGGACGCCGGGACAGCCGAGGGCGACTTCACGAGCTGCATGGTCTGGTCCACGCGACCGGGCAGCGAGCTGCCGGTCCTCATGGTAGTGACGAACAACGGGTACGGGATCTCGACCCCGGCCGTGAGCCAACACTCCGAGCGGCACATCAGCGATCGCGGGGAGCCGTTCGGAATTCCCGGCGAACGGGTGGACGGGAACGACCCGATCGCCACCTGGCACGCCCTCGAGCGGGCGTTCGAGCACTGCCGGACGACGCGCAGGCCTTACTTGATGGAAGCGATGGTGTCGCGCTTGCACGGGCACTCGTCGTCGAGCGGGGCAGCCCGGGTGCAGGGCGAGGCGGACTGCGTCAGGCTGTTCGAGCGCAAGCTCATCCAGGACGGAGTGATTCATCGCGAGTTGGCCGAGATGATCTGGCACGACGCCCAGGAGGAGGCGGCCGCGGCGGCGGTGGAGGCGACGAGTGAGCCGATGCCGACGCCGGACGACGTGGAGCGGTTCACGTACGCGCCGAGCAAAGTCGATGCGGTTTACCCAGACGATTACTCGGGGCTGCCGCGATAGGTAACCATCTGTCGGCCAAGGGCAGTGAGGCAAATTCCCGGGTGCCAGCACCGGGTTCACCCGAGCCCCAACGGGGCGACTCACCCCGCGCGGGTGTCGCCCCGTTTGGGCTCGAGCAGTTGTTGAAGGGACGCCGGACAATACTCGACCTGGTTTCCGCTTCGAGGGGGACCGATGGCCACTCTCGCTCAAGCCGTTCGCCTGGCCCTCCATTACGGCGAGACCCACCTGGGCGTCACCGACGTCTTCGGGGAGGACGTCGGCCCGCCGCTCGGAGGGGTGTTCACAGCCACCCAGGGCCTCAAGACGGCCTGGAACTCACCGCTCGACGAGCGCGGCATCGTCGGCACCGCGATGGGCATCGCATACGCGGGCGGGCGACCGGTGTTCGAAATCCAGTTCTGCGACTACGCGTTTAACATGCTCGACCTGCTGAAGGTGGCCGGCAACCAGCGCTGGGCGGGGGCCGGGACGTTCGACATGCCGATCGTCATGATGACGCCGACCGGGGCCGGCATCCGCGGCAGTATGTACCACTCGCACAGCTACGAGAGCTGGGCCAGCCGCATCCCGGGGTGGAAAATCGTCATGCCCAGCGACGCCCTCGACGCCTACGGCCTCATGCTCTCCGCGATCGCGGACCCGAACCCGGTCATGGTGCTGCTGCCGAAGGCCCTGCTGCGCGTCCGCGGCGATAAGTTGATCCCCGGCGAGCCGGAGGACCCGGCCGAGCTGAGCCGGCGAATCGACGCCCCAGTCGGCGACCGGTCCCACTGGGAGCCCGACTGGCCGGACGTCCGCGAGTACTTCGTCCCGATCGGAACCGGCGAACTGCTCCGCGAGGGCCAGACCGCGACTGCCATCAGCTACGGTCGGACCCTGTCGCTCTGCGTCCAGGCCGCCGACGAGCTGGCGCGGACCGAGGGGTTCACGTTCGACGTGATCGACCTCCGCAGCATCTTCCCGTACGACTGGCCGATGGTGAGCCGGAGCGTGCAGAAGACCGGCCGGGTGCTGATCGTGAACGAGGACACGGAGGTCACCAATTTCGGCGAGCACCTGCTGCGGCGGATCGTCGAGGAGCACTTCTACGACTTGCTGGTGCGCCCTCGCGTGCTCCAAGGGAAGCACCTGCCGGGGATCGGGCTCAACCAGGTATACGAGACGAACACGGTGCCGCAGCTCGACCACGTCCGCGAGGCGATGCTCGCCCTGGCGACCGAGCCGGCCTGACCGGGACAGGGGGACCCGATGGACTTCGCGTTGCCGGAGCTCGGCGAGGGGGTCTACGAGGCCGAGCTCATCCGCTGGCTTGTGCAGCCCGGCGAGACGGTCAAGCGCGGGCAACCGCTCGCCGAGGTCATGACCGACAAGGCAACGATGGAAGTCCCGGCCCCGTTCGCGGGCAGGATCATGAGCCTGTCGGGAGAGCCGGGGGCCAAGCTCAAGGTCGGCCAGGCGATCCTCACCTATCAACCACCCGGGTCGAAGGCCGACGTCCCCGCGCCGGTCGCGCAAAGGGCCGTGTCTGCCCCGGCCATGGCCGCCGCCCCGGCCACCAAACGCGCCGCCAACGGGAACTTGTCCCCGGGCGGGCCGATCCCGGTCGCGGCCCCGTCGGTACGACACCTGGCGCGCAAGCTGGGGATCGACCTGTCGCGGGTCCGCGGCACCGGCCCGGCCGGGCGCATCCTGATCGACGACCTCTCCGCGCAGATCGCCCGGCCCGACGGGGCCGAAAAAGCCCGCCGCGCCGAGCCGGTCGCCGACTACGGCCGACCCGGCACGCGGATCAAGCTCCACGGCCTGCGGCGGAAGATCGCCGAGCACATGCTGGACGCGAAGCGCCGCATCCCGCATTACTCGTACGTGGACGAATGTGACGTCTCCGAGCTCGTTCGCCTGCGCCACGCCCTGCGCGGGCCCAGCGCGGAGCATGGTATCAAGCTGACTTACCTGCCGTTCTTCGTCAAGGCGGTCGCCGAGGCCCTCAAAGACGTCCCCATCGTCAACAGCTCGCTGAATGATGAGACGGAGGAAATCGTGCTGCACGACCGCTACGACATCGGGATCGCGGTCGCAACTCCCGGGGGTCTGATCGTCCCGGTGGTTCGGGACGTGGACAAGAAGGACCTGTTCACCGTGGCCGCTGAGGCGGAGCGCCTCGGGAACGAGGGGAAGGCAAACCGGGCCCGGCGTGAGGACCTCAAAGGCAGCACGTTCACGGTCACTTCCATCGGCGGAGTGGGTGGGCTGATCTCGACCCCGATTATCAATCACCCGGAAGTCGGGATCATGGGGGTGGGCAAGGTGATCCGCCGGCCGGTGTACGACGAGCGCGGCAGGCTCAAACCGGCCGACCTGGTCTATCTCTCCTTCTCCTTCGATCACCGCGTGGTAGATGGGTCCGTGGGTGCAGCGTTCGGGAACGCGGTCAAGCAGCACCTGGAGAACCCGGCGGCGATGTTGGTGCCCATCCGAGGGTGAACAGTGATAGGCCGTCGCTGCCTCCGAGATTGCCTATTCGTGCTCATTCTGGTGTTGCTCGGACTGCTCGCGCTTCCGCTCCTCACTGCAATCGAATGGATCGGCACTTATTCGGCCCAAATCCGCATTGAGTCAGCGCGGTCGGCAGGGATCCGGCAGATCGCATACGACACCAGCTTTCAAATCGAACCGGTGGAGGAAGCGGTCGCACTCTACCGCGCCGCACCGGCGGACGACGAGCGACTCTTCTGGGATTTTCCGTCCGACACGACGCTGACTGATCCCGGCGGCACGGTGATTGTTCGCGGTCGTGCGGGTGGACGAGAATCGGCCTTGGACCGCCTGGGACTTGGTCGAAACTCGACTTACTACGCGAAGTTCGTCATCTTGCGGATTACCTTCGACGACGGCGTCACTCTTTATCGGTGGGTGGAAGTCCATCCGGAGCGGCCGGATGATCGAATCGCTATTACGATCCCGGCCAACGCGTCGAACTGATCAATCCAGTCTTAAAAGGGCGCGCGCGTTCTGCGTTGTTTGCGCCGCGGTAGTTTCCGGACTTACTCCCAGCACGCCTGCGAGGCAGTTCGCCGTATGAACGACAAGAGCCGGCTCGTTGCGCTTACCGCGATGCGGCACGGGAGCGAGATACGGGCTGTCCGTTTCGACCAGTAATCGGTCGAGTGGGATCGTCGCTGCCACCTTTCGCAGATCCTCAGCGTTCTTGTACGTCACCATCCCGGCAAACGAGATGTAGAGGCCCATGTCGAGGCAGGCCTTCGCGCTCGCCGCGTCGCCGGTGAACGAGTGCATAACCCCGGCGATCGGTCCGCGGGCGTCAAATTCGGCGCGGAGCATCCGCACGACGTCCGCCTCGGCCTCGCGGCAGTGGATCACGACCGGCTTGCCCGTCCGGCGACTCAATTCCAGGTGGCGGGCGAAGTAGTCCTCCTGCAGTGGGAACGGGGCCCGGTCCCAGTAGCGGTCGAGGCCCGTCTCCCCGACCGCGACACATGTCGGGTGGTTGACCAGCCCGAGGATCGCCTCCCAGTCGCCGGAGTGTACCTCAGCGACGTGATTGGGCTGAATTCCGACGGCGCACTGGAGCAGGGGAAATCGCGTCGCCAGCTCGACGTTCGTGCGGCTCGTGGCCGCGTCGGTTCCGATGGTGATGACTCGTTCCAGCCCTGCGGCCTGCGCGCGAGCGATCACGTCAGCGACGTCATCGGCGAATCGCGGGTCGTCGAGGTGGGCGTGGGTGTCGATTAACGGACTCATCCGACATCAAATGATGAGTGTGATGAACACGGTGAAGACGACGATCAAGAACAGGAACAGGACGACGGTCGCGATCTCGAGGAATTGCCCGGCCCGCGTCAAACCCCGGCCGTCGGGGTCCATCCGCCCTTCGCGCATTTTCTTCAGGTCGGACGTGGCCATGAACCAGGCGATGAACCCCAGGGGGCCGCAGGCCAGATTGATGAGCGTCAGAACCAAGCAGACAATGCCCAGGGCGAGGAGCGCCGGTCCACGGTGCGGGAGCTGGCCGCGGCGGCGCGGGGTGAACTCGTCGTCGAAGTCGGCCCGAGGGTCGTGGTCCCCGAGGCGGGGGTCGTGCTCGTGGGGATTTCTTGGCTCGGTCATAGCCGCTGACTGATCCACGACCAGTTCCATTAGACAATGGCGCCCAGGGACGTCAGGATCGTCCGCTTGACTGCCCAGAACGACTCGCGGCGCGTGGCGGGCTGAGGCACGATAGTTACTTGTTGGCGATTACGATCGCTATGCAAGTGAAATAGAGTCCCACGACTAGGACGGCGATGAGAAAGAGGATCGTGCCGACGATGCCCAGGATGTACCCAACGCGCGTCAGGGCCTCTCCTTCCTTGTCCATCAGGCCGCGCTTCATCAGGTCCAAGTCGCGCTTTCCGAACATCCAGGCAAAAATGCCAATAATCCCGCACACCATCAGGCCAAGGATACCGAGCACGAGGATCAGCACGCCGCGGTGTGGCTCGACATTCCGGCCGGACACGTCGTCGTCATAGTCGTCGAGGGAGTCGGACACCGGTGGACCTCCCGCCCGTGGCTAGTGAAGGGCCGCGATGGCGACAATGTACAGAGTGACGAACCCGATCGCGATCAGAAACAGCACGACGGAGACGATCCCGATGATGTACCCGGCCTGCGTCATGCCGCGGCCGCTGGGATCCATGCGCCCGGCGTCCATCTCGGCCAGGTCGTTGCGGCCCATGAAGAAGGCCACGATGCCGAGTAGCCCGCACGTCTTGAGTCCGAAGATCCCAAGAAGCAGGACGGCAAGTCCGCGGTGCGGCTTGAGGTGGCGAGCGTCGTCCCACTCGTCATCGTAATCGTCGAAATCGTCGGAGCGGCGGGTCATGGCCAGAAGTCCGATGTTCGTCAAACCTGTCGAGTCCGAATGATTTTACCCGCGGACGAAGCTACAGAAGGCGCCCGCGCGAAGCCCGGTCTCGGGTGCACTGTCCGGTGCCCGTATCCAATGCGCACTTCGCCGGCGGGCGAACGCGATTTCACTTGTTCGCAGCAATCACCACTAATCGCAGAATGGTCAATAGGATCCAGAGGCCGATCCCGACAAATCCAAGAATTTGTCCCACCCGAGTCAATCCCTCGCCCGAACGGTCCATGCGTCCGGCTGCCATCGCTTTCAGATCGTTCCCGCCCATTACAATGGCGAGAATGCCGAAAATAAGTGGACAGCAAAGCAGACTGAGAATGCCGAACGTCAGGATCATCCCTCCGCGGTGGGGCGCACCACCGCTGCGCCCCGGGGTATCATCGTAGTCGTCCTCCGGGTCGCGTCGGCGTCGGGGGCGATCATCTTCGTCATCCCGCGAGTTCCGGGGGCGGCGCGGGCGGTCCTCGTCGTCAAATTCGTCGTCTCTCGGCATGGGTGAAGCCTTGCTAGGGAAGAGAGAGAATGGGCCGGGCGACGACCGCCCGAGTCACCAGGTCAGGTCGTTCTCGGTATAGAGGGTGAAGCCCTTCTCCTGCAGGGTGGCCGCGGCCGTCTCGTGATCGTCCACGTGGATGGCCAGGGCGGTGTTCCCCTCCGGGCCGACGCCGATCATGAGCGGGTAGGCATAGTGGATGCTGATCTCGGCCGACAGCAGCGCCTTGCAGATGGTTGCGAGCGGCTGCCGGCCGTCGGGGAGCTTGATCACCAACAGGTCGCTCTCCGTCACCATCATCTTGCCCTGGTGGAAGATCTCGAGCGCCCGTTCGGGGTCGCTGAGGACCATGCGGATGATGGCGCAGTCGGCCGAATCAACAACCGTGAGCGAGACGATGCGGACGTCGGTCACCTCGAACCGGCGAACCACGTCCATGAGGGCGCCGATCCGGTTGGCGAGGAAGACGTTGAACTGGCGGACGCTCGGCCAGTCGCGGCCGCGGGCGGTGTCGAAATCGACCCCCGACCCTTCTCCGAAACTCATACCCATCTCCGAGTTAGGTGGGTGGAGTATAAGCGACCGCGGCGGGCGACACAAGCAATTGGCGGGAAGTTCAACCGGCCTTTTGCCGCCCGGCGACGAACATCCAATACAGCACGGTCTTGATCTCGAACGGCTTCATCTGTGGCCGCAACGAGAGAATGCGGGCCGCGATGCCCGCGAGGTGGGGCGTGGCCCAACTGGTCGCCGGCTCGCGGGCGAACGGACCGAGGTACCCGCGGCCGTGGGCCTGGAACTCGACCGTGTCGCGCAGCTTGTACGCGAACTCGAGCGGGTCGTCGAATAGCCCCTTGTCCACCGAGATGAGCGGCGGGGCGAACGCGGCCGGGTAGCTGCGCGTCAGCGGGTGCTCGTTGTGGGCGGCCGCGAAGATCAACACGTCCTTGTAGTAGCCGTCCTCGATCGCCTTCAAGAACTGGTGTCGCTTTGGCAGCTGCTGGAGCTTGGACTCCGGCACGCCGAGGGACAAATTGATCACCTTGCATTGCCACACGTCGATCGCGTGCTGCATGGCCCTGATGACGGTCTCGACTTCGCTCGCGCCCGTCGGGCCGAACACGTCCGCGGAGTAGAGCCGGGCCCGCGGGGCAAGCGTGAGGATGATGTCCGCGACCGTGGTCCCGTGCGGGCTTGACTGGTGGCCGGTGTACGGCTGCGGCTGCGTTGAGTCCGGGCGGAAGACTGCCCCCTCGATCGGGAGAATCGCCGTTCCGAACTTGTCCTCCAGGACGGACCGCTCGACCCCGCTGTCGATGAGCGCGACCGACACCCCCTCGCCCGTGGCCCGCGGGTCGCGGAGCAACCGCTCGGGGGTCAGGAGGCGGAAAATGTCGTCGAACACAGTATCTGCCCCGGCCATTGGAACAGTCCCCAGTCCCTCCGTACGCAGTCGTCAGTCGAATCCCGGTCCTTGGAACAGGACTAAGGACTGGGGCCTGCCGTCTCGTCCAGCATCGCCTTGACACTCTCGACCATCCGAACACAATGCCGGACGGCCGCCGGCCCGTGGCGGACAGCCAGCTCGCGGACGGCCTCCGCCAGCTTCAACGACGTCTCGGCATCGACCACCGCATTCGCGGATTCGCCGAGTCCGGCCCGCAGCCGGTCCATGACCGCCGGCGGAAGCGGGGCCTCGGGGTCCGCCGTGGCCCCGGGCAGGACTGCCGACACGCTCTCGCTCGCCCTCAACGCGGCCTCGACCGCGTCGATCAGCAATCGTTGTGTCTGGCGCTCGGCCAGGGCCTGGCGCAGCAGTTCGGTGCTGAAGTCCGCGGCCGCGTCCGCGAGCTTCCGATCGTCCGCGGTGAATCCCCCCGGCTTATCGAAAAGCTCGATGACCACGTGTGTGCCCGCGGCCACCGGGACCGGAGCGGCCAGGACGTTCTTCCGGTTCGCCTCGAACGGCTGCAGCTCCACCGGTCCCAGCGTCTTCAGCTCGGCCATCGTCGTGGCGCAGGGCTCGTTCATACTCAAGACGGTGGCCGCGAGCGATCGGCTGAACGGAATTGTCGGGGCGGGGAGCTGATTGCCGTCCGGTCCGAAGGCGACGAAGCGCTCGGCCCCGTCCGGCTCGGCGTGCCGGGCCAGGAGGACGCCGTCGGCCGAACCGGTCGATCGGATCAGGAACCGGAACAAGTGACGGACCGCGTCCGACAGCGGGACCGGGTCGTTCAGCGTGGCGGTGGACCGGACCAGCGGCAGGATCTTCTCGACCGATTCGCGGAATTGAAGCAACCCCTGCATGAACTGCCGGTGCCGCTTGGCCGGGATGATGCGCTCGAGTTGCTTCCGGACGGCGGCGAGAAACGTCTCGCGGTTCAAGTCCTGGTTCTTGTCCAGGTAGTCGCGGACGCCCATGCGCAGGGCGTCGAGGGGCGTGGCCTGGTGCGCGAAGCCGGTGACGAGGATGGCGACGAGGTCGGGATGGAACTCGACCAGGTCTTCGAGGAGACGGAGTCCGTCGGAGCCGCTGCCTAGGTTCCAGTCGAGGACGGCGAGGTCGATCGCGTGCCGGTTGGCGAAGACGAGGGCCGACTCGGCGTCCGGGACGGCGTGGACCTCGACGTTGAGTCCGGACCCGGCCAGCCAGTCGCGGAACGTCCGGCGGACGGGCTCCTCGTCGTCCACGATCAGGATGGATTCGGGCATTGGGGAAGTTCCAGGTTTCAAGTTCCAAGTTTCAAGCTTGAAGGCCGGACTTGGAACTCATCGAGGAAGGCGGGCGCTGACGACGCGCGGACGCCCGGCCCGGTCTTTGAACGTCGGGCCCGGCTCGAGTTGCGCCGCGAACAGGTCCCGGACCGCCGGCTCCTGGGTCAGCCCGATCTCGACCAGGACGGTCCCGCCCGGCCGGAGGGCCCGGGGAACCTCGTTGGCGATCCGGCGGTAGTAGTCGAGGCCGTCGATGCCGCCGTCGAGCGCCGATCGCGGCTCGAAGTCGCGGACGCCGGCGTCGAGGGCCGCGAACTCCGCACGGGCGATGTATGGCGGGTTGCTGACCACCAGGTCGAAGGCCCCCTGGCTCACCGGGGCGAACAGGTCGCCCTGGACGAACGTCACCCGATCGGTCACGCCGTGCCTCTGGGCATTGGTCCCCGCGACCGCGAGCGCGTCGGCGCTCAGATCGGTCGCGGTCACGCGGGCCGTCTTGTGCTGCCGGGCAATCGTCACCGCGATGCAACCGGACCCGGTGCCGACGTCCAGCACGCGTGGGGCGTCGATCGCCTTGACAACCCGGAGGGCCTCCATGACCAGGGTTTCCGTCTCCGGCCGCGGGATGAGGACGGCCGGGGTGACCGCGAAGTCGAGCGAGTAGAAGTCGCGATAGCCGACGAGGTAGGCGACCGGCATGCCTTCGGCGCGCTTCTTGATCATATCCCGGAACGTGGCCCGCTTGTCCTCCGGCGGCTCCTCCTCGTGGCGGACGTACAGGTCGATCTTCTTGCACCCCAGCGCGTGGGCGAGGAGGATCTGCGCCTCCAGTCGCGGCGCCTCCACGCCCTTCTTGCGCAGGAAGTCCTCGGTCCATTCCAAAAGGCGGCGGACGGTCCATGCCTCGGTCGCCATGTTCGCCCCCGAACCATCGCCCCGTGTTCTTCGGTCGTGTCATCGTATCGTATCCGTCTCGTCGATCGCGAGGGCGGTTGGGTCGCCCGCGAAACGTGAACGGCCGTGTGACTTCGTAGGTGCCTCGTGCCGACCCCCCTGCAAACCCAGTTCCTGGCCCACACCGTCGCGTCCTTGGCTCGAACGGACTTCACCACCCTGAACCAGTCGCTCACGGTCGGCGAGGCGATCGACGTCATACGCAAGTCGTCCGGCGGGAGCGGCATCCAGTACTACTACGTCGTCAACGACGACGGCCGGCTGGTCGGCGTCCTGCCGCTGCGGCGGCTGATCACGTTCCCGGTGGACCGGCCGCTCCGCGAGGTCATGCAGGCGCGGGTCATCGCCTTGCCGGGGTCGGCAACAGTGATGGACGCGGCCGAGTTCTTCGTCATGCACAAGTTCCTCGCGTTCCCAGTGGTCGATGAGCGCCGCAACGTGATCGGGGTGATCGACGTCAGCCAGTTCACCCACGAGATGATCGACCTCGGCGGCGAGGCGCCCACGGACGACGTGTTCGAGGCAATCGGGTTCCGCATCGCCCAGGTGAAGGGGGCTTCGCCCGTGCGGGCGTTCCGGTTCCGCTTCCCGTGGCTCCTGGCCACCATCACCAGCGGGATCGGCTGTGCCCTCTTGACCAGCTTGTTTGAATTGACCCTCGCGAAGGCCATCGTCCTGACGTTCTTTCTGGCCCTGGTCCTCGGCCTCGCGGAGAGCGTGAGCGTGCAGTCGATGACCGTGTCGATCCAGACGCTGCGGTCCGTGAAGCCGACCATGCGCTGGTACCTCTCGGCGGTTCGGCGGGAAATGATCACCGCAATTCTCCTCGGGCTGGCCTGCGGCTTGGTCGTCGGACTCGTCGTCTGGGCCTGGCGGGGCCATCTCGGGGCGGCTGCGGTGGTGGCGACGGGCGTGTGCGGGGCTGTCCTCGGCGCCTGCTTCTTCGGGCTGTCGGTTCCGGCCGGGCTGCACGCGTTGAAGCTCGACCCGAAGATCGCCGCGGGCCCGATTACCCTGGCACTGACCGACATTTTGACGCTGATCGTCTACTTCGGGATGGCCGCGGTGGTCCTGGGGTAGCGGCGGGTGATAAGATCAGTATTAGCCTCATTACCGCGGTCATCCGTCATGTCGCGAGCACGAAACGTCCTGGGCGGCCCGTTGCAGACGTGTGGCACCGATCCGGTGACCGGGTTCTACCGCAACGGTTGTTGCGACACCGGCGGCGGCGACGTTGGCATCCACGTCGTCTGCGCCGAGTTGACGGCCGCGTTCCTGGCCTTCACAGCGTCGCGGGGCAATGATTTAAGCACCCCGGCCCCGCACTTCGGATTCCCCGGCCTGCGACCCGGCGACCGCTGGTGCCTGTGCGCCGAGCGCTGGCTCGAGGCACTCGAAGCCGGAGTGGCCCCGCCGGTGGTGTTGGAGGCGACACACATCTCGGCCCTGGAGTTCGTCAACCTTGACGACCTGCAGGCGCACGCAGTCGTGGCGTAGTCCTCCGGTATAGTAGTCGGCACACTCCGTGTGCCGACCCCCGCACACGGAGTGTGCGGGCTACTTTGAGCCAGCCCGTCATTACTTCTTCGGGCCCGGAGCGGATGGCGGCGATTCGCCCGGCGGGACCAGGTAGACCGTCCGCAAGTCGATGAGCGCCCCGCGCAGCAGCCCGGACGGGCGCACGACTAGTCGCCCGTCGCCGGACGGCAGTTTCAGCGTCCCAATCTTGGTCGTCTGGTAATCCGGCCACCCAGACGTCGCCGCGACCTTCCACCGGACGGCCGCGTCGCCGCCCTCGATCACCAGCTCGTTCCCCGCGGAGCCCGGGTCGCACGCGTAGTCCAGGTACACATCAAACGTGCCGGTCTTCGGGAGCCGCACCCGCCACTCGGCCCGATCGTTGGCCCCGTGCCACATGCCGACGTTCTTGAAGTCGCCCTCGAACTCGACACGCTCTCCGTACAACTCCGCGTGAGTCGCCGGGAGCGTCAGCCGACCGTCCTCGGCCTTGACGATGGCTGGCGCATTGCCGGGAAACGCTCGCGGCGTCGGGCGGACCGCGGTGAGGAACGCGAGCAGGTCGGCCATGTCCTTCTTCGGCAGGTCCTTCTCCAGTCCCTCGGGCATGAGCGACTTGCCCGAACCGCGCAGCTCCTCGATGTCGGTCCGGAGAAGCGTCTCGTCCTCGCCCTGCTGGCCGCGGAGGATGATCGTGGTCGCGGTCTCGCCGGCGAGGATGCCGGTCACGGTCCGCTGCCCCTTCGTGATCGCCTGGTACTCGACGTAGCGCGAGTCGAGGTTGCGGTTCGGGTCGAGGATCTCCTGGAGCAGGTACGCGGGGGTGCGGTTGGCGAGCGCCGCGAGGTTGGGGCCAACGTCCACGCCGACGTTGCCCAGCCGGTGGCACGCGGCGCAGACGCGGGTGAACACCGCCTTGCCGCGATCCGCGTCGCCGGCCGGCAGTTCCGCGTATTCCTTGATGACCTTGGCCCCGTCGGGGTTGGCGGAGCCGTCGAAGGCCTTCGCGGCGCGATCGCGGACGGCCTTGTCAGAGTTTGTGAGCAATCGCTGCCGACGGGTCGCGTCGATCTCGGCGGCGGCGATGGCCTTTGATTCGACGGCACCTAGGACCGTCGTGGGGCCATCCTTGCGGGACATCAGAACGTCAAGTACCTGGGACCGCGTTGCTGGCGGGTATCCCAGCCAACCGCGTAGGAGCGTCCGCGTTGCTCCTTCGGCTCGGAGTCGGCCGAGGTGCGTCACCGCGGCCGACCTGAGGGCGGGACTCGCGGCGGACGAAAGAAGATCACCCAAGATCGCCGACTCAGGCTCCGTGATCTCCGACCCGCGACCGATGAGGGACAACGCGGCGATCCGGTCGGCATCGGGGGCCTTTGCATCTCCGACGACGCGAGCAGCAGCGGCCTGAACCTCGGCGATCCGCTTTGATAAGGCGGGGTCGAGCTTAGTGGTCTGGTCGAAGTAGCCGACGACGACGTCAAATTGCCACGGGGCAAACCTGTCACTCTTTGGCCTTGTTGCGGCCGTCAGCAGCTCCTCTTGCGCTTTCTCGTTTTTCGTCGCCGCGGCCATTCGCGCGAGCTGCCCAACAAAAGACGGCGGAGGGCCCTTCTCTCCGGACTCTTTCAGCACCGTGGCAAGTACCCCCGGCAAGTTCTTTTCGGTCAGACTGCTGAGGATCGCCGCGGTGATGTACGGGTCATCCGCGTTTTTGACGGCCATCCGACCGAGGACTTCGCCGGCTCTTGGGTTGCTCCAATAGCCGAGGCTGTACGCGACCTGCATGCGAACTTGCGCGTCGGGATCGTCTGCCCGCCTGGCGATCTGAGTTCCGAACTCATCATTACGCGGAAGGAACTTCTCGGCCAATCGAACCGCGAGACGGCGAATGCCCGGGTCCGGATCGTTGACCGAATTCCACACCGGAGCCGCGGGTGGCCCTCTCAGTGGGTCCGATCCCACCAGGGCATCCAATGCCACTAGGGCGGCCAGTCGAACTTCGGGTGCCGATACCGATCGGCCTGAGAGGTTCTCGAGCCTGGCAAGTACCTGCTTGTCCGTTCGATCGCGCCACGCAAACGACTGTGTGAACCGGTCGCGTTTCGGTCCGTTAGCTATCCGGTACATCAAATCGAATGCCGACGAGTCCCATGTCTGACTCCATTTTCGAAGGACTGCCCCCTTCGGCCGCACCCGGTAAATCCGCCCCATCCCCTGACCGGCGCGCAGGTCCAGCTTCTCCGCGTCCTGCGGCGGGATCCAGCGCGGGTGTTCGATCACGTACCGGTACATGTCCACGATCCACAAACACCCGTCCGGCCCGGTCACCGCCTGCACCGGGCGGAACCAGTTGTCCGTCGAGGCCAGGAACTCGCTCTCCTTCTCATCGGCCGCTCGGTGACCCTCGAACGTCGAGCCCTTCGGCGTCAGCTTCAGGCGGTGAACGACGAGGTTCACCGGCTCGCAGACGAACGCGTTGCCGCGATACTCCTCGCCCAACAGGTCGTCGCGGTAGATGCCCAGGCCGCAGGCCGCGGTCACGTAGTTCGCCGGGCCGGAGAGCTGGAACCGCTGGGCGTCCGACTTGATCGGGTAAAGCCGATTCGGGTTCGGGTCGGCCGGGACGAACACGGCCGCGTTCGGATACACCACGTGCGGGTTCCGCTTCAGGTAGTGGTCGTCGAGCGGGTAATGGCGAATGAGCGTGCTGTTGTCGCAGCCGAACCAGTTGCCCCAGTCGTCGCGGACGCGGCCTTGCTGCGTGACCCCCGTCACCGGCTCCAGCTCACCCGTATCCGGCTTGATGCGGAAGTCGCGGTTGCCGAGGGCGTAGGTCTTGCCGTTGAAGCTCTTGATGTTGCCGCCGAAGAGGCCGCACGAACCGTAGACCCAGCCGTCGAGCCCGTACTGCAGGCTGTTGACGCGGGCCTGGTAGTTGTGCGTGCCGAAGCCGCTGAAGAGGGCCTTGACCACGTCCGCCTTGCCGTCGCCGTCGGTGTCCTCCGCGTACAGGATGTCCGGAGCGGCGCAGATTAAAACGCCCTTGCGCCACACGGTAACACCGGTCGGGAACGGCAGGTTGTCGAGGAACGTCGTCGCCTTGTCGAACTTGCCGTCGCCCTTGGTCGATTCGAGCACGCGTATGCGGCCGCCGGGCTCGAACTTGCCGGCCTTGCCCTGCGGGTAGTCGATCATCTCGCACACCCACAGCTTGCCGTCGGGCCCGAAGTCGATCGCGACCGGCGACTCGACCAGCGGCTCCGCGGCCATCAGCTCGACCGCCAGGTTCGGCTTGGTGCGGATGGCCGCGACCGACTGCTGCGGCGACATCGGCATCGAGCCGTGCGTCTTCGTCGCGTCGAACTTGGCCGGGAACGCCTTGCCGAGCTGCTCGCGGACGACAGTGACGATCGGCTCCTCCAGCCCGGCCTTAAACGGCGCGGGAACGTCGTAATAGATCATCGCCCCGCCCCCCTCGTAACCGCTCTCCTTGAGCACGCGCTCGGACGGGATGTAGCACGGGGCCCCGTTCGCGTACGCGACCACCCACACCTTCTGGCCGTCGAGTTCCTTCTTCAGCCGCAGCGAGTAATCGACGACCACCTCGCCGGGAAGGAATGCCAGCGCCATCGAGTCGCCGAACGCCCACGCCTGGATCGGGTAGTCGATCCGCGTCATGAGCGATTCCTTGCGATCGAGCTTTTCGAGCGTGAAGCGGGCATGGTGGCCGATCGCGTCTTTGCGCTTGGCCTTCTCCTCCCACTCGGCTCGCGTCGGCAGGGGGGCGAGCGGCAGCTCGATCGTCTTCATTTGTGTGATTAACTTCCCGGTGACCGGGACGAGAAAGCCGTCGGCGAGACGTTTCACTTCGTTGGCGATCTCGCGGCCCTGGAGCTTCGCGGTCTCGACCTTGTCGCCGGTGACGCCGGACGACGGGTTGGCATCCGCGCCGCAGCCGACCGACACGAGCGCAATCGCCCCCGGGAACGCGTCCTGGATTGCCTCCGCGGCGAAACCGGCCCAGTCGCCGCCGACCTGGTTGTGCGACAGTGTCACGCAGTGACACGCGTAGCTCGCATAGACGGCCCGCACCTTGCCCTCCATGTCACGAACAATGAGCACAGGCAAATCGTGATCGACCGGCCCCCCGCGAGTGCGACGATTGGTGGCGAAACCGACCTGACCGATGCCATAACTCAGCCGGGCGGGGGTTCGCTTCGACAGGGCCTGGACGCCGACGTCCTCGAGTTTGTCGAGGAATTCGGCGGTGTACTGGTCGATGTGGTCGAGGTGAGGTTTGGGGATGGAGACGCCGAAAAGGGTGACGTTCGCGCCCTTGAGCATCGGGCCGGTGT
>DATFWZ010000549.1:0-12937 GCA_035258765.1 Gemmataceae bacterium
CCCATGAGGCCGGACGCGGACGGCTACCTGCACCTGCCGACCGGGCCGGGGTTGGGCGTGGAGCTCGATCGCGCTGCACTCGCGGAGTTCTCGATGTCTTAGGGCACGCGTCTCACGTGCCCCGGGCACGCGAGACGCGTCCCCTAAGACAAATCCCCCCGCCACTCCAGCCTCACTACATACGCCGGATGCTCCCTCTGAATCGCTCGGTAGCGCTCGTGTGTGTCCCGGTACGGCCGCAGCCGGGCCAGGACGAACGGCCACGCGATGCCGGCGGCGAAGAGCGGCAACAGGTAATAGCGCCACGGCTTCAATATGTCGCCGAACAGCGCGATTGCAAAGCCGACGGCGCACAAGATCGCCAACCACACGAAAAATCCCATGCTCTGGTGCACCCGGAAGTCCCCCGGGCTCACTTGCTGCCGCAATACGTCCTCGTCCAGGTCGGCCGGGTACTCCGTCTCGTAGACGGTCAGCCGGTAGACGCCCGGTCGCGTCTCCAGTTGACCGCCCATGTGCGGATACCGGCTCAGGCCGCCATCGACGCCGGCGCCGGCGTATTCTGAACCGGTGAAATACAAACGGCCGGTGGGCACCTGAAAGGAATCAACGACGACCGGGTTGCGCGTGTGCGTGGCGAGCGACTCGGGGACCGGCTCGTCCAAGTACGCGTGCAACACGTACGCCCCGTCGGCGTGGGTGTCGATCCAGTAGGCCCGGCCCGCGCCCTGCATCCTCTCGAGCAGGCCGACCGGGTCCGGGTCGGTGGCGGTGTCGAAGTCCTCCGGGAGCGCCCCGGGGTCGAACAGGAGCAGGGACGCGGCGTCGGTTCCGGCATCGATGACGTGCTTCATGCCTGTCGGATCAGCTCGGCACCGCGATTGCAGATCCCAAAGCATCGGGGCCGGCGGTGGCCTGGTGCCGCTGCCAGCCGCGGCCGAAGGGCGGAGCCATGATCGACACGAGTCCGATGCCCGTCGGCGTTCAACCCGAGGCGCGCGCACCGAACCAATACCGGCTCGTGACCGGCGTCCAGGGCGCATACTACTTCCTCACCGGGATTTGGCCCCTCTTCGGGATTGATTCCTTCCAGGCCATGACCGGGCCAAAGTTCGACCTGTGGCTCGTCTACACCGTTGGGTCGCTCGTCGCCGTCATCGGCGCGACGCTCGTCTGGGCGGCCGCGAGGGGCCGAATCACGGCGGAAACCGCCGTCCTCGCGGTCGGGTCGGCGGTCGCACTGGGGCTAATCGATGTGATCTTCGTCGCCCGAGGAGTGATCTCCTGGGTCTACCTGCTCGACGCCGCGGCTCAGACGGCCCTGGTCGGCTGGTGGGTGTTGGCGCACACCGGAACTCCGAGGTGGCGACCGGCCACCCCGCAATACCCCCACATTCGCGCCCTCCTCAATCGCGGGGCCTCCGTGACCCCGACCGCGCCCGTGAGCCGATAGCAGGACGCGAGCCCGTCAGCGGTCCGGCATAAACGACGTCGGCGGGGCGTTCGCGTACTCCTCTTCGGGGAGGTCGAGGTAGATCAGACTCTCATCGTCCTCGGCAATCGCCTCGGCCTCGGCCACGGTCAGCCCGTCGGCCGGCTCGTCAATGGAATCCCCGTGCTTCTTCAATGACAGGTTGTGCTTCTCCGCAAACTCGATCGCGGCGTACCCAGTCAAGCGCATGGCACGGCTCCTCTGCTCGCCCCCGGCGTGAGGGCGGCGCGCCTCTCCTTGCAACTCGCGTTCCAAAATTGCCCGGCAAGTCCGGCGACAGAGGTGGAATTTGTCGCCGGTTCGGGGCGAACTAAGTGATGATCGCTAAACGAGAAATGGAGGTCGTCACAGCACTTACCGCACCCCGACGCCCGCCCGGGCGGATTGGGGAATCGTCGCCGCCAGCACGTCCTCGACCGTCGAGGCCATTACGAAGGCCATTTCGTTGCGCACCGGCTCGGGAACGTCCCTCAAGTCCTTTTCGTTCGCCTTGGGGAGCACGATGTGGGTAATCCCCGCCCGACGGGCGGCGAGGACCTTCTCCTTCACGCCGCCGATTGGCAGCACCAAGCCGGTGAGGGTGACCTCGCCGGTCATGGCCGTGTCCGACCGCGCCGGGGTGTGCGTGTAGAGCGACGCGAGGGCCGTCACCATGGCCACGCCGGCGCTCGGGCCGTCCTTGGGGACTGCCCCGGCCGGGACGTGAATGTGGACACCGTTTCTGCGAAAGACCCCCGGGTCAATCCCGAACCGGGCGGCCTGGGCCATCATCAGGCTCCGGGCGATCGAGGCCGATTCCTTCATCACTTCGCCGAGCTGCCCCGTGAGTTTGAGTCCGTGCGCTCCGGGGATCAGACTGGCCTCGATGTAGAGCACGTCGCCGCCGGTTTCGGTCCATGCCAGCCCGGTCGCGACGCCTGGCGGCAACTGCTTGCGAGCCTCTTCCGGGCTGAAACGCTCCGGGCCGAGCAGCTCGCTCAGGTCCTCGGGGCCGATGGTCACCGGTTCCGTCGTCCCCTGGGCGAAGCGGACGGCTACCTTCCGGGCCAGCCGTCCGATCATTTGTTCGAGCTGTCGCACGCCGGCCTCACGCGTGTACCGGCTCACCAGCCGCCGCACGGTTTCGTCGGGGAGGTTGAACGAGCCATCCGGCAGACCGGTCTCTTTCACCTGCCGGGGGATCAGGTAGCGGCGGGCGATTTCCACCTTCTCGGCCTCAGAGTAGCCGGACAGGCGCAGCACTTCGAGCCGGTCCAGGAGCGGGGCGGGAATCGGGTCGAGGGTGTTGGCCGTCGTGATGAACAGCACGTTCGACAGGTCGAAGGGCAGGTCCAGGTAGTTGTCGCGGAAGGTGTTGTTCTGGGCCGGGTCGAGGATCTCCAGGAGGGCCGCGGCCGGGTCGCCGCGATAGTCGCGGCCGAGCTTGTCAATCTCGTCGAGCATGAGGACCGGGTTGTTCACCCCGGCCCGGCGGATCGCCTGAATGAGCCGGCCCGGCATGGCCCCGATGTACGTCCGCCGGTGCCCGCGCAGCTCCGACTCGTCGTGCATCCCACCCAGGCTCAAGCGCTCGAACGTCCGTCCGGTCGCCCGGGCCACCGACTGACCCAGCGACGTCTTGCCCACCCCCGGCGGGCCGACCAGGCAGAGGATCGGGGCCCGGGCCTTCGGATTCAGCTTGAGGACCGCGAGGTGCTCGAGGATGCGCTCCTTGATCCGCTCCAGGCCGTAGTGGTCGGCGTCGAGCACCTCCTTCGCGGCGGCGAGGTCGATCGCCGCTTCCGACGACTTCTTCCACGGCAGCTCCAGGATCAGCTCCAGGTAGGTGCGCGTCACCTGGAAGTCCGGGGCGGCCGGCGGCAGGCGCTCGAGCCGGTTCAACTCCCGCTCGGCCTCCTTGCGGACCGCGTCGGGCAAGTCGGACTCCTGCAGCCGGCGGCGGAGGTCGCCCGCCTCGGCCTTCTCGGGCGTGGACTCGCCGAGTTCGTCCTGGATGGCCCGCATCTGCTGCCGCAGCCAGTACTCGCGCTGCTCCTTGGTCATCTCCTGCTGCGCCTTGGACGCGACCTGATTGCGCAGCTCCAGAACGCGCGTCTCGTGACTCAGGTGATCGAGAATGAGCGCAAGAGCGACCTCGGGAGATTCGGCCTCCAGCAGCGCCTGCTCCTTGATGACGTCGAGCCCAAGCATGGACGCGAGCAGGTACGCGAGCTGGACCGGGTTGGGGGCTTGGGCCAGCACCTGCTCAACGTCGATCTCGGCCTGGGGCCGGGCCAGCTCGATCACCTTACGGGCCGCGTCGAGGACGGCCCGGTGCAGGGCCTCCACTTGCTCACCGCCGCCGAGCGGGGGCGGGAGAGTTTGCACGGCCGCGCGCAGGTACGGCTCGGACTGCGTGGACTTCAATAGCCGGACCCGCCCGGCCCCCTGGACCAGGAGTTCGATGGCTTCGGGCGAGCGGGCCAACTTCTTGATGACGCCCACCGTGCCGACGGCATACACATCGTCCAGGTTCGCGACATCGACGTTCACGTCCCGCTGGGCGACCACGACGAGGGTCTTCTCTTCGGTGGCCATGGCGGCATCGACAGCCGCCCGGGTAAACGACCGGCCGACCGACAGCGGCAGGAACAGGCCGGGGAACAGCACCGAGTTCTTGATCGGCAGGACGGGGTAGAAGCGGTCGGCGACCGGTTCCGGGGTGTCGCTCATGGGTGCGTGTTCCGGCGGATTCGGATGAGGAGCATGCCGTCCCGGGACTCGGTCTGGACGGCGACCGGGCCCGGGTCGTCGGGGAGCTCGACGGTCCGCTCGAAACGGCTGTACGAGATCTCCATCCGGTAGTGACAGCAGCCCTCCTCGATGGACTGGTCGCGGCGCAGCCCGCGGACGGTGACCCGGCGCCCGACGATGGTGACCGTCACCTCGTCCGGACGGACGCCGGCCAGGTCCACCTTCAGGAGCCAGCCGTCGCGGACCGCGTAGATGTCGAGAAGCGGTTGCCAGCCGAGGGAGTCGGCGGGCGGGCGGAACATGGACGTCGGGAGGATGCGGTCCCTCGGCATGGCGGGGCTCACAAAAAAGGGCCGTAGTATTCTAGGCGGGCGCTAGCAACAGAGTCGGCCCCGGACCGCGAAGCCGCGAGGGGATGGGTGGTGAGGGGCGTCTGGGGACATTTTTCGGGGTCCCCGGAGTTCCCCCGGATCAGCGGCAGGCCGAAGTAGCCGCAGGCCAAAGCGTGAGTGACGTCGCAGAGAGGACGGCGAGCGTTGATGGTCCGCTCACGCTTCAGCCTGCGGCTCGAGGCTGCTCCCAATGGCGCGTATTGGGTGAGCGGAATTGGGCGCGCCGAATCCCGCGGAGTCAGGACGCCAGGCCCCCGGGGGCGAGTTGGCGCCCTGACCCCCATGCCAAGCCGCCCGGCCGGTCGCAATGTCATTGCTAATTGGGAAGGTCGAGGTCCGTTGGCGCGTGCGAGAGTGCGAAATGGAAATGGCGCGGCCCCGGCCCGCGTCAGCGGACCAGGAGGCAGATGAGCAGCCAGATGATCACGATCAGGTTGCCGAGCAGGGCGATCGCGGTGTGGCGGCTCAGGCGCCAGGTGCGGGCGGCCGGGGGGGTCGATCCGGGAGTCATCGTCGTGTGCAGGGCGGAAGCGTGTGGCGCCCGACCGCCCGGGCCTGTTTCGGCCTCGTCCGGGTCACTGGCGATGTGAGTGACCGGGTCCGGCACAGAGAGGGCCTCCGGGCAAGACGACGGCCGGGGGAAGAGGAGCCGGGCGAAGACCACCCTCACGATCGGCCAACGCAGCCTTTCGTTGTCCGCGCCCGGCCCTCGACCCCCGGCCGGAGGATTGGTTCGACGGGGCCGGGAGCCCCAGCCGCAACCCCGATGCCAGTGCCAGTGGGTCGAAACTGAATCGTGATGGCGTGTCAAAAACGCCGCGAAAACCGCGGCGGAATCAACGAATGATCCGGAGATTTGACGAGATCGCAATTTTGAGAACCGCGGTCGCCCTGGCCGCCGGTCAATCACCCTGGTCGTCGTCCGACCAGACGCTCTTGCCGATGGAAATGTTGAGGACGCGGATCTTGTTCCGCAGGCTGCCGCGAGTGATGCCCAGGATGCGGGCGGCCTGCACCTGGTTGCCCCCAGTGTGACGCAGGACTCGGACGAGCACTTCCCGTTCCATCAGGGTCAGGGCTTCGGCGTACAAGGTGGCGGACCCCGCCTCGATCCGCTCGCGCACGAACCGGTCCCAGTCGAATCCGCCGGCCGACTCGGCTGCCGGGCGGGCCGCCACCTCGACCCCGGCCGGCAAGTCCTCCGGCGTTAGCGCGCCCCCCTTCATCTGAAGGATCGCCTGCTTGAGGACGCTCTGCAGCTCGCGGACGTTCCCGGGCCACGGGTACTGCCGCAGTCGGTCCAGGGCCTCCGGGGCGACGACCTGGACCGGCTTGCTTAACTCGGCGCCGAACCGCCGGACGTAATGGTCGATCAAGAGCGGCAGGTCGTCCGCCCGCTCGCGCAGCGGTGGCAGCCGGATCGGGAACACGTTCAGCCGGAAGAACAAGTCCTGGCGGAATTTCCCGTCGGCGACCAGCCGCTCCAGGTCGGCGTTGGTCGCCGCGATCAGCCGAACGTCCGTGCGGATGGTCTCCCCTCCGCCGACGCGCTCGAACGACTGGTCCTGCAGCAGGCGCAGCACTTTCGTCTGCGTCAGCGGGGCCATGTCGCCGACCTCATCGAGGAAGATGGTGCCGCCGTTGCATTGCTCGAACTTGCCCACTCGCTGCCGGTCGGCCCCGGTAAACGCCCCCTTCTCGTGGCCGAAGAGCTCACTTTCCAGCAGGTTCTCCGGGATGGCGGCACAGTTGATCGCCAGGAACGGCCGGTCGGCCCGCTTGGAGTGCTGGTAAATGGCCCGGGCCACCAGCTCCTTGCCCGTGCCGCTCTCGCCGAGGACGAGGACGGTGACGTCCTGCTGCGCGACCCGGCCGATCGCCTTGTACACCTCCTGCATCGCCGGGCAGCGGCCAAGGAGGACGTCGGCCCGGTCGGGGGCAGGTTCAACCTCCGGGATGACTGCCGGGACGCGCATCAGCCGGCCGGTGGCCGCGGCCCGGCTGACCAGGGCGCGCAGCTCGGGCAGTTCGAGCGGCTTGAGCAGGTACTCGTACGCGCCGCGCTTGATGGCCTCGATTGCCAGGTCCGTGGTCCCGTGCCCGGTCACCAGGATGACCGGTACGCGGGCGTCGGCCCGGTGGATCCGGTCGAACGCGTCCAGCCCGGAGGCGTCCGGCAGGTGGACGTCCATGACGACGACGTCCGGCCGCACCCGCGGCAACTGGGCCAGCCCGTCGGCCGCCGTGCCGGCCGTTGACAGCTCGAAGTCCGGGGCCCGGAACGCGCGCCGAAAGGCGTGCAGGATCGAGTCCTCGTCGTCGATCACGAGCAGCCGGACCATTGGCTCCCTCACATCGCGCCATTTCGGATCGGCAATCGGACGGTGAACACGGCCCCACCGCCCGCGGCATCGCCGGCGCGGATCGTCCCTCCGTGGTCCTCGACGATCCGCCGCGAGATGACCAGGCCCAACCCGAGCCCGGTTTCCTTAGTGCTGACGAACGGGCGGAACAGCTTGTCGCGCACCTCGGCCGCGAATCCCGGCCCGGTGTCCCGAACTCGCACCTCGGCATCCGACCCGTCCGGCCGCAGGTCCATGTCCAGCTGCCCGCCGGCCGGCATGGCGTCGAGGGCGTTCAAGACCAAGTTCAACAAGACCTGCCGGAGCTGGTCGGGATCGCCGTCGACGGTGACCGGGTCGGCCGGCGGGTCGAACCGGACGGCGACGCGCTGCCGCTCGGCCCGCCCGCGAGTGAGGTCGAGCGTCCCGGTCACGACGCGGGCCAGGTCGGTGGGGGACTTGGCCGGGCGCGGCGGGCGGGCGAAATCGAGGAACGTCTGCAGCGACCGCTCGACCCGGCGGACCTCGCCCTCGATCACCGCCAGGTCGTCGGCCGCGAGTGCGCCGTTCGGCCCGCCTTCGCGAGCCGCCTGGACCAGCATCTGGATCGAGGTCATCGGGTTTCGCAGCTCGTGGGCCATGCCCGCGGCGAGCTGGCCGACCGCGGCGAGCTGCTCGGCCCGGAGCACTTCCCGCTCCCGCTCGTGCAGCCGCTCGACGACGCCCTCGATGCGCTGGACGAGGGCCTGCACCTGGCGGTCGAGCTGGTCGAGCCGCCCGCCGGCCAGCTCGACCGGCGGCAGGTCGCGGCCGAGCTTGCCGGCCGCGTCCTGGACCCGGATCTGCAAGCGCTGGATGGACCGGGCTAGCCCGCGCGCGACGCCGTACCCGAGAAAGAGCCCGGCGACCGCCGCCGACCCGCTGATTCCAGCCAGTCCCCAGGCCAATCCGCGGAGCGTGGCCCGGTGACTCCGCTCGGCCTCGTCAATCCGGTGGGCGTTGTACTCCCGCAGCTCCTGGCACCGCTTGAGCGACTGCACGTCCAGGACGCCGATCGCGTCGTGCACCCGCCGCGTGCGGTCGGGCCCGGACTGGCTCGGGAGGGCCTGCCACATCGCGAGATAGCGCTGGAACCCGGCCTCGATCTTGTTCACCAGCTCCTGCTCGACGTCGGTGTTGGCTAGGCTCCGTGCACCGTCGATGTGTCGCGCGATCCGGTCGTTGAGGGCGGCCACCCCCTCGACACGGTCGCGTAGAAGTGCGATCAGGGCCGTCAGACTCTCTTCGAGGTCAGCCGCCGCCCGGTGACTGGTGATGTTCTCGCGCAGGTCCTCGGCCGACGTCTCCTGCTCGCGAAACAGGAACACCGCCATGGCGGCGCAGAGGGCGAACGAGACGACCCCACTCGCGACGACCGGCAACAGGTAGCGGAGGCTGGAGGGGACGCGGGTCATCGGAAAGGTCGGACGGGCCGCGGCGGGTGGCCCACGACCACAGGCTGTTGTACGGGCTGGCGACGGGACTGGGTCAGCTCGCCTTTACGGCACCGAACGCCGCGAAGCACGAGTGCCGGTGCAGCACCTCGACCGCCGCGAACCCGACCCGGCGCAGCAGGTCGAGTTTGTAGACGAGCGACCGCGGCGTGTCCTCCTTCTCGATGTAGGCGACACGTGGTCGCGGTAAGCCGGCCCCTTTAATCCCTCGAGGTAGCGGGCATAGTGGGCCCACAGGATCGGGCGGACGACGGGCAGTTCAGCCTCCATCATATCAAACACCCACATCGTCCCGCCGCGGGCCAAGGCCCGCTGAAACTTGGCGAATACCCCCTCCCACTCGGCGTCGGTCCGCAGGTGGTGCAGGACGGCCGCCGCGACGATGAGGTCGAATGCGGACTCGCCGAGTTCGATCTCACGGACATCACCTTGAATGGCACGGACGGATTTCGCCGACGACTCCCGCAATCGCAGCTCGGCCCGGTCGAGCATCGGCCGGCTCAGGTCGATCAATGTGACGTCCAGGCCCGGGAGCCGCTCGAGCAGCTTGAGGGAATAGTTCCCGGCCCCGCAGCCGACATCGAGCAGCCGCCGGGCGTTTGGCGTACACGCCGCGGCCGCCTCGGCGATCAGCTCCAGCCCGAGCAGGGCATCGACCGTCGCCGACTGGCCGGTCTCCAGGTTGGCGAACCGCTCGACATCCTGATCGAACCGCGCCCGAATCTCGTCAACGCTGGATTTCACTCGACGTCCTCACCCGACCGGCTGCCCCTGCCGCCAGGCCCGCGGGGGCAGCCCGGTCTGGCGCTTGAACGCCCGGTAGAAGCACGACAGATCCTCGTACCCGCATTCGAAGGCGATGGCGATCACGCTCCGCCGCGTCTCGCGGAGGAGCTGGCAAGCGTAGTCAATCCGCAGACGGGCCAGGTACGCGGACCACGAGGTGCCAGTCGCCTGGCGGAACAGGTAGGTGAACCGCCGGCGGCTCATCCCGAGCCCGGCCGCGGTGCGGTCCAAGTCGGTGGACTCGAAGAACCGGCGCGGGAGTTCGGCGACGTAGCGGTCCACGGCCAGCCGGTGGGCGGTGGCCGCCTCGGCGGCCGGAGTGGGCTCCGCGGCCTCGGGCTCGGACCCGAACCGGGCCAACATGGCTAGGAGCTGCAAGGTGAGGCCGAGCATCCGGACGCGGCTGCCCGGTCCCTCCTGTGTCTGCTCGAAGAGAAGGCGCCGCAGGTCCGCCCGCACCTGGTTGGCGAGCAGGGCGCTCACCGGCAGCCGCCCGGGGGCGACGCGGTCGAGCAGCTCCGGCTCCTCGCGCCAGACGCTCGGGGCGACACCGATGCCGTACAGGGCGAGCGGGGCGTCCGGGTCGTCCTCGATCCGGTGCGACCGTCCCATCGGCACCACGACGACGTCGCCGCGGCGACACGGGTGCGCGGCCCCGTCGATGTGGAACCGGCCGGCCCCGCCGAGGACGTAGAACAGCTCCAGGAACGGGTGCCGCTGCGCCGGCATGCGAAAGTCCGGCGCGTGGTGGCTCTCCAGAACAAACACCCCGGAAGGGGGCAGGACGACGTCGATGGGCCGGCGGCGATGCGGTTGCATTGCCCGTACAAGCTACATGCCCGCGGGCGGGAATGCAATTCGGCCGTGAGGCCAGCAATTCTTTGATCAGGTGCTTGTGGATTCCCGCGTGGCGGCGGTCGATGTAGCTGTGCCGCACGGCCATTAGTCATTTCACCGGCTCGCGGGTCACTTCGAACAGCTTTTCGACCACGCGGTCTGCCGTCACGCCGTCGCTCTCGGCGCGAAAGCTGGTCGCCAGCCGGTGCCGCAGGACGGGGCGGGCTACCTGACGGATGTCCTCGGTCGAGACGTGCACGCGGCCGTCGAGCATGGCGTGGGCTTTGGCCCCCAGGAGCATGGCCTGGCACGCCCGCGGGCCGGCGCCCCACGTCAGGTACTTCTTGACGAAGTCGGGGGCCTCGTCGGTGGCTGGTCGCGTCGCCCGCGCCAGCTTGACCGCGTAACCGACCACGGTCCGGGCCACCAACACCTTTCGCACGACGCGCTGCAGCTCCAGGATGGTCGCCCGGTCGAGGATCGGCTCCAGTCGCGGCGGGTCGCCGGCCGTCGTCGTCTCCGCGATCCGCACCTCCTCGTCGTAGCTCGGGTAGTCCACGATCACCTTGAACATGAACCGGTCGAGCTGCGCCTCCGGGAGTGGGTAGGTGCCCTCCTGTTCAATCGGGTTCTGGGTTCCGAGCACAAGAAATGGCCGCTCCAACGGGTAATCGACCCCGGCGATCGTGACCTTGTACTCCTGCATGGCCTGCAGGAGGGCGGCCTGGGTCTTGGGCGGAGTACGGTTGATCTCGTCGCCGAGGATGACGTTGCCGAAGATCGGCCCCTTGACGAACTTCATCCGCCGATGCCCGGTGCCCTCTTCCTCTTCGAGGATTTCTGTGCCGGTGATGTCCGACGGCATCAGGTCGGGGGTGAACTGGATGCGCTTGAACGACAGCGACAGGAGCTGGGCGATGTTGGCGATCATGAGCGTCTTGGCGAGTCCAGGCACGCCTTCGAGTATGCAGTGGCCCTGGCAGAACAGGGCGATGAGCACCTGTTTGAGGACGTCCTGCTGGCCGACGATGACGCGGCCGAGCTGTTGGGTCATCTGTTGGTAAATCGCGGTGAGGCGTTCGGCGGCCCGGAGGTCGGCTTCGTCCACGTGCGAATCAGGAGGCATGAAGGGCACTCGGCGGCGGGCGGGACTCAGCGTACGACAGCGGCGGGGGGAGTCAACGCGGGAGCAGGGGGCAAATGACCAATGCCCCACCAATTACCAATGACCAAGGAATGACCAGGACCCAATGTTCAATGACGAAGAGCTGCCTGCCATCCTCATTGGCCCTCGTCCCACATTCCGCGTGGGAACGAGAGCTACAAGGAATGACGAAGCCCTGCCTGTCGTCCTCATTGGACATTGGGCCTTGGTCATTCCTTGGTCATTGGTCATTGGTAAGACATTGGTCATTCTCCCCATTCCTTTTGACATCCCGCTTGAACCGGAAAAAAATCTCCCCCGGGCGCGCCCCGTGGCCGCCCGCGTTTCGCCCTTAACCATAGGGCCGACATGCCGTCCGACGCCGCGCCGGGCGAATGGGACCACTACCGGGCCTACCTCGCCCTCCTGGCCCGGCAGCACCTCGCGGGCGAGCTGCGGGGCAAGCTCGATGTGTCCGGGGTGATCCAACAAACCTTGCTGGAAGCCCACCAGGCCGGGCGCGTGGCGGAGCTGGAAACTGGCCCGCGACTGGCGTGGTTGCGAACGGCCCTGGCCCGGAACCTGGCTGACGAGTTGCGACGGCTTCGGGCGGACAAGCGCGACGTCGGCCGGGAGCAGGCTCTGCATGCCGACCTCGACGCCTCGGCCAACGGGCTGGAGCGATGGCTCGCGGCCGACCAGTCGTCGCCCAGCCAGCGCGCGGACCGGGCCGAGCAGCTCCTGCGCCTGGCCGCGGCCGTCGCCGCGCTCCCGGACGGCCAGCGCCAGGCGGTCGAGATGCATTACTTCCAGACGCGGCCCGTCGCGGAGATCGCGGCCGCGATGGGAAAGACGCCGGCGGCCGTCGCCGGCCTATTGAAGCGCGGGCTGCGGCAGCTCCGCGAGCACCTGGCCGACCCGGAGTGACCCCGATGGCCAATTCCGAAGACCGGGACGCCCAGATCGACGAGGCGATCGCTGAATATTTGCGGGCGGCCGACGCCGGCGTGCCCCTGGACCGGGCGGCGTTCCTCGCACGGTACCCGGACGTCGCGGTCGGCCTGGCCGAGTTTCTCGACGACCACGACCGGATGCGCCGGGCGGCCTCGCCTCCGACCGTGACCGTGGACGCCGACCCGGAGCGGACCCGGACGGCGACCGACGGCCCGACGGCGATCCCCCCACTCGGCAACGTCCGGTACTTCGGGGACTACGAGCTGCTCGAAGAGATCGCGCGCGGCGGAATGGGCGTCGTATACAAGGCCCGGCAGGTGTCGCTCGATCGGATCGTCGCGCTCAAGATGATCCTCGCCGGTCAGCTCGCCTCGGCCACGGACGTCCAGCGCTTCCAGCAGGAGGCGACTGCGGCGGCCGGACTCGACCACCCGAACATCCTCCCGATCTACGAAGTCGGAGAGCACGACGGGCACCAGTACTATTCGATGAAGCTGGTGGACGGCGGTAGCCTCGCCGACCGTGTGGTCGAGTTGGTGGCCGACCCGCGGACCGCGGTGGGGCTGATGGAGCAAGTCGCTCGTGCAGTCCACTTTGCCCACCAGCGCGGCGTGCTGCATCGCGACCTGAAACCGAGCAACGTGCTGGTGAGCCGCGACGCGGAACCCCTCACCCCCGGTTCGGGGGAGAGGGGCGGGGGTGAGGGGGCAGCCAGGCGTGCAGAGCGGCGTGAGCCGCCCGATGATGACAAGATCGGGCCCCTC
>DATFWZ010000550.1:0-2880 GCA_035258765.1 Gemmataceae bacterium
CACCTGGTGATCGCGGCCGCCTTGCGCGCCACCTTGATCGGCGGCAAATCCGTCTGGGAGAAGTTCGACAACGAGGACAACCTCCTGTTCAAGGAGGCCGACCTGCGCGACCCAGGCAAGGCCCCCGTGTTCAAGGCCCTCTGGGAAATGAACGATCCGGTCCTGCGCACACTCGTGGGTCACATCGCCTTGTCCGTGGGGCAGCCGCTGCGGAAGACCCCCTGGCTGGACGACGTGCTGTTCGAATCGGGCGGGCCGCGGCTCACGCCCGATCAGGAGAAGCAGGTTTGCGATCTTTTGGGCGTCAGCACGACGGCCAAGACGGCCGCGACCGCCGCACCACCAGCCTTGGAGCAGGAGTTCAACGTCTTCCAGTTCCTGGATGACGACGACGGGCCGCGACCCCCGGGGGACAGGTCGCGGCCCGGCCGCCGGTCGACGACACTGCGGACGCCGGCGAGGAAGAAGAAGTCGAACGTACCGCTGCTGGTCGGCGGGGGTGTGCTTGGGGCGTGTTTGGTGGTTGGCGGCCTGGTTGCGGTCATCGCTCTCGCCGGGGGCAAGAAGGACTCGACACCAGTCGTCCAGAACGCGGGACATGATGACGAGAAGCCCAAGCCACGGGACGGTGGCCCCATCCCGCCGAAGAATGATCCGAGTGAGCCGGCCGTAGACCCAAAGTTGGACAAGGAGGCGCTCCAGCAAGCCCTGGCTGGCACGCGCTGGAATTGGGGCGACGGAGTACTGACGTTGAAAGAGGACGGCTCGGCCCACCATCCGACGTGGGACGAAGGGTTCCGGTTGACAACGCGATGGGAGACTTTGGACCGTCGGACTGCTCTCCTGCATATCGAGCGCGGCCGCAATCAGAACCGGCTGGCGGTCCTCGAGTTCTCCGACGACCTCGGGCAGTTCACCGGATTCGATTTCCTCACGCAGATGAACCGGATGCCTGCCAAAAAGAGAATCGGCCCACTATCCGGGCAGGCTCCAACGCCTGTCGGCGCGCCGAGAGCGGACACGAAGCAAGACTTGCAGCGCCGGCTGGCCGGCTCGCAATGGGAGTGGACTGGAGGGGGCCTGACGTTGAAGCACGACGGGACCGCAGAATTGCCGCGGAGCGGTGCCGGCGAACTGGCCGCAAGGTGGGAGGCCATCGACCGCCGGACCGCGGTTCTTCTGATCGAACGCGGACGGGCCGACGACCGGCTCGCCGTCCTTCAATTCTCCGAAGAACTCGGTGAGCTGGGCGGATACGGCTTCGACGGGAGGCGACTGTTCACGCGAAAGCGCCTCGACGCGGGCGCGGCGCCGCTCCCGGCGGGCAGCCCCAAGTCGCCGCCCTTCGGCGTCGCAGTCCTGCCGATCGGGCGCGACTACCTCTTCTTCCGCCATGCCGACCCGGCGCTGTACCGGACCGAAGGCGGGTCGGCGAGCAAGGTCCGCGAACTCGGCCGCCACGCGGCCGCAATCCGGGCCCTGGCCACGGCACCGGACGGGTCGCGCGCCGTTACCGGCGCTGAGGACGGCGAAGTCCGCATCTGGGACCTCGGGCCGGCGGTGGCGGGGGCGCGCGGCGCCCTGAAACGTCACATTGCGAACATCGCGAGCGTCGCGGGCAACGGGACGTGGGGCTTCGACGCCTATGAGGAGGGCATCGTCGTCCGCGACAACAAGACCGGCAAGGAGGAAGTCGTCCTGGTGGGCAAGCCCGGGCACGCGGTCAAAGAGGGGTTCAAGTGGAACCTGGAGAACGTTGACAAGCTGAACGAGCGGCTGGGCCAAGCGATGACGGATGAGATCAAGGTCTTCGACGGGGCGCTGACGGTTCAAGTCTTCGAGGGGGGCGCGCAATTCTGGGACACGGCCCTAGGCAAATCAACGTTCGGATGGCACGCTCGGCGGAAGCCGGTCGCGGCGCCAGCGGACCGGGCGCTGAAAGCCAAGCTGTTTGGTCCACAAAAACTGAAGGACTTCAACGGGGACTATGAGTTCACCCTGTACCAGGAAGGCATCCTCCTGCGTGACAACAAGTCTGGTGCGGAGGCGACCGTTTTCGCCGGAACCTCCCCGACTGAAGCCAAAGGGCCGTTCAAGCAGATGATCGAGAACCCCGCGTCCCCGTTCAAGGCGCCCGCGTCCGACGCGGCCGACGTCTTTGGCGGCGCCCTGACCGTGCAACTCTTCCAACGCGGGCTCATGATCCTGGAAAAAGGCTCGGGTCGCAATTGGAGCCACACGCTGGCCGGCAATCAGGCGGACCTCGGCGGCGGCGGGGCCATGAGTCCGGTCCCGGCGCCGGCGGTGCCGACCCCGCGCATCGTGAAGGCCCACACCGGGGCGGTCATCGCCTGTGCCGTCCGCGCCGACAGCAGTCGCGCGATCACCGCGGGCGACGACGGGTTCCTGTGCGAGTGGGATTTAGCGACTGCCGGCCTGACCCGGAAGCTCCAAGTCGCGCGGCCGCAGGCCGTCGCCTATTACGGCAACTTCGTCCTGGTTGGCACCTCGAGCGACTCGGCGGGGATCTGGGATCTCGAATCAAAGGAGCGCGTCAAGGAACTGGCAGGAATCAACGGGAACGTCCGGGTTGTGTGTGTCACGGCGAAAGGGGACCTGGCCCTGGCCGGGGGTGACGACGGCACCGTTCGGGTCTGGTCCCTTCCCGACGGCAAACTCACTTGCTCCATCCCTTTCAGCAACGACGGCGTGTCGGCGATGGCCGTCTCACCGGACGGCCGCACCGTCGCCTGCAGCGGCTCGCTGTCGCCGATCAAGTTCTTCGACCCGCGCACCGGCCGGCCCCAGGGGGTCCACGACCCGAATTCACACACCAATGCCCTGGCGTTTCTCAGTGATGGCAATGAAATCGTCGCCGCA
>DATFWZ010000551.1:0-11415 GCA_035258765.1 Gemmataceae bacterium
GGCCCGGTTCGGGGATCGAACCACGGCGGTCAAACTGTCCGACGCGCCGTGAGTCAGGTACGCGTCGAGAAACTCCTTGCCCGCGACCTGACGGCCCATGAGCCCGATCGGGCCGCCCCCCGCCCGAGTCGCCGGCGGTCCGAGTTGCTCGACATAACCGTCCGGGTCGAAATACAGGGCGACGCCGCGCGGGGCGGGCTCGCCGGTCGCGGTCGGTGTGGGGGAAGTGCTCATTTCAGTTGGAAACGGCCGTCCGCGACGGAGATCGCCTTCGTCCCTTTGTAGCGATCGTAGACCTTCTCCATCGCGCTGACGTCGTCGAACCACCCCACGATGTAAGCCGCTCCGAATGACTCGCCCGCCTTGACCTTTCGCCGGTGCAGTTCCTGGATGAAGCACACGTATCCGCGCTGGTGGCACCACGCCTCGGACGTGGCCGCCGGATCGAGGGTCATTCCCGCGAGCCACGGCCCCGGCTTGCCATCGACCTTCACCTGGTAGGCCCGGATCATCCGCTCCGGCGGTTTCGTGTCGTCGCGCTGGTAGAGGAACCTGGCGTCCGGACCGAAATCGTCCTTGAACTCGGCCGCCGGGATCGGCTTGTCGCGATAGCTGAGGTAGACGGCCTCAAACTTATCACCGCCTTTGTGCTTGATGTGTCCCGGCATGTCGATCCTGTAGAACAGGTCGTCCACGTCGTTCACGCTCGTAATCCGCTCGGCGGACAGGAAATAGCGCACGCCCGGCTGGAACATCAGCACCTGTTCCCACGTCGAGCCGGCCTTGAGGCCCTTCGCGGGCTGCGTGAAAGTGAACCGCAAGGTCACTGCGACGAACCCGTTGCCCCGGGTGACTTCCGGCTTGAGCTCCTTCGCCTGAGTGCAGATCTGCGGGCCTTCGACGTAATGCTTGGGCAGATTGCCGTGCACTTTCGCGTCGCGGGAGTACCCGTCGTCCCGCCAGTCCGGGGCCATGAGGAAGTCCATAATGTGCAGGCCGAAGCCGGCATCGCGGGCCTTCGTCCTCTTGTCGAGGAAAGTCCCCGCCGCGACCCCGCTGACGTAACCCTTCGAATTGATCCGTGCGACGAGCGCGTCGGTCTCGATCTCCACTCCGTCCTTTACCTCGCGGACTTCAGGCTCCGCGGCCGCGACCGAGCCCTGCAAGAGTCCGAGTGGGGCCGACGCGATAAGTGCGAGGCCGAAAACTGAGAATCGAGTCATGAGGAGTCGTCCAACGTCGGGTTGAACCGCGGAGCCAGATCATGGGCCGCCCCCGTGATCGTGACCGACCCAATGCTAACAGCGGTTCGGACGCGGTTCAATTGCTGCCCGACCGACTGTTGCAGCACTCAACCGGAAATGACCAAAGGATGGCGGCCGGGCAATTCCCGGTCGTGCGAAGACTCGACTACGGCCCGGTCGGGCTGTCACCGGGGTCCGGTTGCGGGGCAATTCCTTTGCCCGTTTTGCCGCCCGTGGCGCGCTTATTGGCCGGTGTACCCCCGACCGCCCCGCCCGACGGCCCCCCGTAGGCCTCCGGCTCTTCGTCGTCCTCGATTGCCTCGTCAAAGACACCACCGGCCATCGCTTCCTCGAGATCGGCCTCATACGCGGCACCGATGCCGATGTTGGTCCCGGCCAGGCCCCCGACGGCCGAGCCGCCGCCGGGAGCACCCACCGCGTGAATGTCCGGATGCTCTTCATCGTCGTCGGGCCGCCGCCGGACAACCGGGGGTCGCTCCGGACTGGGCTCGCGATCCTCCGCCCCCGGATTCGGCGCGACATCCGCACGCCCCGTCGCCGGAGGCACCGCGGCTCGACCGGCGTTCAGGTTTGCCGGCTGTTCGGCCCCGAGCAGCTCGCTGCACCTGACGCAGTAGCGGGCATAGGGGACGGCCTCGAGCCGTCCGATTGGAATCGGGCGGCCGCAGTTTTCGCATTGCCCGAACGTGCCGTTGTCAATGCGCCCGAGCGCCGCGGTGACTTCCGCCAGGACGTGTTCCTCATTCTCCAGGAGTGTGGCATTCATTTCCTGGTCGTAAGTCTCGGTGCCGAGGTCGCCCATGTGGATCGGGGCGTCGGACAGGTTGCCCGCGACCTCCCCGCCGACGGGGACGCGGGCCTGGTCCTCCAGCGTCTGGACGGTCCCGCGGGCCCGGTCGGCGTAGGCCCGCAGGCGGGCCCGGAAATGTTCCAATTGGTGCTTGGTCATGATCATCCTCCAGCGCCGCCGGGAGCAGGCGACCGTGAGAAGGGTGAGCATTCGACGTGCCAACATCACGGCCGGGTCAACCGGCCTTCTTGAAGAGATCGAGGAATCGATTCTCGTATTCCTTGAAGACGCCGAGGCGATCCAGCTCCCGCTTCAATTCGAACGCCTTCGACCGCTGGCGGGCCGCTTGTTCGAACAGCCCTTCGATGCGCCGCTCGTCCTCCGGGCTCAATCGGTCCTCGCTCACCGGCCCCGGGGCGGGAAGCTCTTCCTCCTCCTGCGACGCCTCGTCCTGACCCTCCGCGGCCGCGAGGAGTTCGACGAGCTGCTGCTCGACCACCTGAGCCTGTTCGGCCAGCTCCGAGAGGTCGAGGTCGATCCCGGTCATCGTCGTGAACACGTCCAGGACCGCGAGGGACGCCTTGGGGAACGGGAGCTGGGTGAGCATGTGCGGCATTTCGCCAAGCAGGCAGGCGCCACGGACGCCGGTTTCGGCGGCCACGCCGAGCAGCACACCGTTGAGACCGCCGATGTGCCCCTCTTCCAAAACCTCCAGCTCGAGCCGCTTCAGCTCCTGCAGGCTGTCCTCGTCGGTTGCGGCCCCGAACACGCGGGACCGGTGGCCGGGGCGCATCCGCGTGGCCATGGCGGCGAAAGTAACCACCCGCTCGACGCCCAACTTTCGGGCGTATGAAACGAGCTGCCGGCAAAAGGGGTACTTGCCGAGCGGCGGCTGGGCCTCGCCGAGAAAGACGACGAGGTCGCGTTTCTCCGCGGGGTCCCGCCACAGGAAGAACCGGTTGCGCGCCCTCCGGCCGGCCTGGATCAGCCCGGCCTTCACCTCGACATGATCCACGTCGAACAGGTCCCCGGCCTCCAACTCGGCGATGACGTCCATCCCGAGCTTGGAAAGCAGGTAATACCCCGCGTTCAAGGCGACGTGTCCCATGCCGGGCCAGACGGCGACGAGCCAGGGGCGGTGCAGCCAGAGATTCTCGGCCATGACTTGACCCCTCGATCCCGACCCTTCACAAGTCGGAGTGGATACGCAATCCGAGTGCCGCTACGGCGGGCGTGTTTCAGTTTCGGCGACCATCGGGTGGGCCCCACACATCAGAACAGGGCCACACCCTGCGGTCAACAGCCTGCGGCAGGCGCCACAAGCAAACTCTATGAGTCACCGGACTGCTCGCGGCGCCTGGAGGGCCTGCCTCCGGACCGTAACCCAGGCCACCGCCGCCCGAAAGCGATTCGCTGCCGCCACAGGATCGGCGGGGGCGAATTCGCGTTCGAGTTCAGGCACCGCGGCCATTCATGGCCGTTCACAATTTTCTCATTTTTCGTTACAAATTGCTGCCCGGCCGATTTATACTCCGCACAAATCGGCACCCGAGCTGATCGGGGGGTTCGCCATGTCGATTGCGCGCCAAGACTGGAGCATTCGTCGGCTCCTTGCCACTCTTACCGCGGCGATCGTGATTGGCATTGGACCGTCCGGGTGTGGCCCGACCGTGGCCCCGCCGGAGCCCGAGGCCAAGGTGCGGCTTTCCAAACTGCTGCGCCTGTACCAGGTGTATGTGGAGAAGAACAAGAAGGGGCCGCCGAATGAGCAGGCCCTGCGCGAATTTGGCAGCAAGCTGACGCCACAGCAGCGCGACGAGTACCTGATCGGCGACGACCTCGACACTATCTTCACATCCCCACGGGACAACCAGAAGTACGAAATCCGGTACAACGTCAAGCTCGACCCGGGGGATACTCTTGCCGTCGCCTGGGAGGCGAACGGACAGAACGGAATGCGCTACGTGGCCCTCTCGACCGGTTATGTGGAGGAATACGACGAAGAGACGTTCAAAGAGTACAAGCGATAACCCGACCGGCCGGCGTTCGACCGGCGGACTGTCCTCCCCTGCCCAGGACTCATTTCTCCTTGATAAAGGAGGGCCCCATTATGACAGCGCGAGTCCCCCCTCGGTCGCGTGGCTTCACCCTGATTGAATTGCTGGTTGTCATCGCCATCATCGCCATCCTGATCGGCCTGCTCCTCCCCGCGGTGCAGAAGGTCCGCGAGGCGGCCAATCGCATGAAGTGCGGGAACAACCTGAAACAGTTTGGGTTGGCAATCCACAATTTCCACGACACCCAGGGCCGGTTCCCGAGCGCCGGCTGGTATTCCTGGTGCCGGGCCATGCCATCGTCTCGCCCGCCCTACATACCGGCCTCCGAGTGGGGACAGAACGGGTGCGTGGTCCAGTACAACGACGGCGGTTCAATCGTTAACTCGTTCAGCAATGGACCGGTAATTGGAGGTCAGCCGACGGGCACCCCGTGGTCTTCGCCGCCACAGCAGGCGGCCGGCTGGGGCTACCAGGTTCTGCCATACATCGAACAACAAGCAGCCCGCGACCAGGCGGCCGGGCTCATCCGCAACACGTCCCTGACCCTGTTTGTGTGCCCGTCACGCCGCGGCATGACTCGATTGAGCAACGGATCGGCTCTCGGGGGTCGGCCGCTCGACTACGCGGCGGCGTACTTTGGCCCGGTGAGTAGAACCGAGACCACGATCCGCAACACTCCGGGGACGTTCTTTGGGATCATCGTGCCGTCCGAACCGCCGCAAGCGCGGGGGTTCCCGGACACACCGGTCACGGTCGCCTCCATCACCGACGGGACTTCGCAAACGCTGCTGCTCGGTGAGAAATGGTTGCGCCCCGACCAGTACCAGATTGGCGCGTGGATGGATGACCACAATATGATCAGCAGCCTGGACCAAGACGGCCTCCGGATCGGCGACCGGCCGCCAATCCGGGACACAAACAAGCATCCCTTGACCGGGCAACCGGTGACCGCTGGCCAGAATAACCCTTGCTGCGACTGGTGGCGCGACCCGCTCACGCGCACCCCGAGCCCGCGGCTGGGCAGTTATTTTGGCGGGGTCCACCCGGGGGGCATGGCCTCCCTGATGGCCGACGGCAGTGTGCGAACCGTGAAGTGGAGCGTCGACCAGGCAGTATTCGCCAACTTGTGCAATAAGAGCGACGGAAACGTGGTCCTGGACGACTGACGCGCGCGGGTCGCTCGTTGGGTTACGGGTCGGCGCTAAGCGTGCAGCGCCGACCCGGACCACGCGGCCCGGGCCGCCTCCGCGAGCGACTCGGACAGGGTCGGATGGGCGTGCGTGATCCGGGCGATGTCCTCGGCGCTGCCCTTGAACTCGATGATGGCAACTGCCTCCGCGATCATGTCCGACGCCCGCGGGCCGAAGATGTGGACGCTGAGCACCCGGTCCGTCTGGGCATCGGTGAGCACCTTGACCACACCCTCCGTTTCATCCAGGCACTTGGCCCGCGCGCTCGCCAGGAACGGGAACTTGCCGACCTTATAGGGCTTTCCCGATTCCTTGAGTTGCTCCTCGGTCTGGCCGACGCTGGCTACTTCCGGCCAGATGTAGATGACACTCGGAATGGCGTCGTAGTTGACGTGCGCCGGTTTCCCCGCCAGGAACTCGGCGACCGCGATTCCTTCCTCCTGGGCCTTGTGGGCGAGCATCGGGCCGGGGATGAGGTCGCCGATCGCATAGATGCCCGGCACGCTGGTGCGGTAATGCTCGTCGACCTCGACGACCCCCGTCTTCGGATCGAACTTCACGCCAGTCTCGGCCAACCCGAGCCCCTCGCTGAACGGCCGGCGGCCCACGGCGACCAGGACCTTGTCGCCGGAGAAGGTCAGCTCTTTGCCGTCCTTGTTCGCGGCGGTCACGGTCGCCTGCCGGCCCGCGGCCCGGGCCCCGGTGACCTTCGTGTCCAGGTGGAACTCGATCCCCTGCCTCTCCAATGACTTCTTGACGATCGCGGCGAGTTCGCCGTCGGTGGCCGGCAGAATCCGGGGCAGGAACTCCAGGACCGTGACCTTGGCACCGAGCCGCTTCCAGACCGAGCCCAACTCGAGGCCGATGTACCCGGCCCCGACGACGATCAGGTGCTTCGGGACGTCCGAGAAGCTCAGGGCGTCGGTCGAATTGACGACATACTGGTGGTCGAACTTGAGCGACGGCAACTCGATGACCTCGCTCCCCGTCGCGAGAAGGACGTTTTTCGCCTCGAGGGTTTCCTTTGCCCCGTCGGCCTTCGTGAGCTCTACCTTGGTCGCCGCGAGTAGACGGGCGGTTCCAGTGTAGGGCGTTACCTTGTTCTTCTTGAACAAGAACCCAACGCCGTCGGTCAGCGACTTCACGACCTGGCCTTTTCGCTTCATCATGGCGGCCAGATCGAGAGACAGCCGCCCGACGCCGATCCCGTGATTGCCGAGCTTGTTCTGCGCGACGTGAAACCACTCGCTGGAGTCGAGGAGTGCCTTGCTCGGGATGCAACCGATGTTGAGGCAAGTGCCGCCGAACGCCGGCCGCTTGTCGATACAGGCGACGCGCATCCCGAGCTGGGCCGCGCGCAGGGCCGCGACATAGCCGCCCGGCCCGCCGCCGATGACGATGAGGTCGAACATCAGATTGGTCCTATTGGACCTATAGGGCTGCTTAGATTTCCAACAACATCCGCTCCGGGGACTCGACGCACTCCTTCACGCGGACCAGGAATTGCACCGCCTCGCGGCCGTCGACCAGCCGGTGGTCGTAGCTCAGGGCCAGGTACATCATGGGCCGGATCACCACTTGCTCACCGGCCGCCACCGGCCGCCTCTGAATGGTGTGCATGCCGAGGATCGCGGACTGCGGGGGGTTCAGGATGGGGGTCGAAAGGAGTGACCCGAACACGCCGCCGTTCGTGATCGTGAACGTCCCCCCCTGGAGGTCAGTGACCGCGATCTTTCCGTCCCGGGCCTTCGCGGCCAGCTCGGCAATTTGCGTCTCGATTTTGGCAAAGGACAGCTGATCCGCGTCGCGGACGATCGGCACCATCAACCCGCGCTCGGTGCTGACGGCGACGCCGATGTCGTAGAAGTGCTGCTGGACGACGTCGCCGCCGTCGATCCGGGAATTGACGACGGGAAAGGCCTTGAGAGCCTCGACGGCCGCCTTGACGAAGAAGGACATGAACCCCAGCCCGACGCCGTGCCTTTCCTTGAACCGGTCCTTGTACTTCTCCCGCAATGCCAGCAACGCGGACAGGTCGGCCTCGTTGAAGGTGGTCAGCGTCGCGGTGGTCTGTTGTGACTGGACGAGCCGCTCGGCAATGCGCTGGCGGATGCCGGTCATCCGGACGCGGGTCTCCCGCCGTTCCGACGTCCGTTCGTGGGACAGGCTCGAAACCTGTCCGTCTGGCTTCTGTTCGCGTGCGGTGACGCTCGGCTGTCTCGGCTTCTCGTCCGGCTGATTGGTCGCTTGAGTCGCGGCGGCCATCACGTCCTCCTTGAGGACGCGGCCGCCGCGACCGGTGCCGGTGACTCTCGACGGATCGATACCTTGCTCCTCGGCCGCCCGCCGAGCCGCAGGCATCAGCACCGGAACCTTCCGATCCGGCGGTGCCGGCGGCGCGGGGGTCGTATTCGCCTTGGCCGGCGCGGCGGCCTGCGGCGCACCGGCCGGGTCGATGGCGCCGATCACCGCGCCGATCGTGACCGTGTCTCCCTCTTTTGCGCGGTGCCGCAGGATGCCCGCGACCGGGGCCGGTACTTCGGCCGTCGCCTTGTCCGTTTCCAGCTCGCACACCATCTCGTCCCGTTGCACCGCGGCGCCGTCCGGCTTGAGCCAACGGGCCAGGCGGCCCTCGGTCACTGACTCGCCGGCGGACGGCACTTTAATATCGACCATGGAGGCTGCCGGGTTGGATGGCGATTCTGAGCGGAATGGTCATACGGCCGGCTGACGCCCGGGGGCGGGTATTTGCCGCGCCGGCCCGTTTCGGCCGGCGCCGACGATGTACGGGACCGGCCCGCCGTTCAGGGCCGCGTCCACGAGCTCGGCCTGCTCGCGCTGGTGAATCTTCAGCGAGCCCACGGCGGGGGAGGCGCTCGCGTCGCGGCCGACATACTTCACATCAAATCCCATGGCCCGCAACCGCGGTTCCATGAACGTCCACCCGCCCATGTTCTGCGATTCCTCCTGCACCCAGACGACCTCGGCCCGGCGGTAGCGGCTCAGGGCCTCGCGGAGGAGGTGTTCCGGGAACGGGTAGAACTGTTCGACGCGGACGATCGCGAGGTCATCGCGGGCGCGCTTTTCCAAAAGGTCGTAATAGACTTTGCCGCTGCACAGGAGCACGCGGCGCACGCGATCGGGGCGCGGGACGACGTCGTCGAGCACCTCGCGGAAGTGGCCGCCCGTGAAGTCGTCGATCCGGGACGCGACGTCCTTGTGGCGTAAGAGGCTCTTCGGGGTCATCAGGATGAGCGGCTTGCGGAAGTCCCGCTTCATTTGCCGCCGCAGCAGGTGGAAATACTGGGCCGGCGTGGTCGCGTTGCAAACCTGGATGTTGTCCTCAGCACACATCTGTAGGAACCGTTCCAGCCGGGCGGACGAGTGCTCCGGGCCCTGACCCTCGTACCCGTGCGGCAGCAATAACCCGATCCCGCTCGACCGCTGCCACTTGGACTCCGAGCAGACGATGAACTGGTCGATGACGCTCTGCGCCCCGTTCGCGAAGTCCCCAAACTGCGCCTCCCAAAGGACCAATGTCTGCGGGGCGTCCGCGGAGAATCCGTACTCGAATCCGAGGACCGCCTCCTCGCTCAGGAGGCTGTCGTAGATCGCGAAATAGGCCGGGTCCTTGGCCAGCCCTTCGAGCGGGACGTGCCTGGCCCCGGTGGTCGCATCGACGAGGGTCGCGTGTCGCTGGCTGAACGTCCCGCGACGCGTGTCCTGCCCCGTGAGGCGCACGCTCGTTCCCTCGGTCAAGAGCGTGCCGAAGGCCAGCGCCTCGGCCGTCGCCCAGTCGATGCCCTCCCCCTGATGAACGACTTCGCGGCGGTGCTCGAGCAGCCGGGTCACTTTCGGATTCACCGTCACGCCCGGCGGGACCGTCGTGATCTGGTCGATGACCCGGTTGATGACGTCGCGGGCCACTCCGGTCGGGACCGGGTCGTGCTTGTACCGCGGCTGCAGCCGCTGCCAAAGGCCGCTGAATGATCGCATCCCGCGGCGGCCGGGCGGGCCCTCGCGCATCGCCTGCTGCGCCTCGTCGAGCTTGGTCTGGAATTGCCGCTGAATCTCCTCGGCCTCCTCGCGCTTGAGAGTACCGTCTGCGATCAGCTTTTCCGTGTAAACGGCCGACACGCTCGGGCGGTTCTTGATCTTCTGGTAGAGCAGCGGTTGCGTGAACGCCGGCTCATCCCCCTCGTTGTGCCCGTACTTGCGGTAGCAGTACAGGTCGATCACGACGTCCTTGCGAAACGTCTGGCGGAATTCGAGGGCCAGCTCGGCCACGAAGACCGCGGCCTCCGGGTCCTCCGCGTTCACGTGGAGGATCGGGGCCTGGATCATCTTGGCGACGTCGGTGGCGTACGTCGTCGAGCGCGCGTCCGACGGGGCGGTGGTAAAGCCGATCTGATTGTTGATGATGACGTGGACCGTCCCGCCGGTCGTGTACCCCTCCAGGTTCGCCAGGTTCAGCGTCTCGGCGACGACGCCCTGGCCGGAGAATGCCGCGTCGCCGTGAATCAGCAGCGGGATACCGGCCTTCCGTTGCCGGTCGCCCTGCGCCCGCTGCTTGGCCCGCGTACGGCCCTCGACGACCGGGTCCACCGCCTCCAGGTGGCTCGGGTTCGGCGTGAGGGACACGTGGACGCGCTGGCCGGACGTGGTAGTCACGTCGCTGGAAAAGCCGAGGTGGTATTTCACGTCCCCGTCGCCGTCCATGGAGTCGGGGAGGAAGTTGTCCTCGAACTCGGCAAAGAGCTGCTGGTAGGGCTTCCGCAGGATGTTCGCGAGGACGTTCAGCCGCCCGCGATGGGCCATGCCGAGGACGAACTCGCGAACGCCGAGACCGGGGGCCTTCTCGACGATCGCGTCCAGCACCGGGATCAGCGTCTCGGCCCCCTCGAGGCTGAATCGCTTCTGCCCCTGGTAGCGCGTGTGCAGGAACCGCTCGAACAGCTCCGCGTAATGCAGCGTCATCAATACGCGCAGTTTTTGCCGCGTCGGCAGGTCCGGGCGCATTCGCCGCGGCTCGATCTTGTCCTCGATCCAGCCCCGAATGGTCGTGTCCTGGATGTGCAGGAACTCGATCCCGACCGTCCGGCAGTAAGTCTCCTCCAGGGCGGCCCGGAGCTCGCGCAGCGTGGCCTGCCCCATCCCGCGGAAGACCGAGCAATCGAACGTCCGGTCGAGGTCCGATTCGGACAGGCCGAACTCGGCAAGGGCCAGCATCGGGTGCGGGGGCGGTTTGTCCGAGAGCGGGTCGAGGTGGGCCTGCAGGTGGCCCGCGTTCCGGTACACGAACACCATCCGGACGATGCCGGTCTGGGCGGTGTCGCACGGGACTGGCGTTTGCCCGGCGAGCTCGAACCCCTCAAAGAACGCCTGCCATCGCTCGTCGACCGACTTCGGATCGGCGCGCCAGCGGGCGTAGAAGTCTTCGATCAGGTCGAGGTTCGACCGGGTGGCGAACGTCGGCGGCATGGGGCGGCCCCGGGGCGGCAGACAGAGGGCTTTAGGGAAATGATAGGGGGGGAAATGGCGAATCGGGATCGAAGGGGGACTGCTAATCGTCCTGATTTGCCGTCCCTGGATTCCAATTCATTTGATTGCGGTCACCTACCACGAATCATCTCGGGGGGCAAGGCTGCCAAGGCTGCCAAGACTGCCAACTCTTAGCACACACGCCCCCGGGCAGAACTGTCCCCAAAGGTCCGCCGGTGCAGTCCCACGGCCCGATCGCGAACTTTCCGGAAGCCCTCCCTTCTGGCCAATTGCTCCCCGAATCAAGGGAAAGCCCGTGTCATTTCGCCTCCATTTGTCCCTCCGCGAGCTTCCAATACCGGTCGGCCGCAAGGTCCTTCCACTCTTGCGGCTTGCCATACGCCCAGTGGACCGTCACCGTGTCGATCTTCGTCGCCTTGCCGATCCCGATGACGTACCGCCGATCGTTGACGGATGCGTAACTGCCGCCGGACTTCACGAATCGCGTGTACGTCTCACCGCCGGCCTCGACCACGATCCGACCGCCCGTGATGTCGCGAAACTTCTCCCCGGCCAGGTCGAAGCCGACCCAATGGTTGTCCGTTGGTACGACATTGCGAAGGATCACCGCC
>DATFWZ010000552.1:0-2247 GCA_035258765.1 Gemmataceae bacterium
TACACCGCTCCGCGGCAAGCCCCGTAAACGGGGCTCAAACAACGCACTCGGCCGCCCACACGACACGCCCTGAACGGCGCGCCTGCCCCGCTCCGCGGCAAGCCCCGTGACCGGCGCTTCAGAATCTCAGCCCGCCCCTAAATCTTTGCGCAAACCTGCAGTAGCTGAATTCGTGAGAATTCAGCGCTCGGCCTCCGCAGTCCGCTGAATTCTCACGAATTCAGCGAGCGCGACTTCCGCGAAAACCGTGGCCATGCTACCGATTCGCGCACGACCATTTAGCGAACAAGCTCTTTATCAAGGATGCGACTGCTGCACCGAACAATTTCATCGACGAGCGGCCACCGGCCCGAGTTCCACGAGCAGCCTGACAATCGCGTCCACGTCGGCCGCCGACGTCCGCCAGTTGATGAAACACATGCGGATAGTGAACGCCCCCCGAAGGCGGGTCGAGGACAGGAACGCCCGGCCCGTGTCCCGAAGCGCCGCGACCAGCCGGGCGTTGACCGCGTCGAGGTCATCGGCACCCCCCGGAGGGACGTATCGGAAACAAACGATGCTGAGCCGTCGCGGGCACACGATCTCAAAGCAGCCGGCCCGTTCCAGCACCGCCTCCGCGTACGCCGCCAACCCACAACTGTGCTCCACGAGCCGCCGGAACCAGTCGAGCCCGAGCATCTGCACCGACAGCCAGATCTTCAGCGCCCGGAAGCGGCGGCTGAGCGCGATCCCGTGGTCGGCATAGTTGACCTCGCCCTCGTTCGGGGCGACGTCCTGCAAGTAGTCCGGCCGGCTGGTGAAGGTCGCGGGCAGCATTCCTCCGTCGCGGACCAGGACGCAGCCGACGTCGAACGTCTGGGCGAGCCACTTGTGCGGGTCGAGCGTTACCGAGTCCGCTTCCGCGATGGCGGACAACTCGGGTCGCTCCGACTCGGCTAGGACAGCCAACCACCCGTACGCGGCATCGACGTGGAACCAGAGCCCCTCGGCCCGCGCCACGGCCGCAACTTCGGACAGTGCGTCAACGGTACCGGTTCTCGTTGCCCCAGCGTTGGCGACGACCGCCCACGGGAGCAGGCCGAGTTCGCAATCCTGCCGGACGTCCCGGGCCAGGTCGCGGCCGCGGAGGCGGAAGTCGTCGTCCACGGGGACCGGGCGAACCCGCGCCGGGTCCATCCCCATGACCTTGGCGGCCCGGTCGATGCACCAGTGCCGCTCGGTCGCGACGTAAAGCACCGCCCGCCCGCGGTCGGCGAACGGCACCCGCTCGCGGGCGACGACCAGGGCAATCAGGTTGGCCTCCGACCCGCCGGTCGTAAGCACGCCGCGAGTCGTCTCCGGGAGCCCCAGCCATTCCCGGAACCAGCGGAGGACTGTCGTTTCGATTTGTGCCGGGCCGGAGCCTTCCAACCACACGCCCGCGAAGAAGTTGGCCGCGGCCGTCAGCCAGTCGCCCAAGATCGACGGGAAGCATGGGACGCCCGGAACGAACGCCAGGAATCGCGGGTGATTCGTACGAAACGCGAACGGCTCGACGTGCCGGCGGAAGTCCGCCAGGATTTCTTCGAATGGTCGCCCCGCGTTAGGCGGCGGGAGGTCGAGGGCGGGCCGGAGTTGGCCCGGTGTCGCGGTCGCGCCGATCTGCTGGTCAAGAATCGAGTCGAAGTGGGTGAAGGCCCACCGCTGAACGGCGTCGGCCGCGGCCCGTAGCTGGTCGCCCGACGGGTGCGGGAGCGGGTCGGCGACCGGACGTCTCAGGTGCTCGAGGCGGCCCGTCAATTCGCGTGGACCTTCCTGAAGTGGTCGGCGATGGCCTCGTGCGGGATGTGCCACTCGCAGTCGTCGCACGCGGGCACTTCCGGGTAGCAGCGGGCGCAAAACAACGGCCCGCCGTGGAAGAACTGCTCCAGCCGACGCCGTTCCGGCTCGGGGGCCGCGTCGATGTTCAGCGGCAGGGTGAGCGGCGTCCTGCACCGGTCACAGGGGTGCCTGTTCTCGCGCTGGATGACTGGCTTGTAGTGGTTGTGGAGCCCGCGGGGGACGACGCCCGTCCCGGCGCAGAGCGGGCACTCCATGGAGAACTGAGCCAGGATCGCCTTGCGGATGAACTCGCTCTTGTTCTTGAGCTTGCCGAGGAATTCAGCGAGATCCTCTTCGACTTTGAAGGCGACGATGGTTTTCTTCTGTGCTTTCCGGGCCACGTAACGATACCTCATCAGGAGAATGGGTACGCACTTACGACCATTC
>DATFWZ010000553.1:0-3443 GCA_035258765.1 Gemmataceae bacterium
CTCACCTGCAACACCCGCAGGAACCCCTCCGAGTCCGCGTGGTTGAATTCCCCGATCGCCTCCATCGACGCGTTGCTCTCCGAGTACATCTGGTGCGCCACGTCCGCCGCCGACGCGAAGTAGACGTGGCCCTTGTACAGATTCAGTGCAAGCGTCCCCGTCGCGAGTCTCGTGATCGGCGCCAGTGCCTCCCGGGCCATGTGCGCGCCCAGGTCGAAGCCGTAACCCTGGTAGATCTGCTTCGACAGGTAGAGCGACAGGTGGTCGAATAGCTCCCGGGCTCGGCGGTCGAGGACGAGCTGTAAAAGATACGCATAGGCGCTGCCGAGCAGCTCCATCCCCGGGGCCTCGTACACGCCCCGCGACTTCACGCCGACGAACCGGTTCTCCACCAAGTGCGTCGCGATCCCGACGCCGTTCCGCCCGCCGACCTGGTTCGCCTGGAAAATCGCCTCGAACGCGCCCACCTTCTTCCCGTTCAGCGACACCGGCCGCCCCTCCTCGAAGCGGACGGTCACTTTCTCCAGCTTGTCCGGCGCGTCCTTGGGAAGCACCCCCATCCCGGGGGTGATGAACCACGGGCCGGTCTCGAGCGACTCGAGCTTGCCGGCCTCGTGCGTGAGGCCGAGCAGGTTGGCATCTGTCGAGTAGGGGGCGTCCTTGCTCGCCTTGATCGGCAGCTTGCGCTCGGTGCAGTAGTCGATCATCTCGCTGCGGCCGCCGAAGCGCTTCAGGAACACCTCGTCCCGCCACGGGGCGTACACCTGGAAGTCCGGGGCGAGCATGTTGGTGCAGAGCTGGAATCGCACCTGGTCGTTGCCGCGGCCGGTGGCCCCGTGGCTGAGGACCGCGATCTTGTTCTGCCGCATCGCCTTGACCATACCCGCGACGATCACGTGCCGGCCGATCCCGGTCGTGTTCCAGTACCGGCCCTCGTAGCACGCCTGCGACTGGATGATCTCGAGCCCGGCCTCGGCGATCGACGTCTTGAGGTCGAGCGGGATGTAATCGGCGGCTCCGCAGGCGCGCATGCGCTTGCCGATCTCGGCGAAGTCGGTCTCGTCCGGCTGGGCCATGTCCGCGGTGAAGCAGACGACCGCGACGCCGTTCTCGGTCAGCCATTTCGTAATGGTGCACGAGTCGAGCCCGCCGGACGCGGCGAACGCCACCGTCTTGCCCTTCAGGTCGTTCACGGTCGTGGACACGAGTCGGCTCCGGTTTTTCGGTCGGTCGGGGTGCTGTTTGGGTATTATCTACGAACACCCTCCGGACCCGCACACCGACTCACACCGGAGTCTCGACGTGGACGAATGGGACGCCCTCGGGCCCGGCATGAAGATCGACCGCCGGGCGACGGACTGGGGACTCGTCTCCCTGTGGATCGGCGGGTGCTTTCTGGTCATGGCCCCGATCATGTTGACGTTCAACCTGCTCTACTGGACCCACGGCGTGGCCATGCACCAGCGGGGGGAGATCGAAATCGCCCGGCTTGCCGTGATTGTCGTCGGGTCGGGGTTTTTGGCCCTCATCGTGTTCGGACTGATCGCGGCCTTCCGGTCGATGGGCCTGGCCCGAGCCAGCTCGCAGCCGGCGGCTCTCGCGGTCGGCGGACTGCTCACGTGCGGGCTCGACTTGATATTGTGGCTCGCCCTGGGGGCCGATTTGCTGGCGATCATGGGCACCTTCGAATGACGGGACCGTTCCGCCTCGTGATTCCGCGACCGCTGTACGAGGCGATGCTGGCCCACGCCCGGGCCGAATTGCCGGCCGAATGTTGCGGCCTCCTGGCCGGGACAGTCGCCGACGGGATCGGCCACGTGACATTGCACCTGCCCCTGGTCAACGCCCTGAAGTCACCGACGGAGTACGAGTCGGAGCCGCGGAGCATGTTCGCGGCCCACAAGGCGATGCGGGCGACCGCGACGGACGTGTTGGCGGTCTACCACTCGCACCCAGCGACCGATCCAATCCCGAGCCGCCGCGACCGGGAGCGGAACTACGGCGAGGGGGTGATCAACCTGATTATCGGGCTGCGGACGGCCGAGCCGCAGGTCCGCGGCTGGTGGCTGACAGCGGAATCGGCCCGCGAGGCGGAGTGGGCCGTGGATCAGCAGTGAACCCGGAACCCGAACCGGGCCCGGAGCCGGTCGCGGGCTGCATCGCTGAACGAGTTGTGGGTCAGGTGGAGCATTTCCAGGTCCTCGAGGAACGGCGACTCGGCGAAGGCCACGGCCGCCCGGTCTGTCATCCTGCCCGCTTTCAGCGAGACGAACCGCAACCCGGTTGCGTACCGCGAGCCAGCCAGGTAGACGGCCGCGTGGTCGGACGGGAACATCCCCTTCACGAACAGTTCGCGGAGCTTTCCGAACACCGGCTTGCCGGCAAGCATGCGAATAGCAGAGTCCGGGTCATCCAGGCCACGGAGGCGCACGCGGCGGACCGGGACGTATTCCGCAATGAGGTGGGCGGACGACAGGAACGGGTCCACATGGCCCTGAATATTGACCGTGACTGGAAAGCCGCGGTGCCAGTCGCCGAGCGACGGTACATTTTCCTCCCACGTGTCACCCGTCCTGGCAGGCCGATCATGGCTGTCGAACAGGAGCGGCAGGTAGCTGCCCCACGGGAACGCCATCTCGGCCCATAGAATCGCGGTGTCGGGCAGTTCGGCCACCCACCGGGGCCAGTGTTGGCGAAACAACTCCTCGCAGCGTTGTTCGAGGCCCGGTGCGTACGGGTCGCGGGCGAGCTGGACGTGCATGCGGATAAACTCCGCCCGGTCCGCGTCCCCATGCTCCTCGAGCCAATCCGCGTACACGAGCCGCGGCGCGTCGTCGTCTGGGGTCTCGCAGATGGCGCGGAGGAGCGGCTCGTGGCCGGGCGGAGGCATTGGGCATTCCTCAGCCGATCAGCAGTGAACCAGATGACCAAACCGCCGCCGCAGCGCCGCCCGGACCTCCTCGCTGAACTGGTTCCGCACCAAGTGCAGCATCTCCAGCCGGCCCACGAACGGCGACTCCGCGAACGCCTGTCCGGTCTTGTCGCTAAGCCACTCGGCCGTCAACGAAACGAACCGCAGCCCGTTCGCGTACGGGGAACAGGCCAAGGACACGGCCCCGTCGTCGCGGAGGAAGGATGACGTCACCATCAGGTCGCGGATCCGCGCCAGGAACGGCATCCCGGAAAGGGTCCGCACCAGGCCGTCGGCGTCGCCCAGGTCCCACAGGCGCAGCCGATGCACCGGGACCTGCTCCGCGATCGCGTCAACCTGGGTCAAGAAATGGCGGCTACTCTCCTGAACGTAGACGGTCGCCGGGAAACCGCGGTCCCAGTCCTGGAGCTCCGGCCGAGCTTCGAACCAGGTTGACTGCGACCCGCGGATCACGCCCACTTGCACCTTGCCCCAGAGTGCTTCCGGCCCCGGCAGCTCGGCGAGCCAGCGC
>DATFWZ010000554.1:0-12679 GCA_035258765.1 Gemmataceae bacterium
CGCGAGTCCGAGCAGCGCGCCGCCGACGAGGCCCGCCTCGACCAGCTCCTCGACAAGATCAGCCGAACCGGCAAGGAGTCGCTGACGCCCGAGGAGCGCCGGTTCATGGACCGGGTCAGCGCCCGGTACCGCAACCGACCCTAAGTCAGTGAGCAGTGAGCAGTGAACAGTGAACAGTGAAAAGTGAACCCGCAGTATCGACTACTGCTCACTGTTCAGTGCTTACTGTCCTGACCCAAGAGGATAGTCAGTGAGCAGTACTGACTGCTCACTGCTCACTGCTCACTGCTCACTGGAGTGAAAGTGACAAAGCTGGTCGAACCGCGAGTCCTCAAAGGTTTCCGCGACTACCCCCCGGCCCTGATGATCCCCCGCGAGCGGCTCATGGAGGCCGCCCGCAGGGTCTTCCGCTCCTACGGGTTTGCCCCCATCGACACGCCGGCCATCGAGCTGACCGAGGTACTGCTGGCGAAGGTGGAAGAAGGGGCGGAGATCAACAAGCAGCTATACCGGTTCAAGGACGCGGGGGGCCGGGACGTCGCCCTGCGGTTCGACCTGACCGTCCCGCTCGCCCGGTTCGCGGCCCAGAACTACGTCGACCTCGGCCTCCCGTTCAAGCGCTATCATCTCGGCACGGTCTGGCGGGGCGAGACTCCGCAAGCGGGCCGGTTCCGCGAGTTCATGCAGTGTGACTTCGACACCATCGGCACGCTTTCCAACGCGGCCGACGTCGAGATCGCGCTGGTCATTAACGATTTGCTGGTCGCCCTTGGGTCCGACCGGTTCGAGATCCGCGTCAACAACCGGCTCGTCTTGAACGGGCTCCTGGCCGAACTGGGACTCGCCGGGAAGACGTCAGCGCTTTTGCGGTCGCTGGATAAGCTCGCCAAGATCGGCCGCGACAAGGTGATCGACGAGATGACCCGGGAGGCGGGCGTCACCGCCGACCAGGCCGGCCAGGCGATCGCGTTGGCCGAGACGACCGGGTCGAACGCCGACATCCTCGAACAACTCGACCGCCGTTTCGAGGGGAGCGCCGAGGCCCGGAAGGGCGTGGCGAACTTGCGCGAGATGGTCGAGGTGTTCCGCACGGCGGGGGTGCCCGAGAGCCGGCTGCGCGTGGACCTGTCGATCTGTCGCGGACTCGACTACTACACGGGAACGGTCTACGAGACGTTCCTGCTCGACAAGCCGGAGATCGGCAGCGTCTGCTCCGGCGGCCGGTACGACAACCTGGCCGGGAGCTACACGAAACAGTCACTCCCAGGGGTCGGGGCATCGCTTGGCCTCGACCGGTTGATCGCGGCGATGGAGGCCATGAACCTCCTGCCGAAAACAGGGACACCGGCGCCGGTGTTGGTCCTGATGTTGGACGCGGATCGGTACGGCGACTACCAACGGATCGCGCGCCAGTTGCGATCCGCCGGGATCGGCACGGAAGTCTATCCGGACGCGAAGAAACTTGGGCAGCAGTTCCAGTACGCGGATCGTCGCGGGTTCCGCGTCGGGCTGATCGCGGGGAGTAATGAGTTTGCCCAGGGCACCTGGAACGTCAAGAACCTGGCGACCAAGGAGGAGCAGACGGTCCCCGCGGCGGACCTGGTCGCGGCCGTGCGGGGCTTGCTGGACTGATTGACAAGGACCAAAGGCAACCGAACGCGGATGACGCGGGTTTGCGCCGATCAAACAAGACAGATTTATCCTCTGTCTGATCCGCGCAAACCCGCGTCATCCGCGTCATCCGCGTTCGGTTGTTGTTTTCAGTCGAAGGAGTAGCCCGCGAACAGGTACTCATCCGGACGGCCGTCCTGGTAGAGAGTGATGTAGGTCCCGTGCCCGCGCTCCAGGTCCTCGAAGAAGTCCATGTTCTCCAGGACCATCCCCCGCGTGGGCCGGGTGGTCCCGTAAAGTTCCTGCAACAGGTCGTCGTCGAGCGGGCAGGCGACGCAAAAGTCCGGCTCGTCACCCACTGACTGGATATCCAGAATCGACCGCGTGCCGTCCGCGTCGGCGTCCTCGAACGCCTCCTCGATGGAGTCGTGCTGCGCCCCGGGGGCCGGCGAGTGCGGGCCGACCGGGAAGTTCAGGAATGGCATCACCGGGTTGTACCGGCCGGCCCGGAACTCCCGCTGGCGCAGTTCCTGAAGCGCCGTGTCCGGGTCTGGCGTGTATTTGGTGACGTACCAGTACGGATGCGCACCCATCGGCAACTCCCGGCAAATGAGGTCGAGTCATTCCTCAGCAGTCCCCTAGCTCAGTTTGGTAGGAAGTGCAACTGAACCCGGTGGAATCCGGGGATCGTCGCGGACGGCCGGGATTTGCACAATGTCGGCAGGCCGGTATACTCGTCCAGAATCACCGCGGCCGGTGGGCCCTTCGGATGGATCGCGGCAACCACTACGAGGCGGCGTTTGAGGCGTACCTGAGGGACCGCCGGCTGGGGTACGTCGCGGTCGACGAGGTCCGCCGCTCGACCCTCGAGGACGAGCCGGTCAAGAGCATCGACTTCATCGTCTACGGACCCGGCGGGTCGAAGCTGCTGGTGGACGTCAAGGGCCGGCGGTTCCCGGGCGGGTCGAAGGAGAAGCCACGGCGCATCTGGCAGAACTGGGTCGAGCGCGAGGACGTCGACGGGCTGGAGCGGTGGCAAGCAAGCTTCGGAGGCGAGTACCAGGGGCTATTGGTATTCGCCTACGACATCCAGCCGGTGGTGGAGCTGCGCCGCGGGACGGCCGACGTCTGGGTCTGGCGCGGCCGCCGCTACCTGATCCGGGCCGTCCCGGTCGGCGACTACCGGCAACACATGCGGGTTCGGTCGCCGAAGTGGGAGACCGTTCACCTCCCGACCGCCGACTTCCGTGAGCTCGTCCGCCCGCTGCGCGAGTTCACGCACCCACACGAGTTGACGATCGGCTGACCGGCAAGCCGGGAGCGCCTCCTGGCGAACCGGGAGCGTGAGCGACCGGAGGGCCTTCCTCCGGTCGCTCACGCTCCCGGTTCGCCGACGCTTGTTATTGAAGGGAACGGCATGCCCCCCGCGGACGTCCCGGACCGCTACCACGGCCTCGACGCCCTTCGCGGGTTCGCCATGTTCCTCGGGGTGGTACTGCACGCGGCCATCCCGTACTTGCACAACCCGGTCCCGTTCTGGCCCGTCCGGGACGATCATGGGTCGCCTCTGTTCGACGTTTTCTTGCTCGCCGTCCACGACTTCCGGATGCAGGTGTTCTTCCTGCTCGCGGGGTTCTTTGGGGCCCTGCTCTACGCCCGCCACGGGATTGGCGGCACGGCCCGCCATCGGCTGAAGCGGATCGCGTTACCGTTCGCCCTCGCCATGGTGACGATCCAGCCGGCTCTGCAGGCCGTGACCGTGTACGCCGCGTCGGCCGCCTACCGGGAAAACCCGGCCCACGTGTACGGCCCGCCGGGGTTCGCGGAGGTCCTGGCCGCCGGCGACTCGCCGATCGGGGCGGTCGCGCACCATTTTCTGAGCGGGTCGTTCCTCCGGTACATGGTCCCGGCTCACCTCTGGTTTTTGTGGTACTTGTTGATCTTCTTCGCGGTCATGCTGCCGCTGGCCCGGGTCGCGGACCGGCTGCGCGACCGGACGCCCGGGCGCTGGTGGGACATTGTTACCCGCCGGTTGTTCCAATCGCCGCTGCGGTGGCTGCTCCTGGCCGGCGTGACCTGGTTCCTCTTGCTGCCCATGACCGGTCCGGGCGGGATCGACACCCAGCTCGGCTGGGTGCCGAACGTCCCACTGCTCGTTTACTACTTCCTGTTCTTCGTGGTCGGTTGGACCCTCTACCGGCACCGCGACCAGTTGACGCGGTTCGCCGCAGGGTGGCGATTCGCGCTTGTCGTCGGCAACCTGATCGTGTTCCCGGTCGGCCTGGTCGCGTTCGGCGTCTCGAACAATCCCGGGGAGGCCGGCGTCGTGCACGTCCGGACGTGGCACCAGGTGTCGCTGGCGGCCCTCGGGCTCTACACGTGGCTCATGGTCGGCGGGCTGCTTGGGCTGTTCCTGCGGCACCTGTCGGGCGAGCGGGCCTGGGTGCGATGGCTCGCGGACAGCTCGTACTGGTGCTACCTGGCGAGCGTGCCCCCGGTCATCCTGTTCCAGTACGCCATCGTGACCTGGGACGTGCCCGCGGTGGTCAAGTTCGCGGCGGTCACAGCCGCGACGACGGCGGTCTTGCTCGCGAGCTACCACTGGCTGGTGCGGTACTCGTGGATCGGCCGGTTGCTGAACGGCCCGCGGGAGCGCCAGACGCGGGACGCGCCGGCCTTCGCCTCTTCTGCAATTCCGGCGGTATCCGGACGAATCACCGGGTAAGATCGGTGCAATCGACTCGCGGAGTGTGACGATGAGGATCGACCAGCTGGTATTCGTCGGCCTGAACGGGTACGCGGCCGCCCTCGACCGCGAAACCGGCGACATCGTCTGGTCGAACGACCAGATGCACTCGGGCTACGTGACGCTGTTGCTCGACGGGGACCGGCTCATCGCCTCGACGAATGGGTACATCTACTGCCTCGACCCGCTGACCGGGGAGATTCGCTGGCACAACCCGATGTCTGGTTACGGGGCCAGGGCGCCGACGGCGCTGGTATCGGTCCGCGGGCAATCGAACCAGGTACTCACGCATCAGTCGGCCGCCCAGGCCGCGGCGTCGGCAAGTGCCGCGGCCGCCGCCGCGTCGTGAGCACCGGCTCTCCTAGTCTGTCGCAGGCCAAGCTTGCCGCTTGCCCTTGTCGTTGGGCAAGCGGGACGCTTGCTCGACGTTCGATCCGCCGCCATCATTACCTGGCTGCAAATCGAGCCTTCCTCAGACTTCCTCAAACATTTATGATCGAGCCACTCGTCACCCATAGGCCTCGTGTGCGGAGTTGGCCGTGAACGCTTCACCCGTAGTTTGGCGAGTCATGCTGGCCACAGCGGTCATCGGCGGATGCGCCGGATTCGAACCGCCCCCCGACCGCGATGAAGCCGAGTCGAAGCTCCGATCCCTCTTGAAGGAGAAGGGGACCTTCATTCAGCCCGATGGCAGTTACGAATTGACAACTAAAAAAGTGGATGGGCTCGACCTGCTGAACCTCGAAGTCAAGTGGAGCAGAGACGGCAAGGTGTATAAGGTGCTCAAGAGTACGAAGAGGGCGCGCGTGAAGATCGATCGGGGCGCCACGTCCATGAGAATAGTGGTGGAAGAATGCACGATCGAAGGCGATAACATCCAGGCGGTCTTAGAGAACCAGGAATTCGAACTTCCGCTGCCCCAATTCGAGAAGAAGTAGTCCTCGCATCTAGCGAACCTCATCGAGCATCACCTGCATTTGTGCGGGCGGATCCTCTCCGATCTCCACCGCCTCCCACAGCATCGGCATCGCCGCCGCCAGCGCCGACTGCTCCCGGTAATGCACCGCGAGGATCGAATCCCCGGGGTCCACGCGCTCCCCGACCCGGGCCCGGACAATTACTCCCGCGGCGTGATCGACCTGGTCCTCCGCCTGGTTCCGCCCAGCCCCGAGCAGCATCGCCCCGATCCCAATCTTCTCCGCGTGCAGGTCGGTGACGTACCCGGCCCGGTCGGCGGTCACCTCGCTCCAGCACGGCGATCCCGGGAGCCGCTTGCAGTCATCGACGATCCGCGGGTCGCCCCCTTGCTGCTCAACGATCCGCCGGAACTTCTCCAGCCCGGCCCCGCTCGATAGGGCCGCCCGAACCTTCACCTCCGCCTCCGCAGCGGTTTTCGCCAGCCCGCCGAGACGCACCATGCGGGCGGCCAGGTTCACGGACAAGTCCTCCAGGTCCTTCGCCCCATTGCCCTTGAGCGTCTCGATGCACTCGGCAACCTCGAGGGCGTTGCCGACGGCCCGGCCGAGCGGGACGTCCATGGCCGTGATCAATGCCTCCGTCTTGACGCCGTTTGCGTTGCCGACGTCCACGATCGATCGGGCCAGCGCCCGGGCCCTCTCGGGCGTTTTCATGAACGCCCCGCGGCCGGACTTCACGTCCATCACCAGCGCGTCGATCCCCTCCGCGAGCTTCTTGCTCAGGATCGACGCGGTGATCAGCGAGACGTTCTCGACCGTGCCGGTCACGTCGCGGAGGGCGTAGAGCGCCCGGTCGGCCGGGGCGACCTTGGGCGTTTGTCCGATCATGCCGACACCGACCGTCTTCAAGGCCGCCCGCAATTCGTCCTCGTCCAGCCCGACGCGGAAGCCCGGGATCGACTCGAGCTTGTCGAGCGTGCCGCCGGTGTGCCCGAGCCCGCGGCCGGACATCATCGGCACGATGACCCCGCACGCGGCCGCGAGCGGGGCGACGACCAGCGACGTCTTGTCCCCCACGCCGCCGGTGCTGTGCTTGTCGACCTTCGGGCCCGGGATGTCGTGCCAGCGGTAGCGGGTGCCGGCGTTGGCCATCGCGCCTGTGAGGGTCGCCGTCTCGGCGGCGGACATGCCGTTCAGGAAGATCGCCATCAGGAGGGCCGAGAGCTGGTAGTCGGGCCACGACCCGTCGGCCGCGGCCCGGGCGAAGGCCTCGACCTCTGGGCAGGTGAGCTCGGCCCCGTCGCGCTTGCGGCGGATGATGTCCACGGCACGCATGTCGTATCCCGTCCTCCGGTCGCTCACGCTCCCGGTTCGCTTGTTTTTCTGCTGAGCTGGCGGGTCGCCGTCCCTCGTAGGATACTCATCAATACTTGTTGAATCGCCCCCGGGGCCCGCCGTGGTCAAGTACGCCGTCCTGATCGGGGTCAGCGAGTCGGCCGACTTCGAGCCATCCCCGTTCGCGGTCGACGAGCTCAGGACACTTGCCAGCCACCTGGAAGCGGCCGGTTTCGCCAAGGCGCATCAAACCATCCTCGTCGGCCCGGCGGCGACGCGGTCGGCGGCCGAGTCCCGACTCCGCCGGGTGGGGCAGTCGATGTTGCCGGCGGACGAGGTCTGGTTCGTTTTCGCCGGCCCGGCGTTCGCCGAGAACGGCCGCGGGTTCCTCGCGAGCGCCGACACATTCGCGGACGACCGGGCGGCGACGTCCCTGGCCGTCGCCGACGTCGTCCGCCAGTTCACCGCGACCGGCGCGGCCGCGCGGTACTTCCTCGATGCCCCCGGGGTCTCCGACGACGAGCTCGCCGACCTGTTCCCCGCGTCCGGCCCGGCCGTCGCGCTGACCGCGGGCGAAGAAGGGCAGCCGTCGCAAGCAGCCGCCGGCCGGCGGCTATGGTTGCAGCTCATCGGAGACGCATTGAGCGGCCAGGCGCCCGCGGCGCTCGACAACGGCCGACTGACCGCCGCGTCGCTCCATCAGTGGACGGCGAAGGAGCTGCCGCGGGTCGTCCGCAAGGTCATGACCGCGCCAAGAAAGCAGTCGCCCGGGTTGTTCGGACCTCCGGACGCGGTCCTCGCCACTGTGACCGCGACCGCCAAGAAACCCGCGGCGCGGTTGAACCTGAAGCAGCTCAAGCGGATCGTCTTTCGCGGCGAGACCCGCGGCAAAGTGAAGGAACTGTCCGGGTTCCAGAAGACATTCAAGGTGCCGGAGGCGGCGACGCCGTCGGCGCTGAAGTGGACGTACCGGTTGGCCGCCGACGACTTGCGGGCTGCGGTCGAGGACACCTACAACGCCGTGCGCGAGCATCTGGGGTTCAAGCGCAAGGACCTGGAATCGACCGTCGGGGCCGACGGCATGGGCTTCATCCGCACCCCGAGCTTCGACTTCACGGTCAGCGTCAGCCTCGACCCGGACGACCCGTCGGAAGTGATCTGGCGGCGCGAGGTCAGCCAGGTGAGCGACCCGGACATGCTCCGGGCCGACGAGTTCCGGCGCGTGTTCGGTCGTTGGCTCGAGACCCTCCAGTTTGACTTCGAGAAGCCGATCGACGTGGAAGGGCTGGTGGACCGGATCGAGGACAACCTGCCGCCGGGGGTCAGAGTGCGGGTGGCGAGCGACGCGTCGGCCTGCGACGTGACGGTGCCGGGCTTTGCCGGCCGCATTCACGTCGAGCGGGCGTCATTGCGGGTCGAAGGCCGCCCCGGGCTGGGGCCGGACTCGCTGGTCGAGCAGTTCTTCGCGTTCCAGAGCCGGTTCGGCGGCAAGAAGGGGCTGCCGGCGCTGGGCCCTTAACGTCGCGGCACAATTCCGGTTCAACTGTCGGCCCGAGCGCTACCGAAGGCGATACCGGGTCGGACTTTTCGCATTCTCATTCATCTTCGGGCGTGCCCGGCGAAATGCCTGGTGACACGCGGAAACGGCTTTTGACAGGGTTTTTGAACGACTAATATAATGGCGGTGTCTACCCCGTTTCATCCGGTCGGCCCCTCTCGTACCGGTCCGACGTGTCACGGAGAGTCGCCCGCACCAGTGCCGTTCACCGGGGAAGAGTCCTATGCAAGTCCCGTCGTCCGGTCTGTTGAGCCTTGCGCTTCCGTCGGCGGCCCTCGTCGCTGTCCTGCTCGTCGGCCCCGCACCGGCCCAGGAGGCCCCGCAGGCCGACGGCATGTTCGTCACCGTCCCGAATCCGATCACGGAGGGGGCGATCAACCAGATCCGGTCCGCGGTTGATGGGATCCGGAACGCGCCGCGACAGAACATCAAGAAGGTCGTGTTCGATTTCAACCCGGACGGCAAGGACGCGGCGACGGAGTCCTACGGAACCTGCGCCGACCTGGCCGAGTATATTCGGTCGCTGGCTCAGAACGGTATTACGCCGATCGCGTTCGTGCATGGCAAGACGACCCGGCACACGGTCCTGCCGGTGATCGCGTGCGAAGACCTGGTCATGGCGAGTGGGTCGCAAATCGGCGAGGTCCCGTCCCCGAACCGTCCGCTGATCGACATCCAGGTCCAGCATTACCAGAAGCTGGCTGGGATTCAGCGCGCCGGGGCCGTCTCGAAGATGTTCGACAAGGACGTAAGGCTGGTGAAGGCGAAATTCAGGGGGGCCGACATTTTTGTTGACCTTCGGAAGGTGGTAGGACCCAACAAAGAAAAGGACTACGCCGAGGTCGTCGTCATCGACCGTAACCCGATCCAGATGTCGCCGGGCGTCGAACTGTACGACGTCGAGCGGGCCCGGAAGTTCGGCATCTGCAAGCTCCAGAGGGACACGCGGGCCGAGGTGGCCGAGTGGTATCAAATCAGTGTGCGGGACGACATCAACCCGTTCCCGGCGGAGGGGATCAAGGCGTGCCGGGTCCTGCTCGAGGGTACGATCGACTCGGCCATGCTGGAGCGGATCCGCCACCAAGTCGAGACCGCCAAGGCGCGGAAGGAGAACTTCTTCTTCTTCGTCATCGAGACCGCCGGTGGCGGGGACCCGGGCCCTGCCCGCGACCTGGCCGACTACCTGATGGCCCTGAGCAAGGACCCCAACTACCGTGCCCGGACCATTGCGTTCGTCCCCGGAAATGCGCCCGACCTTGCCATCTTCCTGGCCTTCGGCTGCCAGCAGATTGTCATGTACAAGGGCTCTGACCCGTCCGGGGAGGCGGTGCTCGGCGACTTCGAGGCGATCGTTAACGCCCCGCCCGCCCAGCGCCGCAACCCGGAATTCATCCAGCGGAACCTGGAGGAGGTGGCTGAAAAGGCCGGCCACTCCAAGCTCCTGGTCCGCGGGCTTTTCGATAAGAACCTGGAAATCGTCCAGGCTCGGAACAACAAGACCGGCGACCGGCAGCTCATGAGCGGGGCCGAGCTCCAGGCCCAGCCGGATAAGGCGTGGGTGTCCGAGAGCGTGATCAAGCCCAAGGGCGTTCTGCTCAAGTTGAACGCGTCGAAGGCCAAAAACCTGAAAATCGCCCTGACCGTCGATAACAAGGACGTGTCCGAGGTGTATGCCCTGTACGGAGTGGAAGCGAAAGACGTCCGCGAGGCCGAGCCGGGGTGGCTGGACGAGCTGGCCACCTTCCTGCGCCGCCCGGCCGTGTCGATCCTGCTCGTGATCATCGGGATCGCGGGGCTGATCCTGGAATTGAAGGCGCCGGGTCTGGTCGTCCCGGGGGTGATCGCGGCCGTATGCTTCGTCCTGTTCTTCTGGTCCCAGACCCAGCTGGGCGGGCACCTCATCTACCTGGCGATCATGCTGTTCCTGCTCGGTCTGGCCCTGGTCGGGATCGAGATTTTCCTGATCCCCGGGTTCGGCGTGACCGGGGTGAGCGGAATCCTGCTCGTTCTGGCCGGGCTCGTCCTGGCCGGGCTGGACCGCGCCCCGGAGAGCACCTCCGACTGGGTGGACTTGATCGGTCGGCTGCTGCGGTACGGACTGACCATGGCCGGGGCCGGGGTCTTGGCATTCCTGTTGTCCCGGTATTTGCCGAAGATCCCATACGCAAACCGGCTGATGCTGGTCCCCCCCGAGGACAAACCGGAGGTGGACGAGCCGTCCCCCCTGCCGGGCGTTGAGGCCGCGGTCTCGCTGCTCGGCCAGGTGGGTACGGCCACTTCAATGCTCCGCCCGGCGGGGCTGGCGCGGTTCGGCGACCGGTACGTGGATGTGGTGACCGAGGGGGACTTCGTCGAGCCGGGCACGCCCGTCCAGGTGGTCGAGGTGGAGGGGACGCGAATCGTTGTGAAGAAGGTTTGATCGGGTAGAATGGGTAATGACCAGTGACCGACCGGCCCGGTCCGGTGGTTGGTCGCTGGTCATTGTCCGTTTGAGGCACGAATGGATCCGATTACGCTGGCCTACATCCTGATCGCCGTCGGCGCAGTGCTCGTCCTGGCCGAGCTGGTCATCCCGACCGGGTTCGTCCTGGTCGTGATCGGCGTGTGCTCTGCCCTCGTGGGCGTCGGCCTGCTGTTCGCGCATGCGTCGATGGAAACAGCCGTCATGGCCCTCCTGAGCCTGTGCGTCGGCGGGCCGCTCCTCGGCGGTCTGCTGTTCTACCTCTGGCCGTACTCCCCGATGGGCCGGAAGTTGATCCGGGCCTCGGAGGACAACGTGACCATCGCCTCGATGGCCGGCAACGCCGGGCTGGAGGGGCTGCGGGGGAAGGTCGGCCGGGCCGTCTCGTCGCTCCGGCCGTCCGGGATCGCGGAGTTCGACGGCCGCCGCGTCGACGTGATCACCGAGGGGTTGATGGTGGAACCCGGGCAATGGGTCAAGTGCATCGAGGTCCGGGCGAATAAGGTAATAGTCCGACCCGCGGACAAACCGACCCTCGGCGACCTCGAGCGCGCGGACTTTTCGTAAGATAGGACTAACTAAGTCGTTTACGGCTCCGGGGCCCGCCCTCGCCGGGTCACCGTTCGCATCCAGACACCCCTTCTAGGACACTCATATGTTGGCCCCCCTCTTCGCCCAGAAGCAAGGCCTCGAAAGCAAAGAGGTCTGGATCCTGGTCGTTGCCGGGATCGCCCTGCTCATCTTCTTGTTCATGCTGATCCTGTTCTTCAGCTTCGTCCGGCTCTACATCCAGAGCCTGTTGACCGGGGCGAAGATCGGCATCTTCGACCTGATCGGGATGAAGCTGCGGAACGTCGACTACGCGATGATCGTGCGGCAGAAGATCGCCCTGGTCCAGGCCGGCGTTCGCGTCTCGACGGAGGACCTGGAGAGCCACTTCCTGGCCCGCGGCAACGTGCCGAAAACGGCCACGGCCGTGATCGCGGCCCACAAGGCCGGGCTGGACCTACCGTGGAAGACGGCCGCGGCCATTGACCTCGCTGGCCGCGACATCCTCGACGCCGTCCGCACGTCGGTAAACCCGAAGGTGATCGACTGCCCGGACGCCTCCAAGGGCCGGGCGTTCCTGGACGCCGTCTGCCGGAACGGCATTCAGCTGCGGTGCAAGGCCCGGGTGACCGTGCGGACGAAGCTCGAGCGGCTGGTCGGCGGGGCCACGGAGGAGACGATCATCGCCCGCGTCGGCGAGGGCATCGTCAAGGCGATCGGCTCGGCCGACGAGCACAAGGTCGTCCTGGCAAATCCGAACCTGATCTCCCAGACGGTGCTGCACAACTCGCTGGACTCCCAGACGGCGTTCGAGATCGTGTCGATTGACATCGCCGATATCGAAGTCGGGGAGAACATCGGTGCCAAGCTGTCGGCCGACCAGGCCGCGGCTGACCTACGGGTCGCCCAGGCCGAAGCTGAGAAGCGCCGGGCCGCGGCCGTGGCCCGCGAACAGGAGATGACCGCCGAGGTGCAGGAGAACCGGGCCAAGGTGGTCCTGGCCGAGGCCGAGGTCCCGCTGGCCATCGCGCAAGCGTTCAAGGACGGCCGGCTGGGTGTGATGGACTACTACAACCTGAAGAACCTGCAGGCCGACACGAACATGCGGTCGAGCATCGCTGGTCCCGGCGGCGACGGGCAGGGCAACCGATGACAGCGGTCAGGGGTCAAGAGTCAGATCGGACACTTGAACTGACCCCTGACTCCTGGCTTCTCACCGAGGGTCAGACATGGGTGGCATGGCACTCGTCGTCCTGGGCCTGTTCGTACTGGTGTGGATCATCAGCGCGGTGGTGAAGGCGTCGCAGGACTCGGGATCGCGGCGCGATTCGTCACCGGCCCGCCCCGCGCAGGGCGGCCAGGGGCAGCGGGTCGAGCGCACTTCGAACAGCGACATCGACCGGTTCATGGCCGAGATCGACCGGCTCCGCCGACGGGGCGACGGGGCACCGGCGGGCCGGCCCGCGGAGCCGCCGCGTCCGGCCCCGCGCCCGGTGGAGCCG
>DATFWZ010000555.1:0-4437 GCA_035258765.1 Gemmataceae bacterium
AAGCCGGTCGAGCTCGCGAAGGTGGCACACTTGCCGCCGGTCACGCACGACAACGTCGTCGCGAGCCGCGACAACGGCCAGGAGTTCCTGACGTCGAACCAGTGCATGAGCTGCCATGCGGGCCTGGTCGCGCCGTTCGGTCCGTCAATGTTCGTGGCCGCGGGGAAGTCCACCGACTATGGCGCGCCGGGTTGGGACGTCTCCCCGCACGGCGAATGGCGGTGGACGCCGATGGGCCTCGCGGGCCGCGACCCGGTCTTCTTCGCCCAACTCGAGACCGAAATTCGCTTGCTGAAGGAGCAGTTCAAGTCCGACCCGGCCGCGGCGCGCGAGTACGCGGACACCCTCGCCAGCGCCTGCCTCCGCTGCCACGGCGCGATGGGCAAGCGGCAATTCGATGTCGACCACGCGGGCGCGAAAGGTAAGTTCTCGCTCGACCATGTGCACGCGGTAAGCGGCCACGCGGACGCGAAGTACGGCGCGCTCGCCCGTGACGGCGTGAGCTGCACCGTCTGCCATCGCATGCAGCCGCGCCCGCAGCCGGAATCCGACGCCCGGCCGTATTTGCAGTTCTTCCTCGAGTCGTCGATCACCGGCAACTTCCACCTGGGCCAGAAGGGCGAGATCTACGGCCCGTTCAAGGACGAGGAAATCAGCTCGTACGTTATGGAGCACGGGACCGGCCTCAAGCCGAAGTACAACGCCTACCTCAAGTCGTCGCAGCTTTGCGGCACCTGCCACACGGTTGCCCTGCCGGCGGTGGAGAAGCTACTCGAAACCGACCACGAGCTAGACGAGGTCGGGAAGGGGCAGACCGTGGACCTGTTCAAGAAGTTCCACCACCACGTCGAGCAGGCAACGTATCTGGAGTGGCTCAACAGTGAGTACGAGAACGAGGTCAACCCTGCGAACCCGAAGGCGAAGTCGTGCCAGGACTGCCACATGTCGCCTGGCCTGAAGGACGAGCGTCACTGGATCGATATCGCTCAGCTGAAGACGCGGATCGCGGCCGTCCAGGACACGACTTACCCGGACGCGGAGAACCTCGCCCCACACGACAAGCTCAACATCCGCCTGCGCGAGACCGGCTACCGACGGCACAACTTCTCTGGGCTGAACGTGTTCCTGGTTGAGATGTTCAACCAGTTCGACGATGTGCTCGGCGTGCGCAAGACCGACTTCATGACCGGATCCACCAAAGACCTCGAGAACGCAGTCCAGAACTTCCTCCGCACCGCCCGGTCCGAGACCGCGACGGTGGAAGTGACCGCCGAGCGCGAAGGAACGATGCGGCTGACTGCTCGCGTGCTGGTCAAGAACAAGGCGGGCCACCGCTTCCCGAGTGGTGTCGGATTTCGCCGGGCATTCCTGGAGGTGGCGGTCGTCGAATCTGCGGTTTCGGGCGGCGGGCCCGAGCGAGTGGTCTGGTCGTCCGGCCGGACGAATGAGCTGGGCGTCCTGCTCGGAGCAGACGGCAAGCCGCTTGCGACCGAGTCGTTTGCCCGCGACGCGGACGGTAAACAACAGTTCCAGCCGCACCACGAGGTGATCACGTCGCCGGACCAGGTGCAGGTGTACGAGTCGCTCTTGAAGGACGCTAAGGGAGACTTCACGACCAGCTTCGTCCGCGGGTGCGACACGGTGAAGGACAATCGCCTCCTGCCGCGGGGTTGGAAGAAAGACGGCCCTGGCCCGGCACTGACGGGCCGGTTCCTGCAAGCAACCTACCCCGATTCCACCACGGCCGCGGATCCACGCTACGCGGACGGCAGCGGGTCGGACGAGGTGACCTACAAGATCGAGCTGCCGACCGGCGTCGACGCAGCCCGCGTCCGCGTGCGCGCGACCCTTTATTACCAGGCGATGCCGCCCTACTTCCTGCGCAACCTGTTCACAACCGCCCCGGACGGCCCGGCGACGCAGCGACTCCATCATCTGGCGAGCCATCTCAATCTGAAGGGAACGCCGATCGAGGATTGGAAGCTGAAGGTGGCGTCGTCAGAGAGTGAGGTCAAGTAGTTGCTGCGCCGCGCGGATGGATGACACGCCGTGTCACACCCAAAATGGATTGCATTGCAACCCCCCCTCACCAGCCCTGCAACGCATTTTCCGCCAGCTGCGCCGTAAGTGCTTACGGCGCCGGCTTCTATTGGATTGCATTGCGCCCCTGCGGTCGAGGCGCCCTGGAGTTTGTGGGTGCGGACCTGTGTCAGCGAAAGGAAAAGCGAGCGGGCCGTGCCTTTCGGCGCGGCCCGCTCGCTTTTCCTCACTTCTCAGTGATCACTTCGCCGGCCCGGGTACGCCGGGAGCACCCGGGACACCCGGACCAGTCGGCGGGCCGCCCGGAACGCCCGGTGTGCCGGGAGCACCTTCCTTTTGCGGCGGCTTGTCAACGCCGAACTGCAGAGATTCGAAGAACCGCTTTTCGTCGTCGGCCGAGATGCCGATGTCCTTGCGGACCGACAGTACCACTGCCGATTCCTCGTTGTTGTAAACGACCCATGTGCTAAAAGGCGTGTCGCCCTTGATGATGTCACAGACCACACCGGGCCGCTCGCCCATCATTTTCTTCCGGACGTTCTGCGGCTTCTCGCCGAACTGACCTTCCTTCACCGCCTTCTCGAGCGACCGGTACCCCTTTTCAATGTCCACCGCTGGGTCGAGTTTGGCGGAGATGAGAGCGAGCGTGAAGTACGCCCCGCCCGGCACGTCCTCCGGGTAGTACAGGAAGACGTTGTCTTTCCTGACACCACTCGGCTCGCCCGGGAACCAGATGAGGATCCGCAGGGTCGGGTTGTGCATGTGCACGCCCTTGCCGAACCTCGGCGCTTCGAATGATCCGCCAGCAACGGCGGTCGCGGTCTTGAAGTACTCCTCCGCGTCCTCAGTCTTGATCGCGGTGCCGCCGACCGACATGGCGAACCGCGCCCCATTGACAACCCAGAGGCGGAAGAGCTGCGCGGGGGCAGTCGGGTCGCGGTCCGGCTTGGCCCGGAACTCCTTCCCCTTGCTCCCGTTGAGCGGTGGTGCGTCCGAAATGCTCCCGTCCTGGCTCAGGCTGTGGACGCTCAGGAAGCGCTCGATTTCACCCGCCGCGACCGTTCCGTCCGGGTCGGACGCGGGCAAGCCGGGCCGGCTCCGGGCGTACGCCCCGAGGGTCAGCTTCTTCGCTGTCCACTGGGCGGTGAAGTGCTTCTCCTCATTCCGGTCGGTGATCGAATCGATCCGGCCGGGCGGCATGCCGACGCTGTACGAGGCCCCGAACACTTTCAGGCCGAGTGGCTGCCAATCTTTCGGCATGTACGACGGCGGGGGCGGCGGCGCGGCCGGCTCGACTTTGCCGGTGCGCAGTCGAGTGGTCAGCTCCGTCTTCGGAGCGAACTCGTCGATCCTCGCGGTGCTGTCACCGGCTTTGTACGTCACCATCGCCCGGAACAACTCGTCCGGGATGGTCGTCTTGATGAACCGGACCGTCCCGTCGCACATGATCGCATACGCGCCGAAGTCGCCGTTCTCCTGCATCACCCGGAACGGCTTGAAGCTGTCCGTCGGGGAGACACTCTGGACGGTCGCGCCGCCACCGCGGATCCACGGCCGGGCGATGTTCGACTGCACCTGGATCATGAAGATGGTCTTGTCGAGCCCGTCCGTAATGGCGTTCACGGCCGTCGCGCGCTCGTAGCCGAAGATACCGAGGCGCTTGGCATTCTCCGGCTTGTCGGGCAACTCGGCCGCGTCGTCGCCGATCCCGGACAGGCCGACGAAGTGGGTGGCCCCGAGATCCCGACCAACGATGCTGGTCAGCTCGGCCCGCCACGAACGCGATTCCTGGGACGGGTCGAGGAACTCCGGTATCCAGGACCGACCGTGACGCAGGTTGTTCGGCGAATTCCAGGCACTGTTCTTGTCGATCTCGCGGTAGAGCCGGTCGTAGCCGAGCCCGGGCAAGAGCTCGACCATCCAGCTCACCCGCTGCTCCGGCGCGAACGGCAAGCCCATGCGCGCGGCGGCGGACGGCCGGGAGAGGGCCGCACGCGGGAATGTGCCGCTGGCCTGCAATCGCCGGACGGCCGCAGGTAGCTTTTCCCACGGATGCTTCGAAGCGAGCAACATCCCCTGGCCGGCGACGCCGTCGAAATAGTCGCGGACCTGGTTGGCGACCTTGTTGTGCCACTCCTCTTTCCATTCCAGGTTCACGACCAGCGTAACTATCTTGTCCGATCGCACGATGTCCACGTACGACCGATTCTGCTGCTGGCCACCCATGTTGCCGGGCATGCCCGGCATCGACGGCCCACCCGGGTAGCCCGGCCCGCCCGGGTAGCCCGGCCCGCCCGGGTAGCCCGGACCTGACGGCCCACCGGGGTATCCCGGTCCGCCCGGACCCGGAGGCATTGGCTGCGGCGGGCCCTGGAACGGGTACTCGTCCGAGTCCCT
>DATFWZ010000556.1:0-5979 GCA_035258765.1 Gemmataceae bacterium
GCTTTATTGGGGCCCACCGCCGGCGCCTGAGTCGGCGACTTCCGCCTCCTCTGATGGCCGGTTCGAGTTCATGGTTTCCAACGCGAAGTTCGAGGAACGATGGGGTGCAAAAGTCGTTGCCACCGCGCCGAAGTGTGGGCCCGGCTGGGTCAATCTGGAACCGGGCGCTAAACGCGACGATCTGACGATTCGACTTGTTGAGGACGACATGCCAATCACCGGGCAGATTGTTGATCTCGAAGGTAAGCCAGTCCGGAATGCCACGCTCACGGTCTGGCAGACCCACGAGGTATCGGGCGATGACTTGGGCCCGTGGGTCGCGGCTGCACTGGGGAAGCAGGGGCTGGCCTTCGATTTGGAACGCAAGTTCTTCCCGCGCTACACCACCGCCCCATGTCCGACGGTGACGACCAATGCCGACGGCAAGCTGAGGCTCACTGGCATCGGCCGCAACCGCCTGGTCCGTGGGATCATCGAAGGGCCAAGCATTGCCAGCCAGCAGGTCTGCATCGTCACGCGGCCGGGCAAACCGATTGATGTGCTTTCAGACAAGGGGCGCCAAGAGTACGGCGAGCCGAGCCAGACCACGACCTATTACGGGTCCGACTTCCGCTTCGTGGCTGCCCCGTGCCAGCTGATTGTCGGTGTGGTGCGCGATGCCGACACCAAGAAGCCAATCGCAGGCACTACGGTCCGGGGCCTCAACAGATTGGTCGCCCCGAGTTCTTATCGCGGATTGCATCCTGTGGTCAGGACAACGACCGACGCCGAGGGGCGCTATCGACTGTTGGGAATGCCGACCGGAAAGGGGTATTCGATCGCGATCATCCCGAGCAAGGACCAGCCATATGTCGCCCGGCACGTGGAGGTGCCGCCGGGCGTCGGCACCGAGCCGGCGACGGTGGATGTAGACTTGAAGCGCGGCGTCTGGATCGAGGGAAAGATCACCGACAAGGTGACCGGCAAGCCGATCAAGGCGGGCGTGGAGTACTTCGCCCTGTACGACAAGGATTTCAGTAACGCCCACATCCGTGAATACCCCGGTTTCGATGGCACGATCGTAAGGGAGGAAGTCGTAGCCGGTGCAAAAGAGGATGGGTCGTTCCGTGTCGTTGGTCTCCCCGGCCCGGGACTCCTCGGCGTCTATTATCATCGCGACCCGTATGTGCGGGCCGACGCGCGCGACGACGAGTTCGGGACCAAGGAGAAGTCGCTCAATACCGCACCTTACCACATCTCCTTCACGAGCAACTACAACGCGCTCGCCAAGGTCAATCCGGCCAAGGGGGCGGAATCGGTGAGGTGCGATGTGACGATCGATCCGGGCTGGACGTTCAAAGCCAGCGTGCTCGGACCGGATGGCAAGCCGCTCGCCGGTGCGCGGGCGTTCAATCTCAACACCGACTGGAAATGGGGCGGTATCATGATGGCCGCCGAATTCGCGGGTGGGTTCAATCCGCAGGGAGGTTATGACATCGTCGTCCTGTATCCGGAAAAGGGTCTGGTCGGGACGGCCCAACCGCCGAAGCAGAACGGCGGCGCGGTGGTGGTGAAGTTGCAGCCCGGTGCGATCGCGACAGGCCGGCTCGTCGGCGCCGACGGCAAGCCGCGGGCCGGCGTGGAGTTGGAGCCGTGGTTCCGACTCACCAAGGGTTGGCGCGCGTGGCATAGATATCTGCCCCACTCCATCAAGACCGGCGATGACGGCCGGTTCCGCCTCGAGGCCCTGGCCCCGGACTACGAGTACCGCCTGAGGGATGGCACCGACGAAGCTGTGTTCGGCGGCGGGCTTCGCTCGGGCGAGGTGAAGGACCTCGGCGATGTGAAGGTAACACCTTCGACCGAGCGCTGATGCCGCCCGCGTCACGGCGGCCATGACTCCCGTGGAGGGGTGAAGTGGGTTCGGGGGCCAGTCATGGCAATGCAAGCGACGACGCTCGGACGAGTGATCCGGACGGCAGCCAGGCAGGACCGATCACCGGCGACGGATCGCGAATTACTGCGACGGTTCGCGGATGGCGGCGATCAGGACGCGTTCGCGGCCCTGGTCCGCCGGCACACCGGGCTCGTGCTTGGCGTCTGCCGGCGGGCGCTGGCCAACGACCAGGACGCGGAAGATGCGTGTCAGGCGACGTTCCTGATCCTGGCCCGCAAGGCTGGCAGCGGTCGATGGCAGTCGTCGATCGCCAACTGGCTGTTCATGACGGCCCGGCGGGTCGCGCACGATCTCAGACGGACCGCCAAGCGGCGAGCGAAACGCGAGGGGCGGGCGGCGGTGCCGGAATCGGTCCCCCCGGTCGATCGGATGACCGGCCGGGAATTGCTCGCGGTCCTCGACGAGGAGTTGGATCATCTCCCGTCGATCTATCGCGAACCGCTCTTGCTCTACTACCAGGCCGACCTGTCCCGCGAGGAGATAGCGGCTCGGCTTGGACTGTCGGCCGCGACCGTGAAGATCCGGCTGGAACGCGGGCGCAAGAAGCTCGGCGACGCCCTGACCCGACGGGGCGTCGCGATGAGTGCCGGCCTCCTGACCCTCTTGGCCACCTCCCGGGCGGGGGCGTCCCCGCCGCGACTGGTTGACGCGATCCGGGCGCTGACCGCGGGCGAAATCCCCCCGGCCGTCGCCGCACTCGCCAGGGGGGTTGCCGTGAAAGGGCTCACTTATCGCATTGTGATGTCATTGGCCGCCGCGGTCGCCGTGACCGTGGTGGGGATTGGATTGGGGACGCTTAAGTCCACGGCGGGACAACCGCCGGAGAGGCCGGGAGCCACCGCGCCGGACAAGGGACCCGCGGCGAAACCGGCGCCGGACGCTTCCAAAACGGTCACCTTCTCGGGCCGCGTTCTCGACCCGAGCGGCAAACCCCAGAGCGGCGCCAAATTGGTCCTCCTCGGCTGGATCGGCGAGACGAAGGACCTTGGCACCACCGGGAGCGATGGCCGGTTCAAGGTCCAGGTCCCCGCGGACCTGAGGCCTCTGGATCTCGTCGCGCGGGCGGACGGCGTCGGCATCGACTTCGTTGAGCTGAGACGTGCCGACCCAAAAGAAGAGATCGAACTGCACATGGTCAAGGACAACGCCGTGCGCGGTCGCATCGTGAGCAGCCAGGGCGAGCCGATGGCCGGGGTACAGGTGGTCGCGATCGAGATCCACGTCTACACCAACGAGTTGCTCGACGACGCGCTAGCCGATTGGAAATGGAAAGAACTGCGCCATGGCTTCCCGCCCGGTGTGAAATGGCGGTGGCACGACGTGGGGGTGTTGCCCGCGGCCACAACCGATGCCGACGGCAAGTTCACACTCGCGGGAGTCGGCGCGGAGCGGCTGGTCAGGCTGCGCGTCCGCGGGAAAGGTCTGGCGGAATCCGAGTTCACCGTGGTCAACCGCGCGGGCTTCGACCCGAAGCCGTACAACGAAGCGACGACCGAGAAGTTCGCGCGGAGTCCGAAGGAGGGGCAGGTCTTTCCGCTCATCTGGAAGCGGATGCTCTCCGGTCCGGATTCGACCGTTATCGCGGAGGTCGAGAAGCCGATCCGCGGCGTGATCAAAGATGCCGCGACCGGCAAGCCGCGGGCCGGCGTCCAGGTCCGGCTGGCGCGCGAGGGGCGCGAACTCTTGCCATTCATGCTGAGGGCAACAACCGACTCGGAAGGCCGCTACGAGATCCACGGCGCCCGCAAGGCGAAGTCGTACTTCCTCGAAGTCGATGGCGACGTGACCACCCGGCACCTGGCCACGGAATTGTTGGCCGACGATACGGTCGGCTACGAGCCGGTCACCGCTAACTTCGCGACGAAGAAAGGCGTGATCGTCACCGGCAAAGTGATCGACGGCGGGACAAAGAAACCCATTCCCGGAATCGTTGAGATTGGGGTCTTGAACGACAACGCGTTTGTCAAGGATTATCCTGCGTTCGACGGGACCAGCTACACGGTGACGCCCGACGACGGGACTTTCCGCGTCCTGACGATCCCGGGCCGCGTGCTGTTGATGGGCGGCCCGGACTTCCGGCGGCTGCCGGACGGCGAGGGAGCGCGAGCGCTCTACAAACAGCCGGCCCCCGATCCCAATTACCCCCAGTACTTCCATAAGGACGCCCCCGGCAGGATCTATTTCGGCTACAGGTACGGCATGATTCGGGGGAATTCCTGCAAGGTGCTTGACATCAAGGCGGACGCCGAGGTTGTGACGCAGGACATCGTCGTCGAGCGGGTGGACAAGTGATTCCTCTCGGCCGCGTGTAACCGCGGCCGCTCGGCGCACATGACAGTTGTGGAGGTATTGTGAGGGCCGGGAGAACTGTCATGGCGAGCCCGAGAGCGACAGTACTGCGTAAGGCAATCCGGTCGGTGGCGACGACGGCCAACGAGCCGGCCACCGACCAGGAGTTGCTCCGGCGATTCGTCGAGGACGGAGACGAGTCCGCCTTCGCCCGCGTCGTCGGCCGGCACACCGGGATGGTGCAAGGCGTCTGCCGCCGGTCGCTGGCCAACTGGCAGGACGCGGAGGACGCGTGCCAGGCCACATTCCTTGTGCTTGCGCGCAAGGCCAAGGACGTGCGCTGGGGGCCTTCGGTTGCCAACTGGCTTTACGCAACGGCGCGGAAAGTCGCCCGGAACGCCCGAGTCGCCGCCGAGCGGCGGGCGCGGCGCGAGGCGAAGGCAGCGGTCCACGCGTCCGTGTCGCCCGTGGACCGGATGACCGGCCGGGAACTCTTGGCTGCCCTCGACGCGGAGCTGGACAAGCTGCTGCCGACGTACCGCGAGCCGCTCATCCTGTGCTACCTGGAAGGGCTGACTCGCGACGAGGCAGCTGCCCGACTTGGCGTCGCGGTCGAAACGCTCAAGGTTCGCATCCATCGCGGGCGCAAACGGCTGCACGCCGCCCTAGTCCGGGGCGGCTGTGCCCTGGGCGCCGGCCTATTGGCCCTCGCGGCCACCTCCCCGGCGGGGGCGTCCCCGCTGCGCTCCATCCACGCGGTCCGGGCGGGCGATTTCCCGCCGTCTGTGGCCGCACTCGCGGAGGGGGTTGCCGTGAATGGGGTGCTCAAGAAAGTGCTGGCCGGGGCGGTCATGCTCGCGGCCGCCGCGATCATCGGAATCGGAGTCGGGCAGCCACGAACAACGAAGGCCGGCCCGCCGCCCGACAAAGCAATGCCGGCTAGGCCAGAGAAGAAGGACGAGGCTCCGAAGCCGCCGGCAAAGGTGGACGCGGCGAAGACGATCAAGGTGGCCGGGCGTGTTCTCGATCCGGACGGGAAACCGGTCGCCGGGGCAAAGTTCGCGGTCATCGCGGACGAGACCGAGGAGCGCATTCCGCAAATAACCTCCGGCCCGGACGGCAAATTCACATTCGAAATGTCGTACCCCCAGACGGTGCGCAACCCGCGGCAGGTCGTCGCATTCGCGCCGGGATTTGGCATCGACTGGTTGTCGGAACCGCGGGAGGACGCCGTTTTCCGACTGGTGCCGGATCAGCCGATCACCAGTCGCATCATCGATCTGCAGGGGAAACCGGTCGCCGGCGCGACGGTCACTGTTCACAACGTCCACGCAGGGCCGCCGGGAGCGTTCGACGATCTGCTCAAGAATTGGAACAAGACCGCGGACGACCTGGAACGGACCGCCGCGAAGCTCGACCGGGCGATCTGGAACCGCGGCGGCCTCGGCCAGGCGTTCAACACCAAAACCGCCGCGGACGGGACGTTCACCCTGTCCGGGCTCGGCGCCGACCGAATCGTGACGCTATTTGTCACGGGGCCCGGGCTCGCCGACACGTTCGCCGACGTGGCGACGCGAAAGGGCGTCGACGTGTCGGGCGGGCCGGCGGCCGCGAATCGCATGCGGAAGAGCGGACGGGGAAATCCGCTGCAGCTATTCCCTCCGGACTTCTCACTTGTCCTTGGGCCGGACAAGCCAATCACCGGCATGGTCCGCGATGGGGAAACCGGGACACTCCTCACCGGTATCCGCGTA
>DATFWZ010000557.1:0-3540 GCA_035258765.1 Gemmataceae bacterium
AACGTGTGGGTGTTGCCGAACCCGAGCGGGCTGAATGCGCACTACCGCTCCCGCGACCTGGCGAAGCTGTTTCGGGAGTTGCGGCAGGCCGTGGAAGCGGCTAACAAGCAATGACCGCCAGTCTCGCACTCTCCGCTTCAGAGAGGGGGCCGGGGGGAGAGGTCTGGCTGCGCGCTCCCAAAGACCTCTCCCCCCCAACCCCCCCCTCCGCTTCGGAGGGGGGGGACTTGTACCAATTGCGCCGCCCCCCCAGCCTGCCCACATATCACAACCCGCACATCCGGCTTGCCCGCCCACCGCCCCGTCCGCTAGCCTACACCCAATCCCCACCCGACCGAGGTCCCGACATGATTCGCTTGACCACCAGCCTCGCCGCGCTCATCATCCTCGCCCCCGTAGTCATCGCGCAACCGCAGACTCCGCCCCCGCCGAAATTCGAGGAGTTCGACAAGGTCATCGCCGGGGCCAAGACCTACGAGGGCCTCTTCAAGCTTTACCAGAAGGACGAGCACGTCCTCGCCGAGATCCAGCCGTTCCAGCTCGACCGGTCGTATCTGTGCGCGATCTCGCTGGCCGGCGGCGGCATGGACCAGGCCGGGTGGACCTTGAACGGCGATGAGCAGTGGGTCATCGCGTTCAAGCGAGTCGGGGACAAGATTCACCTGATCCGCAAGAACGTCCGCTACAAGACCGGGTCCGGCCCGATCGCCCGCGCCCTGGAAACCACTTACACCGACTCGGTCCTCATGGCACTGAAGATCAAATCGGTCCACCCGCTCCGGCAGTCGGTCCTCATCGACTTCAACGAGGTGTTCTTCACCAACTTCGCCGACCTGCCGTTCGGCCTCCTCGACCCCAACCGCACCACCTGGCATAAGCTCAAGGCGTTTCCGAAGAACGTCGAGATGCAGGTGGCCGCGGTCTATGCCGGCAAGGACGCTCCGGACTCAGTCATCGACAAGCGGGGCAACACCGTCATCATCCACTACGGTCTCGTGGACCTGCCGGACATCGGCTACACGCCACGGATCGCCGACGACCGAATCGGCTACTTCCTGACCGCGATGAAGGACTTCGCCAACGACAGCAAGGACACCTCCTTCGTCCGCTACATCACCCGCTGGCGGCTGGAGCGTGCCGACGGCTCCCCGTGGAAGGAGGGGGCCAGGCTGGTGCCGCCAAAGAAGAAGATCGTCTTCTGGATTGAGAAGTCGGTGCCGGACGAGTACCGGGCTGCCGTTCGCGAGGGCATCCTCGAGTGGAACAAGGCGTTCGAGAAGATCGGCTTCCGCGACGCCATCGAGGTCCGGCAGCAGGAGAACGAGGACTTCGACCCGGAGGACGTTACGTACAGCACGTTCCGGTGGATCACGACCGACATCGGTTACGCCATGGGCCCGTCGCGGGCCAACCCGTTCACCGGGGAGATCATCGACGCGGACATCATCTTCGACGCGAGCATGGTGCGCTTCTACAAGCGCGACCAGCAGCTCTACCGCAACGAGTGGGGGCTGACGTCGGAGCCCGACAGTCCGATCCAGGCGGCCCGGCGGGGGTGGACGGTGCCGCTGTCGGCGGCCCGCGGGGCCGGCAGCTGGAACGACAAGCCCGCGACCGACGACCCCTACGCGGCCCAGCGGGCCCAGTTCAAGGCGTACCGGGCGGGGCTCTGCCAGTGCGCGTCGCAGAAGCAGACCGAGCTGGGCCTGGCCCTCGCGGCCCTCGCGGCCCGACTTGATCTCAAGCCGGGCGACAAGCTCCCGGACGAGCTGGTGCAGCAGGCGGTCAAGGAGACGGTCATGCACGAGGTCGGCCACACGCTTGGCCTGCGGCACAACTTCAAGGCGAGCACGATGCTCAAGAACGACCAGCTTCACGACTTGAACATCACCCGTAAGCAGGGCCTGGTCGGCAGCGTGATGGACTATAACCCGGTGAACCTGGCCCCAAAGGGGACCAAGCAGGGCGACTTCTTCACCTCGACCATTGGGCCGTACGACTACTGGGCGATCGAGTACGGGTACAAGCCGCTCACCGGCGGGACCGAGGGGGAGAAAGCGGAGCTGGCCAAGATCGCGTCCCGCAGCGCCGAGACCGGCCACGATTACGGGACCGACGAGGACCTGTTCACCCCCGACCCGCACATCAACCAGTGGGACCTGGGGGCCGACCCACTCAAGTTCGCGATGGACCGGGCGGCGCTGGCCGACGACTTGATGAAAGGCCTGGCTGATCGCGTGGTCGAGTCGGGCGAGGGGTACCAGCGGGCCCGGGTCGCGTTCGGCGTGATGCTGCAGCAGTACGGCAACGCGGCCTTCCTGTCGGCCCAGTTCGTCGGCGGGGAGTTCGTGCACCGCGACCACAAGGGGGACCCGAAGGGCCGCGACCCGTTCGTGCCGGTCTCGCCGTCGAAGCAGCGAGAGGCCCTGAAGTTCCTCCAGGACCGCATCCTGACCGACAAGCCGTTCAACTTCCCACCGGAATTGCTGCGGAAACTCGCGGCGGACCGCTGGCTGCACTGGGGCAACGAGCACGCGTTCTTCGCCGGGGTGAGCTTCCCGGTCAACGACCGGATCCTCGGCATCCAGCGCGTGTGCCTGCGCGAGCTGCTCAACGACCGGACGCTCTCGCGGATGCAGGATCTCGCGGCGAAGACGGACAAGGACGGCTGCCTGACGATCGCGGAGGTGATGCGGACACTGACCGATTCGTCGTTCGCCGACCTGCCGACCGCGGCGGACAAGGCGGGCGCGGAGAAGACGAGCATCATCCGCCGCAACCTGCAACGGGCGTACGTCGCGGAGCTGTCGCGCCTGGTCCTTCGCGGCACGGTCCCGGACGCCCGGAGCCTGGCGCGGATGCACTTGCGCGATGTGAATCGGCGGATCGAGCTGGCGCTGAGCGACAAGAAGTCGCCGCCGGAGGACACGCTGCGGGCGCATCTGGAGGAGACGAAGGAGCAGGTGGCGAAGGTGCTCGCGGCGTCGGTGACGCAGCCCTGACCGTTAGCCGCGACGCGCCAGCGGAGCGCGTCACGTCGCTCTCTCGGGTGCGAAGGCGGCAAAGTCAAGGGCGAGCGGAGCGGCGTGAGCCGGCTCGCGCCGCTCCGCTCGCCGTTGCGTGCCATTCATCGTTGCTGGGACGTCCAGCTTTCGCGCTCCGCTGGCGCGTCGCGGCTAACGGCAGTCCGCGAAAGCTGGCGGGGATAGAAAACCCTTCCGCAACTCGTTACGCACTCACCAAATCCACACCTCGCCCGCGATTCCTCGCGCCTCGAATACGCCGCCCTCCCACAGCGTCTGTGGGGTGACCGGCCCGGTCGCCGGAACGGGTCTGGGCGGCCGGGCCGAACGCAATCCCAGGAGTCGCAGTGATGAAAGTGCGCCTGTTCGCTGCCGCCGTCGCGGCCGTCGCCCTCGCCATCCCCGCCGCCGCCGAGCACGTCAAGTCCGGCCCGCAGGCCGGCGAGAAGGTCCCCGGGCCGTTCCACCCCATGAACGTGACCGGCGAGTTCAAGGGCCAGAAGCAGTGCCTGTTCTG